>NZ_CP007203.1:4078512-4403928 GCF_000340565.2 Nodularia spumigena CCY9414
GCTTCCCCTCCCTTGTCACCCACTGCACGGCGTATGGGTAAAGCTTGGTTGTAGTATTTGAGCGCTTCTTGCTTTTCTCCTAATGAGTCGTAGACACTGCCAATATTATTGAGGGTGGTGGCTTCCCCTCCCTTGTCTTCCACTGCACGGTATATGGGTAAAGCTTGGTTGTAGAATTTGAGCGCTTCTTGCTTTTCTCCTAATGAGTCGTAGACACTGCCAATATTATTGAGGGTGGTGGCTTCCCCTCCCTTGTCTTCCACTGCACGGTATATGGGTAAAGCTTGGTTGTAGAATTTGAGCGCTTCTTGCTTTTCTCCTAATGAAGAGTAGACAGCGCCAATATTATTGAGGGTGGTGGCTTCCCCTCCCTTGTCACCCACTGCACGGTATATGGGTAAAGCTTGGTTGTAGAATTTGAGCGCTTCTTGCTTTTCTCCTAATGAGTCGTAGACAAAGCCAATATTATTGAGGGTGGTGGCTTCCCCTCCCTTGTCTTCCACTGCACGGCGTATGGGTAAAGCTTGGTTGTAGTATTTGAGCGCTTCTTGCTTTTCTCCTAATGAAGAGTAGACAGCGCCAATATTATTGAGGGTGGTGGCTTCCCCTCCCTTGTCTTCCACTGCACGGTATATGGGTAAAGCTTGGTTGTAGAATTTGAGCGCTTCTTGCTTTTCTCCTAATGAAGAGTAGACAGCGCCAATATTATTGAGGGTGGTGGCTTCCCCTCCCTTGTCACCCACTGCACGGTATATGGGTAAAGCTTGGTTGTAGTATTTGAGCGCTTCTTGCTTTTCTCCTAATGAGTCGTAGACAAAGCCAATATTATTGAGGGTGTTGGCTTCCCAGCGTTTATTATCAATTTGTTGCCAAAGCTTCAGCGCTTCTTGCCATTTCCCAATCGCCTGTCGCAGTGATTCTGCTGTCCCTTGTTGATAAAGCTGCACTCCCTCTTGATAAACCCGTTCCGCAGCAGCGCGACTGGCATTTTGTTGAGTGGTTTCTGGCTGCTGTGCTATCTGCAACCCTTGGTTTCTCTGTGTCGCCCCCACAGCATCAGACAGCAAAACCGCACTCAGCAACAAAATTAAACCTTGGCGGGTGATTTTCGGTAGCAAGTACCAGCGAACTCGGTCAAAGTTGGCATTATTATTCATTGTTTAGCCTTACACCCTCAAACCAGTGATTATTTACAGCCCTATCCTGTCGCTATCAATTCTGATGATTAGTCAATTATTTAATAATCGCCAGTAATATTGCTGAAACTTTATGTTGATTTTATGGGGACAGCTAGTTAACTCATGTGTGGTTGCAGTTTTAGTAACAGATTTGTTGGCGGCGTTGGGGTGCGAATGCGGATTTAATCAAATATAGAACCTCACCCCCAACCCCTCTCCTTAGTAAGGAGAGGGGAGAGTTTTACGCGACTTCTGAGGCGGGGTGAGGTCAAAAAAGTGATTTGGATGTTGTTTAATTTATATTCCTGGATGCGGGGTTTTAATCAAATACAGAACCTCACCCCCAACCCCTCTCCTTCTCCCAAAGGGAGACGCTACGCGAAGGTAAGGCTACGGTGTACACACAAGTGATCGAATTTAGCCCACACCGTAGCCCAAAGTGAGAGGCTAGCGCCATAAGCGTTCGCGGTAGCGTGCCGGAGGCTCTAGCTATGCCGAAGGCTTTATGCGGTTCGTTCCTCATATAAAAATAAAATATAATGAATTTAGCAGTAATTCGGTATTAAAAACTTATATGGTTTTACTTCAAGAATTATCTGAACTTTTACAAGCAGAAGATCCCGAAGAACGACAAACAATTACTGGTGTCAGTTGGGAAAGTTATGAAATTTTACTCAATGATTTAGGTGATAGTCGGCAATATAGAGTTACATATTTAGATGGAGTGATAGAACTGGTGTCACCAAGTCGCCGCCATGAACGGAATAAAACAAACATTGGTTCTTTGCTAGAAGCTTATTTTCAAGAAAAACGTATTCGTTATTTTCCTCTAGGTTCTACCACTTTCCGCAAACCAGCAAGCAGAAGCGGTACAGAACCAGATGAATCATACTGCATAGAGACAGAAAAAGAATTTCCAGATTTAGCGATTGAAATAATAGTAACTAGCGGGGGGGTTGATAAATTAGAAATTTATAAAATTTTAGGTGTCAAGGAAGTTTGGTTTTTTAGAAATAATCAATTTGAAGTTTATATTTTGCAGGGTGCAAATTATCAACAATTTGTCAACAGTGAGTTATTAGCAAATCTGGATTTAGTAATATTAGCGGAATATGCGATCGCACCAGATCCTTTAGAGGCTATACTAGCATTTCGGGAAATAGTTAAATCAAGTTTGGGTTAAAATTTTGTAGCTTATGGAATAAATTCGTTTAATGCTTCGACTAAAAGATGTACAGTTGTGGAAGGATTATCACTTTCTGGATTATGCGGATCATATTGCTTGAGAAGATTTCTAGCGTTTTTGATAGCAGTAGCTTGTAAATGTTCTAACTCTTCATAAATTAAATCGCTATTTTTTTGATATTTATTTTTTAGGAATTTATTTAACTTAGGAGTGTAATCTTGGCGAGGAAGTGCAGTGTTGAGAAATTCAAAATGCAATAAATACCATAATTCAAATGCTTCATTCGAGTAAGCAACTTGAAATCCTGCTTTCTTAGCATTTGCGATTGCATTTTTAAAATCTTGCTTCGGGCAATCATCTCGATCAAATACGCACCAAACTTGGTTATAATCTCCTTTATCATTCAACTCTTTTGCTGTTTCTACTAGCTTACTGGGATTATATCCGAATCCTCTGACATCTATTACATCTTTGGGGACACGAAAAGATTTAAAATAATTTGGTTCAGTTTTTTCACCTTCACAAATAATTAAAAATCTTTCTCTTAATTTCCTAGTTGCAACTTTTCTCTCAGAATAACCACGATTTTGCGCTTTTCTTGTGTTTTTAGGCATCAGGATTACCCAAAATTTGACTTAAGTTACCAATAAAGGGAATAGCGCCATATTTGCCTTGAATATAATCATTTTCAAATGAAGCATCATTCCTGATTGGATATTCGACTAGGGAATATAAATCTGTAGCACCATATTTATTTTTCTCTGTAAACCAAATCTGATCTCTCCGAAATAGTTTGTTACTTAGCAGGTTAGTATCATGAGTTATAAATATCAATTGTGCATTATTATAATTTGTTTCTTGAGAGTTAAATATTTCTACGATTGCTTTAGTAATTAGAGGATGAAGTCTAGCGTCAAATTCATCAAATATCAAAACATCACCATTTTTAAAAGTATCTACCAAAATCCCGGCGATAGAAACTATTTTTTGAGTTCCTTCGGACTCATGCTCATATAAATCAAATAATTCCAGAGATATATGATTACCTTGACTATCAAATTTTTGATGTACAGTTTTGATTAATGTTGCTTTTACAATTCCGCTCTTCACAATCATTTTTTTTAATTCTTCCGATGTATCTTCAGGCAAAGGCAAAGAATTAAGCCTGATTTCTGTTTCTTTTACTGTTATTTCTCTGATGCCTAAATCTAATTTTTTTATTAATTGAATAATGTCTGATCTATTATCATTACCTTCTGCTAAATAGCTAACTGTATAATCAGAAATGTCATCTAAGCCAGAAATTATTTTTAATTTTCTTGTGAGCCAATCTAGTATTTTTTCAGCTATTTCAACATTAAATTGAGCAGCTACTGATAGAAAAAGTGCATTATGCCTAGTTTTTGAATCAATTCCTCCACCTTTAAAAATTTTAGATATATTGAAGATTTCAGTAGATTCTTCAAAGTTACGTTCAAATATACGAGTTTCTCTTTTATTGGGAACATAAAATAGCCACTCTGAAATAACCCTTTGTTGAGTAGCTTCAAAACCATATCTATACTTTTTACCATCTAATAAAAAAACAATTTCAAATAAAGATGGTTCTGTTTCAGTTTCTGTACTAAGTCTAAATGGTTCAACTCCTATTTCTTCTGTACTTTGAGTTTCTTTAGAGGAGTTAATCATAAACCACTTCATAAAGCTGATAGCTTTTGCCAGATTACTCTTACCACTAGCATTAGCACCATAAATTGCAGCACTTTTGAGTAATGTCAGTTTATCGTCTACTGCAAAAGTATTGTTTTCATCAATTTTTGGGTCTTTGGCTACAATATTAGCTGCAACCATGCTAAAGGTGACTTTATCTTTAAATGATCTGTAATTACCAATACTAAACTCTATGAGCATAGTTAAGTTCTATTCCTAAAGGGCATACTCGTGAGATTTTCACAAATATCTAGTTTAAGCATAGCGGTTATCGATATATATCAACCAATAAATTTAGTAGTACATAAGCACTATTGAAATTAATGTCCGCTAGTGAAGCTTAATGATATTAAGACGCGATCACCTCTGGCGAGGCTTTGCCGATCGCATTTATCTAATCTGCAAAAATGGCATCAAAGAGCGATCGCTTAACTCTGAAATTAATTGCCACCATATTCTGATACAGTTGCTCTAAGCTACTAATGGTGATTTTGCCATCTATTTGAAGCTTTCTGATCACTGCTAAAGTTCCCTTAACGTTTAGTCCTAGTCGAATGGCTTCCTTTCTGGCTGCAAAATCATCCAAAATGATATAGTCAGTTTGTAACTCGATTGCTAAAGCAATAGCTTCTGACTCTCCTTTTCCCAGGCGCATATTCAAACTATCAGCTAAGAAACTTAATTGAATTTCTCTGACTACAATATTACCGGAATTAATTAACCCTATCACTTCCTGAAAAGCTTCATCAGGTTTAGCACTAATTTCCTGAGCAACAAAAGATGGTAAGTAAAATTCATCAGGATAATTCAGAAAGATATCCAAAAATCCTAGCCGGGCTAGGAAAATTAATGGAGAGGAGTTAAAAACAACCTGCACAGGCTTTACCAATTCCTCTCAATTGTGACATCCTGAGATATGAGATATGAAAACTCCAAACCCATCAAATCTAATAACTCAACAAATGTATCAAGCTCAATTTCCATAATTTCTGCTGCTTTTCTCAAGCTAATGACTCGTGAAAATAACGCACCCAGAACAAACAAAAACGTTTCCTTCTGGTCAATGTCATTGAAGAGTTGGATTTCTGACGCAACATTTCTTAATACTTCTTTGCTGGTCATGAGTCTTTTAGACTAAGGGTATGCTTACAGGATAGATGATTAGTTGTGTGATGCTCCAGGGACTAGGCAGCACAAATAAGCTCAAATAAATTGATACCAAAGTAAGAGGATGTTTGTAAAGTATCGATTATTACTAGCCCTGGCGACTAGAAGTCGCGGCTACACAGACAAAACCCGCCTGCGCGGGTTAAAAATCCCATTTTTTAATTAGTCCAGGTCGCTGGACTTTGCCTGTGTAGTAGCGTATCGCTAACGCGAAGCGTAGCCATATTATATTCGCCCATAGCGTAGCGTGGCGTTAGCCATAAACTTTTCAAACATCCTCTAAGATCGGCTTACAATGAGTGTCGGGAGTGTCATAACTCGGACAAACTTAGATGAATGCTGACGAATTTTTCCAACAGGGATTTAATAAACATTTGCAAGGGGACTATCAAGAAGCCATAGCAAATTATACTCAGGCGATTCAGCTATATCCAGACTACGCGGAAGCTTACTACAACCTGGGTATCATTCTCAGCGCTGAACTTCAAGATTATCATGGGGCGATCGCCAATTTTGATCAAGCTCTAGAAATTAATCCCCAATTCGCTGAAGCATATTGCAACCGCGCAAATGCGCGTTACTTTTTAGGCGATTATGAGGGTGCGATCGCTGACTTTGATCAAGCTATAGAAATTAAGCCCAATTTTACCCAATCTTACCACAGTCGGGGTAATGCCTACTTGGCTTTAGAAAAATACGACCAAGCCATCGCAAATTATCAACAAGCAATTGAAAATAGTCCTGAGTTAGCTACCCAAATTAACTGCGATATTGCGAAAGCTTTACATAATCGGGGTGTGGCGCGTTGTAATTACGGCGACTATCAAGGAGCGATCGCTGATTTTCAACAAGCTTTACAATGGCATCCTTATTTTGCTCCAGCTTACAGCAGTCGGGGTAACATTTACCAGATTTTAGGAGAATATCAGCAAGCGATCGCAGAACATGATCGCGCTTTACAACTAGATCCCAATTTAGCGGAAGTTTACCATAATCGAGGTAATGCCCGCTATGCTCTAGGAGACAATCAGGGTGCTATCAAAGATTACAATTATGCTTTGAAAATTAAGCCCCACTTTGCGGAAGCTTACTACAATCGAGGTCTTGTTTATTCTCGTCTTAAAGATTTTCCCCAAGCAATTGCTGACTTTAACCAAGCGCTGATCCTCAACCCTGATGATGTCCAAGCATACTCTGAACGGGGTTTGATTCGAGAAACTTTAGGAGAGTATTACCAAGCTCTTGAGGATTATAGCCAAGCATTACAAAAAAATCCCACCTTAGCTTTAGTATACGGCTTGCGGGCTAATGTTCGTCGCCTGTTAGGAGATTATCAAGGCGCAATTGATGATAGTAATCAATCTCTCAAACTTCATCCTCATCTAGCTCAAGGATACTGCGATCGCGCTACAACTCGCCGTATTCAGGGAGATTATCAAGGGGCAGTTCAAGATTATACTATGGCATTGCAGATTAATTGTAACTTAGCTGAGGCTTATTATGGCCGAGCTATTGCCTACGAATTTTTGCAAGATTTCGCCGCAGCAGTCGCTGATAATACTCAAGCAATACAGATGTTTCCTGACTTTTCTCCAGCCTACTGTAATCGGGGTAATGCTCATCGTTTTTTGAGAAATGAAAAGCAGGCAATGGCAGATTATAATCAAGCATTAGCTATAAATCCCGACCTTGTAGAAGCTTATTACAATCGGGCTTGTTTGCGCTATACACTCAAAGATTATCAAAGTGCAGTTGCAGACTATACCGAAGCATTACAAAGAAATCCTCAGTCTGCTACATTTTATAGCGATCGCGCCAATGCTCGCTATGCTCTGCAAGACTATCACGGAGCAATAGCCGATTATCATCAAGCTTTGGCTATTGATTCTAGTAGGGCTGAAGACTGGTACAATAGAGGTCGTAGCCTTTCTATGCTGGGAGACTTAACTGCCGCATTGGCTGATTTGAACCAAGCTTTACAATGTCAGCCTTATTGGGCTTCAGCCTATATGCTGCGCGCTGATATCCGCCGTCAGTTAGAAGACTATCAAGGTGCTATAGCCGATTTCCAAAAATCTGCTGATATCTATAATCGAGACGGAAATATAGAGTATTATCAACAAATTCTTGAGGCGATCGCACAGCTTGAGCATTTATAATCTTGTAGAAAAGTTATATGCAAATCTTTACATTGTTTTGCACTTGATGTCTTAAAAATAACTGTATATAATTATCTATTTTTCATTATTTTACTGTTGTCATGTAACGTTAATGTGACGGAAAATAATGTTCCATAGCTGATAATTTTGCTAGAATATATTCAAAGCCTTTTGGAATCTTCTCTTCGTAAACTTCCTGTGCTTGTAGAAATTACCATCAACTTACCAAACTAACATTATGAATCGCTTCACCTCTGGCTTGTTTGTAGGTTTGCAAGCGTCTATGTCATCTCTGGCTATTTCTCAGAGAACGGATATTGCTGAAAACCTACCTCTTTCTAACTATATCTATGACGGTGGACTTAACTTTGACCGTGGATCGGGACGCATCGGGAGCGGTTGCTAAATCCGCCTTAATTAACTTGAATATTCTCTCATTTGAGTAATTACTGTAATATTCATGAGAGAACTTAAGCAGTGCGGTCGCCAATACTTTGTTCTGGAAATCAGACTACCAGAATTTTGCCGAGCGATCGCACCAAATTTCCCTTAATTCCAGGTCATTTACAAGTTGATGGCCTGTTGTTTTGTATTATACTATAATAATAGACACTAAAGTCAAAAGTCAAATTGAATATTTTAAATATTCTTCAGATTTACTAAAAAAAAGCATAATTTCCCAAAATGGCGCAAGAAATCGAGCGTAAATATTTACTCAAAGAAGATAGTTGGCGCAAAATAGCTCAAGGAAGTGTATATTGTCAAGGATACATCGCCACAAAAGATAAAGTTACTGTCCGGGTGCGGATAGTAGGAAAACAAGGTTACTTAACCATTAAAGGACCGAGCGTTGAATGTTCCAGATTAGAGTTTGAGTATCCCATTCCTGTAGAAGATGCTCAAGAAATGCTAAATACATTGTGTCAAAAACCTTTTATCGAAAAAATTCGCTACAAAGTAGAATGGGGTGGTTTAATTTGGGAAATAGACGAATTTGATGGTTTGAATAAAGGATTAATTTTAGCAGAAGTCGAACTCAGTGATCCAAATCAACAGATTTCATTACCGCCTTGGGTTGGGGAAGAAGTAACCCAAGACCCCAGATATTTCAATAGCTATTTAGTCACAAATCCCTTTTCACAATGGTAACTGTGCCTAATTAACTGATAACTGATAACTGATAACTGTTAAATATGGTTTTCCAATATACCGAAGCACTCGTCACCATAGCATCTGTTAATTTTGCAAACTTAGTAGATTTCTATACCCAATTACTTAATAAAAAACCGACATCTTTCATCCCCAATGTTTATGCAGAATTTCAACTTCCTGGTGTAAGATTGGGGATTTTTCAACCTCAAAAAAACCATACATTAGAATTTGCTAACTCAGCAAATAGTCAGATAAGCTTGTGTTTAGAAGTGAGTAATTTAGAACAAGCGATCGCACACTTAGAAAAATTAGGCTATCCACCCCCCGGAGAAATCGCCACAGCTTCCCACGGAAGAGAAACATACGCTTATGACCCCGAAGGCAATCGTTTAATTTTACATCAAAAATAGATAACTTGCAAATAAACAAACACTCAATAAACCTCTCTGTTCCTCATTCCTCTGTGTCCTCTGTGCCTCTGTGGTTCATTTACTTCTAAAAAAAATGTTATAATAGGGAGTTATTAGTAATTAAGTATGTCATTAACTCAAAACTATAAATTAAACCTGATCCAATGGTATCCAGGTCATATTGCCAAAGCGGAAAAAAAGCTAAAAGAACAGCTAACGCGGGTAGATGTAGTCCTAGAAGTAAGAGACGGGCGGATACCTTTAGCGACACATCACCCCCAAATAGACGAATGGGTGGGAGATAAGGCGCGGGTATTGGTATTAAACCGATTAGATATGATTTCGCCCCAAGTGCGATCGCTGTGGGTAGATTGGTTTAAGCGTCACGGAGAAATCGCCTATTCTACCAATGCGAAACAAGGTCAAGGTATAACAGCGATCGCCAAAGCAGCCCAAGCAGCAGGGGTAAAACTCAATCAAAGAAGACGCGATCGGGGAATGTTACCTCGTCCAGTGCGAGCAGTAGTGATTGGATTTCCCAACGTCGGAAAATCAGCCTTAATTAACCGTCTCCTAGGAAAACGAGTCGTGGAAAGCGCCGCCCGTCCAGGAGTCACACGCTCGTTACGTTGGGTGAGAATTTCCGAAGAATTAGAATTACTAGATGCGCCTGGAGTCATCCCCTTAAGAATGGGAAATCAAGAAGCTGCGATTAAATTAGCAATTTGTGATGACATTGGTCAAGCGTCTTATGATAATCAATTAGTAGCATCCGCCTTCATCGATTTACTCAACGAACTCCAAGAGACAGCCGGAAATTTATTACCACCATCACCCTTATATACCCGCTACCAACTTGACCCCGTACCCTACACCGGAGAAAGTTATTTACACGCCTTAGCCGAACATCGTTACAAAGGCGACGTAGAACGCACAGCCAGACATCTGTTAACAGATTTTCGCAAAGGCTTACTAGGTAATATACCCCTAGAATTACCACCGCATTTGTAGATCAATATTCACCGTAATTGTTGCATCAAACTCTCCCCTCTCCTTAGTAAGGAGAGGGGTTGGGGGTGAGGTTAGTGTATTTTATTAAATCCGCACATTGTGGTGGAGGGTTTAAATTCCCGACCATGCACTCAGCACTTTTAACACAACCGTTTAGCTTCCACAGTTAACGGTAAACTTGCTTTATCTGGTAATTCACTAAATTCTAATTCCCAGCCATTTGCTAAAGTCAGAACTACCCCATCGTTACTATCTGCTTGTTTAACAACTTCTTCTTCCAGGTCTTTTTTAGCAACGTAAGCAACTAAAGTCCCCGCATCATTCATCCGCAACATTACTTTCATGAATTCTCCTCAACCGCTTCTAGTTCTCTTTTCCGACAACCGACAACAAACCCTTTCTCTAAAAAATGCACCGCATAAATATAGGAATTTTGTAGATAAGTGCCTATACTTGCTATGTAGCCAATATCTCCTTTGTTCCCTAACACCTCACCGACTTCTTTACCAGCAAACGTCCCATCATTTTTGATCAGTTTGCGAAGTCTGACTTTTTGACCAATTTCAAAAACAGGTGGTAAATTTAGCTCTAATTCATCAGGTTGCATGAGAGTACCTCTGTTCTCTTACCAAATTCAAAAGTTCTTCAACGGTTAAGTTGCGTTTTTGCTTTACCGACTGCTGGCGAACCGCATCCAAGACAGACTGGGTTTCCTCTGGGTTAAGAAAAATATCATTTTGCTGTAACAAACTCGTTACCAAATGTCTTCCAGAATGCTTACCCACCACTAAACGCCGTTCCCAACCTACTTCTTCCGGTGCAAATGGTTCGTAAGTCAGGGGGTTTTGCAGTACACCATGAGCATGGATTCCTGATTCATGAGCGAAGGTATTTTCACCCACAATCGCTTTCCAGGGTGGAACATGACAATTGGATGCTGAAGCTACCAGTTGGGAAAGTTCCAACAAACGGCGAGTATCAATTCCCAAATTGATTCCATAGATGCGTTTGATGGACATGACAACTTCTTCTAAAGCTGCATTTCCCGCCCTTTCGCCTACGCCGTTAACGGTGGTATTTACTGATGTAGCTCCGGCTTTGATACCAGCCAAGGCGTTAGCAGTCGCCAAGCCAAAATCATTGTGAGTGTGAATTTCCAGGGGAATCGACAAAGCCGAAACCAGCTGTTTAACTTTGGCGTAGGTGCTGAAGGGGTCGAGAACTCCCACAGTATCGCAGAAGCGAAACCTGGATGCGCCCCATTCTTGAGCATTCAGGGCGACATCTAAGAGAAAATTGGGGTCAGCTCTGGAAGAATCTTCGCCGCCGACTGCTACCCAAAGACCTTGATCAACTGCAAAGCTGATACAATCTTTGAGTCTTTGCAAACTTACCCGCCATTGACCATGAAATTTAGCCGCGATTTGGATTCCCGAAACGGGAATGGCGATATGTACTCGCTTTAAACCGCAGGTGATGGAAGCTTTGATATCTGAAAGCACCGCCCGGTTCCAACCGAGAAGACTGGCTTGCAAACCTAAGTCAGATATTGCTAGAATGGCGTGGGTTTCGGCTTCGCCCATTGCGGGAATTCCCACTTCTAGTTCGGGAACACCAATCGCATCAAGAAATTGGGCGATCGCTACTTTTTCTTCAAAGGTAAAAGCAACACCCGCCGCTTGTTCACCATCACGTAATGTAGTGTCATTAATTAAGATTTCATTCATCTCACACATCCCTCTTAGGAATTATTCTTAATATGCTTTCTGTTTTGGAGCTGATTTACCTGGAAATTCTGTTATGGTAAATGCCTAATACAAATGCTGAATGATGAATGGTAAATGCTATAAACTCTCAGATTTAATAGTTCATCTTCATGATTATTAAATCATAGCTAAATTCAAACATCATATCTGTATGGCAGAGAACCAAATATAGGTATATTTTAGAATTATTTTCACTATGGCTAAATCAGGTATTTTATAATAGTGAGTCATTCAGGTAACTATTAGCAAATCCTCAATACAGCAAAATAGCAAATCTGGCAAGAAAGTTAACGAATATAGTGGTTTGCTCGGATAATTACACGTCATTTATTTGGTGTCATGTGGGCAAGCTAACGCACTGCAAGTTAAACAAAAAATCTGTTAGTGATGGTCATCTAGCCAATTTAAAATCTGCTCTAGTTGCGCTAAATTCACTAATCCATATTGCCAGAGGAGCATGGGTAAGGGTCCATTATCAAATTTACGATGTCGTTGGGCTACAGCAATATCTGCATTTGTTAGTTCGAGTTCTTGATGTAAGAAATTTAAAAGTTTTCTCTCGCTGTTACAAGTGGTCATAGTCGCGTTTGCTAGGTATTGATTGTGTTTTGTGTCACGCAGAGTCGCAGAGGCGCGGAGGTGGAGTTTAGGAGGTTTTTGTGTTCCAGCAGCGTTCTAGCCAATCTACTAATTCGTGGCGCGAGGCGAGAAATTGCATCACGGTACTGCGGATGAGGATGGCTTCTAGGAGGTTATTTACTTTGACTCGTAGGGAACCATCGCTGTGACAGCAGCAGGGAATCTTTAATTCTTGTAAACGTTGGCAAATTCGCCAGCGATCGCACAACGGAATCTGCAAAACTTGATAGCCTAGGGGGTCAGAACTATGAGATGAAAACATGATTAATGATTTTTTGTCAACAGTTCTTTGTCCTGGGTTTGCAATTGTTGTTCTAGTTTCTCGATGCGGGAGAGTAAAGAACTAATCACAGTCGCTTGCTCGTCGGGGAGTTTTCCATGTTCTAGGGGATGAACCTTGGCGTTTGGTTTGGGGGAGACAATTCTACCAGGAATCCCGACGACGGTTGCATCTGGGGGAACATCTCGCAATACAATAGAACCCGCACCAATGCGGACGCGATCGCTAATTTGAATATTTCCCAAAACTTTCGCACCCGCACCCACCACAACATTTTTCCCCACAGTGGGGTGACGCTTACCACTTTCTTTCCCAGTACCGCCCAGAGTAACGCCCTGATAAATGAGCGTATAATTTCCCACAATAGCAGTTTCACCAATCACCACACCCATACCGTGGTCGATAAATACACCTTTACCTATCTCTGCACCTGGGTGAATTTCAATTCCTGTCAAAAATCGCGCCAAGTGAGAAATTAGACGAGGGATAAAACCCACACCCCGACAGTGTAACCAGTGGGCGAGACGATGCAAACACAGAGCGTGTAACCCAGGGTAGCAAAACACCACCTCTAGCCAATTCCGTGCTGCTGGGTCCCGTTCAAAGATGATTTGAAAGTCACTCAATAACGGTTGCAAAAAAGCACCAGAGAACAGATTTTTCAGCAAAATTGTATTAGGAGAACGTGGTTTGATTGCAGCCTGACGGTTTTTGATACTGTTTAATGACTGTTGCATCGGTAGTGTCTGGTTAAAAGAGCCATGTGCTATTTTTATGCTTATATCAGGTGACTCCCAACTGGACAGTACAATCAATAGCGATTGGATTTATTGGATTAATTACAGTTGTACTCAAGCCACTCAAACCCTGACTTAAGATAAACTTAAAATTTCCCTTGGGGTAGGGGTGCTAGTATTTAATAATGGGGGTTCTGGTGTTTTTTGGGTAGGGGTGGCAGAATTTTTGTACTCACTACAAAAAACTTTACCTGTAAGAGTTTGCAGCGAATTAGGCAAGTTATTTTGCAATATATTAAGTTGTACTCACTTGCGCGCCAAGATGAGGTAGACCGGATAACAAATGATATATCTGTATACTCAGCTACGATTCTTATTCTATTATTTAGCTGAGTAAAAAACAAGCTTCTTTATTTTATTTTAGGTTTTCTTGTCTGTGTGTATATATACGTTTTGTAAATATATATAATGACTTTTCTAAACACATATCTTACACCAATTGCTTTAGAGAACACCATAAAATAAATAGCGTTGCTGAAAAAAAGTATGAATTTAATAGGACTTACGCATAATTTACGTTTTCTTGGCGTTCTACAGCCCTTGCGGGCATCGCTGCGCGCGGGCGACTAAAGCCCTGGGGGCATACGCTGCGCGAAGGCGGTTAGATAAATCAAGATTTTTGGCAATTGTTGCGTAAGTCCTGTTTAAATGTAGAGACATGGAACGCCTCTACAGGGGTTTTGATCTCATCACAAATCCTGTTCATACTTCAAATCAGCAACGCCAAATAAATTATCCCATCTTGTGGGATGGGCATCTTGCCCGTCCTTAGCAATTAAGTGAAATCACTTAAGGCAATTTAAGTATAAGCTATGCTAAGACAGGATAGCGTGCATCTCAAAATTCCATGAAACAGCAAAAAAATACATTTAGCCATCTCACCGCCATAGAAAGAACTTACTTATCATTTCCAGCACAATATTTATTAAATCAAAACCTGCTTCAAGGTAAAATACTAGACTTTGGTTGTGGCTTTGGGAATGATGTTAAAATCCTCAGCGAAAAAGGGCTTGATATTACAGGCTATGACCCTCATTATTTTCCTAAATATCCTCAAGATAAATTCGATACAATAATTTGCTTTTACGTTTTAAATGTTTTATTTCCTGAAGAACAAGCTAATATTCTCATGGAAGTATCGCATTTATTAAAACCAGGAGGTAAGGCTTATTATGCTGTGAGAAGAGATATTAAAAAGGAAGGATTTAGAGAACATTATGTCCATAAAAAGCCTACATATCAATGTCTAGCTAAACTTCCCTTTCGTTCATTATACTCAGATGAGATGCGGGAAATCTATGAATATGTTCATTATAATCAACAGCGAAATTCAACTAATTTTTGTATATTTTGTAATCCTCATAAACATCTCACAATATTAACGGAATCAGCCACAGCTTATGCTATGTTAGATGGCTACCCTATAAGTAAAGGACATACTTTAGTTATTCCTAAACGTCATGTGAGCAATTATTTTGATTTACCATTTAAAGAACAATCGGCTTGTTGGTTTATGGTGAATAAAGTTCAAGAAATTCTCAAAACAGAATTTGCTCCTGATGGGTTTAATGTCGGAATGAACATTAATCGAGCAGGCGGGCAAAATGTCATGCACACCAGTATTCATATCATCCCACGTTACAAAGGTGATACTGTTAGTAAAAGTGGCATTAGAAAAGTTATTCCTAAAAGCAAATAGTTATATAGCAATTCTCAAGAAGTTACGAACCCAAAGATCCCCGACTTCTTCAAGAAGTCGGGGATCTAAATTCATGCTACTTGTGATGACTGTTCTAGGGTTTTCGGTTCTGGTAGAGATTCACCATTTTCCAAAGCTGTCTCAATTAACATTTCTAAAACTTCTTGAGCATTTTTACAAGCTTCTTCATAGGTATCTCCGTGAGTATGACAAAACTCTCCCCATTCAGGAAGACTGACTACAAAACACTCATCTTCATTAGACCATTGAATAATTATTGTGTAGTGATAATTCATTTTAGTTTATCCTCTTGAGCATTTTTAATTTCTGCTAACCTTTGAAGTGCATTATTAACGTTTTTTTCCTGGTAAGCCTTAGCATCACTTCCATACGCTATAATGTATTTTTACTTAATAAGTAAGCTAAATTTATCATAAATCAAAGTACCTCGCGCAGTCATAGCCTTATATAACAACAGGAGTGATATTGTGTTTAACTCAGGGCAAATATTACAAGAAAGATATCAACTTCAAGAACAGTTAGGGCATACAATAGCTGGTCGTCAAACCTGGCTAGCAAAAGATTTAAATAATGCAAATCATGAGTTAGTAATTCTGAAACTTCTGGTTTTTAGTAATGACTTTCAATGGGAAGATTTAAAACTATTTGAGCGAGAAGCCCAAGTATTACAAAATCTCAATCATGAGAGAATACCCCGCTACCGTGATTACTTTTTAGTTGACCAGCAGCCAGGATATGCTCTTAGTTGGTGGTGCTTAGTACAAGATTATATTCCTGGTTCCACTTTACAAGATTTGTTGGCAAAAGGTAAAAAATTTACTGAGCCAGAACTCAAAAAAATTGCCAAAGAAATTTTGCAAATTTTGATTTATCTCCACCAATTAAACCCTGCTGTTCTCCATCGGGATATTAAACCCAGTAACTTGATTCAGGGCGAAGATAAACAGATATATCTGGTGGATTTTGGTGCAGTACAAGATAGAATGGCTGTCACCAGATTAACTTTTACTGTCGTCGGTACTGTTGGCTATACTCCAATGGAACAGTTTTGGGGACGAGCTGTACCAGCTTCTGATTTATATGGTTTGGGAGCTACTTTAATTCATTTACTCACAGGTGTAGCTCCTGCTGAATTACCTCAGAATAATTTGCGAATTCAATTTGCAGATTATAGCAATATCAGCGCTAATTTTGTTAGTTGGATTGAAAAACTAATTGAACCAGCTTTAGAACAAAGATTTGCTACCGCCCAGGAAGCTCTTGAGTTACTTTATCAGAAATTACCATCTAGTTATAGTCAAACTTTTTCTAAAAAAACCAATCCAGTTATACACCTAATTAGACCTTTTCTTGTGGTAACTAAAAAGTCTCCAGAAGAATTAGAAATTTATAGATACAAAGAACCAATAGCATATAAAAAAATGCTGATTCCCATTCCAGTATTTTTGTTTATAATTGGGGGAATTGAATTGTTGGGGATTATTGGTTTCACTATTTTAGTCTGGGTAACACTTAGATGGAAGATACTAGATGATTCAACCAACGAAGAAATTGATGTATTAATCAAGAAAATTTTCAGTAAAAATGTTAATGCAATTAAAAAAGATAATTATGGTGGTTATATCCATTTTGATGCTAGGGAGAAACGTTTTATATTTCAGAACTCCTGGTTTGGCAAATTTGAGTCAAGCTCTGACTTGATTACAAATATTCGCTCTATTTATGTATGTCAACAAAAAGAAAATTCCTCTAATCAATTGTACTCCACAGGAGCTAACAACTGGCAAGTAGTTATCCGTACAGAGCGTCATCGCATTCGCTTAAATTGGCGGTTGAATGAAGAAGAATGTGGTTGGTTAGTTCATGAAATTCAGACTTGGTTGAATCACTCTTGAAGCATGACTATGGCAATTTTACCCACAGTTCGTTCACTCTCACTATAATTATGAGCCGCAGCTAGTTCAGCTAACGGAAAACTGCGGTCAATTACGGTTCGCATTTTACCAGCTTCAATCAATTCTTTGAGATAAACCAAGTCCTGAGTATTAGGCCTTTCAATTACAAACTTGGCTTTTTGTCCGGGAAAGAAAGCTGTTAGCAGACTCTGAATGAAAACTTCCGGTGTGGGTAGAGTCGAAATGTAAATCCCGTTAGGTGTAAGGACTCGTTTGCAATTAGAGAGCGATCGCTTACCCACAGCATCAAATATAATATCATACTGCCCACCCTCTTCCGTAAAATCTTCTTGGGTATAATCAATTACTCTATCCGCCCCCAAAGATTTCACAAACTCCAAATTTTTCGTACTACAAACAGCAGTTACTTCTGTCCCCAAAGCCTTAGCAATCTGCACCGCAAACATACCTACCCCACCCGAAGCGCCATTAATTAGCACCCTTTGACCTGATTTGATATTTCCTTGGTCGCGCAGTGCTTGGAGAGCCGTCAGCGCCGCTAAAGGCACAGTAGCCGCTTCCTCAAAAGTTAAATTCTTCGGCTTGGGAGCAATTAAATTTTCTGGTACAGCTGCAAATTCCGCATAAGCACCTCCAGAAAAGCTAGTACCACCATAAACAGCATCTCCTGGCTGAAAACTTGTCACCTGGGAACCAACAGCGACCACCTCCCCAGCCAAATCAAACCCCAAAATCAAGGGAAAGTTATTACCTGAGAGTAAACTCAGCATACCCTGGCGAATTTTCCAGTCAATAGGATTAACACTACTTGCATGAACCTTCACAAGCAGCTGATTCGGCTTGATTTGCGGTTGCGCCACCTCTTCGTACTGCAAAACCTCAGCAGACCCATACCGCCGGATAACTACCGCTTTCATGCTTTCCTCCTGCCACCCTGTTGAACTAAAAAGCTTCTTGTGAACCATTAACCCAGTTTACAGGACAGGGCGAAAGTATCTTTGGGCAGAATTATTAGACTTTTCCAAAACCCTTGTAAACCCCGCAAATAAGATTCCCACTCCTTACTCCTGCTCCCTCTCCTTACTAAGGAGAGGGTTGGGGTGAGGTTTCTTGAATGGGTAGGTATTTTTATCTCTCAAAAATAAAATAAATATAAAACGCATTTTTTTCCCAAAAAAAATGCTAGGTTAGATACATAATTGGATATCCTCGACATCTCAATTTTAACTTTGCGAAATCCTTAATCCATTCGCCGTTAACAAGCAAATTCAGTAAGTAATTATTCACATTATGCCCTTGTAGACATAAATTATCAATAAGTGTATGATGGATATTAATAGAGAGCCTTGTTTAACGCCGTTCATGCAATTTCTTAACGCTTAATTCTCAGCAAAAGTTAAAAAAAAATGAATTGCATTTTTAGCTCAAAAAAAATGATATGTTAGATACAGAATGGAACTTTTCACGACTCTGGAGTAGTAGGACATCAATCTGTTCCAGTTTTTTACCCCTTAATTCCCTAGTATTTGTCGTTTCAAATGGGATTTCAGGCTGATTTGAGTACAGATTTATGTATCGAAAAAATAAGAGAAAATAGATTAAGACCCTTTCTACCACTGGGTTACACATGAGTACCAAGAAATCCTGAACCCCTATTCTTAAATACTCGTACCCCAACTGAAAAATACTAGCACCCCTACCCAAAAAATAAATTTTTAATGATTGTAAAGCCCACACAGATAGGGTTTGAAAATTTGAGTACAAACGTAATAAATCCAATAAATTCTATACTCCATAAACGCGCCGACCATTTGAGAACGACTGCTATAAATCTTATATCGCCAATCACTCAACGCCAAGCCCAAAGCAAAAGCGCCAAGTGAGTGGAGGGATGAGATAGCACCATGCCTTAAATGAATCGAAGTCGCGGCTGTACTCACACACAAATACCCCAGATAGACCTCAAACTTGACACACACCAGCCGAACCAGAATCTCAGTCAACAGTAAACAAATTGATAACTGTTAACTGATAACTGTTCACTGATTAAAAGACGCGACTTCAGTTCTTAGGTAAAGACAGTAGCAACGGCATCTCCCACTGTGGCATTTAGCCCACCACTGACCCTTGCGAAATTCAATGATACTACCGTCTAACGGACTCATCACCTCCGACCATCAGGAACCAGCATCAACCCAAGCAAAATCAGGTGGTTGCGGATGCGACAGCAGCACCACCGTCGAAATGGATCAAAAGCTCCAAGAACGCATCGCCCAACATCCCTGTTATAGTGAAGATGCCCATCACCACTACGCCAGGATGCACGTTGCAGTTGCACCAGCTTGTAACATTCAATGCAACTATTGCAACCGCAAATACGACTGCGCTAACGAAAGTCGTCCTGGAGTAGTTAGCGAATTGCTAACACCAGAAGAAGCTGCACACAAAGCTTTGGTGATTGCAGGCAAAATTCCCCAAATGACAGTGGTCGGAATTGCGGGACCTGGTGATCCATTGGCGAATCCTGAAAAGACTTTTCGCACATTTGAGTTGATTGCAGACAAAGCACCAGATATCAAACTTTGCCTTTCAACTAACGGTTTAATGTTACCAGAATACATTGACCGCATTAAACAATTAAATATCGATCACGTTACGATTACCCTAAATACCATTGACCCAGAAATCGGCGCTCAGATTTATTCTTGGGTTCATTACAAACGGAAACGTTATAGAGGTGTTGAAGGGGCTAAGATTCTGCTAGAAAAGCAGATGGAAGGCTTGCAAGCTCTCAGAGAAGCTGATATTCTGTGCAAAGTTAACTCTGTGATGATTCCAGGAATTAATGATCAGCACTTGATCGAAGTCAATAAAATGATTCGTGAAAACGGTGCTTTCCTGCACAACATCATGCCTTTGATTTCTGCACCAGAACACGGCACACATTTCGGCTTAACAGGTCAACGTGGTCCCACACCCAAAGAGGTCAAGTCAGTTCAAGACAATTGTGCCGGCAACATGAAAATGATGCGCCATTGTCGCCAATGTCGAGCCGATGCGGTAGGATTATTAGGAGAAGACCGCAGTCAGGAATTTACCAAAGATAAATTCTTGGAAATGACTCCAGAATATGACTTGGAACAACGCACCCTTGTTCACGAAGGAATTGAGAAGTTTAAGGAAGAACTGAAAATAGCCAAAGACAAGGCGCGTACTGGCAAGAAATCTGCCAATAATCCCAAAATATTAGTTGCAGTCGCCACCAAAGGCGGTGGATTAGTTAACCAACACTTCGGTCATGCGAAGGAATTCCAGATTTATGAAGTGGATGGTAATCAAGTTACCTTTGTCAGTCATCGCAAGATTGACCAGTATTGTCAAGGTGGATTTAGTGAAGAAGCCACTTTTGAGCATATCATGGCAGCGATCGCCGATTGCAAAGCAGTATTAGTTTCCAAAATTGGTAACTGTCCTCAAGAGAAACTGCAAGAAGCCGGAATACAGACCGTAGAAGCTTACGACGTAATCGAAAAAGTTGCTTTGGAATTTTACGAGCAATATGTAAAGGAATTAGGGAATTAGGGAGTAGGGAGTAGGGAGTAGGGAATATTTACCACTTAGGGACTTCCAAATAAAAAAAACACTCAATCACCCAACCTAAAAAACCACACTTCGACAAGCTCAGTGACCACTCAAACTCTCATAACTCGGTGTCCTCTGTGCCTGGAGTGGTTCGTTTATTTGGATAACTTATCTTGAGTAAATCCCTTACTACTCCCCACTCCCCACTCACCACTCCCCACTCCCCTATCTTCAAAAGGAGAATAATCATGGCTTACCAAATCACCAGCCAATGTATTTCCTGTGATCTTTGTCTGTCTGTATGTCCCACTAATGCAGTGAAGGTAATTGACGGTAATCATTGGATTGATCCCGAACTCTGCACTAACTGCTTTGGTAGTGTTTATTCCGTTCCTCAGTGTAAAGCTGGTTGTCCCACCTGCACTGGTTGTGTGAAACAACCCAACGATTATTGGGAAGGCTGGTTTGCTAATTACAACCGCTCTTTAGCAAAATTAACTAAGAAACAAGATTACTGGGAACGTTGGTTTAACTATTATTCCAAAACATTCTCCGAAAAATTATCTCGCCATCAGAGCGAAGTCATAGGTGTATCAGGATGAGCATCATTTATCTAGACAATAATGCCACAACGAAGGTAGACCCGGAAGTTTTAGAGGCGATGTTGCCTTATCTGCGGGACTACTACGGTAATCCTTCTAGTATGCACACCTTTGGTGGACAACTTGGTAAAGCTGTAAAAACAGCCCGCCAACAACTAGCCGCACTCATTGGTGCTGAAGAATCAGAGATTGTTTACACCAGTTGCGGTACAGAGGGAGATAATGCTGCTATTCGCGCCGCACTGTTAGCACAACCAGAAAGACGACATATCATTACTACACAGGTTGAACACCCAGCCGTTTTGAATGTCTGCAAACAACTGGAAACCCAAGGTTATACTGTTACCTATCTTTCGGTAAATCGTCAGGGACAGCTAGATTTAAATGAATTAGAAGCTTCTCTGACTGGAAATACCGCCTTGGTAACAATTATGTATGCCAATAACGAAACCGGTACGGTTTTCCCCATTGAGCAAATTGGGTTAAGAGTTAAAGAATACGGCGCAATCTTTCATGTCGATGCAGTGCAAGCAGTGGGAAAAATTCCCCTCAACATGAAGACCAGCACGATAGATATGTTAACTCTGTCCGGTCACAAAATCCATGCTCCTAAAGGAATTGGGGCTTTGTATGTGCGGCGTGGTGTGCGGTTTCGTCCCTTGCTAATTGGGGGACACCAAGAACGTGGTCGTCGGGCGGGAACAGAAAACGTTCCAGGGATTATTGCTCTAGGTAAAGCGGCAGAGTTGGAACTCTTGCATTTAGAAGAGGCTACCACAAGAGAAAGAAAATTGCGCGATCGCCTGGAACAAACTTTACTCGCCAAAATTCCCGACTGTGAAGTGAATGGCGACCCAACGCAGAGATTGCCGAACACCACAAATATTGGTTTCAAGTACATTGAAGGTGAAGCAATTCTGCTCTCCTTAAACAAATACGGTATCTGTGCCTCATCTGGTTCTGCTTGTACTTCCGGTTCCTTGGAACCTTCTCACGTTCTGCGGGCGATGGGTTTACCCTACACCACCTTACATGGTTCGATTCGTTTCAGCTTGTGTCGCTACAGCACAGAAGCCGAAATTGATCAAGTTATCGAAGTCATGCCCAGTATTATCGAACGTTTACGCGCCATGTCCCCCTTCAAAAACGATGATGCGGGTTGGCTGCAAGAACAAGAACAAGCATTAATTCATCGCTAGGTCTTGGGTAATGGGTACTGGGGAGAGCGGAAATTTTTCCTCATCCCTCATCCCGCCCTAGTGCCTAATCTAAAATCCAAAATCCAAAATCTAAAATTGACCATGTGGGACTACACAGATAAAGTATTAGAATTGTTTTACAATCCCCAAAATCAGGGAGCCATTGAAGAAACTGGCGAAGCTGGTGTTAAGGTTGCAATGGGAGAAATTGGTAGCATTGCCTGTGGTGATGCCCTGAGATTACACTTGAAAGTTGAAGTAGAATCTGATAAAATATTAGATGCACGCTTTCAAACCTTTGGCTGCACAAGTGCGATCGCCTCTTCCAGTGCTTTAACCGAAATGGTCAAAGGTTTAACCCTAGACGAAGCTTTGAAAGTTTCTAATAAACAGATTGCAGATTACCTCGGCGGATTGCCAGAAGCGAAAATGCACTGCTCTGTCATGGGACAGGAAGCGCTAGAAGCCGCTATTTATAACTATCGTGGCATTCCCCTTGCTACCCATGACGACGATGATGAAGGCGCATTAATTTGTAGTTGCTTTGGTATCAGCGAAGCCAAAATTCGCCGTGTGATTCTAGAAAATCATCTTACTGATGCGGAACAGGTAACAAATTATGTAAAAGCTGGTGGCGGATGCGGTTCCTGTTTAGCAAATATTGATGATATTATAAGAGATGTAAAGGAGAAAGCCGCCGTACCTGCTCTCAACACCCACAGCGTCGCAGTTGCTAACTCACAGCAATCAAAACCTCTAACCAACGTACAAAGAATTGCACTCATTCAAAAAGTTCTCGATGAAGAAGTCAGACCCGTACTGATTGCAGACGGGGGAGATGTGGAACTTTACGATGTCGAAGGCGATAAAGTCAAAGTCGTACTTCAAGGCGCTTGTGGTTCTTGTTCTAGCAGTACAGCCACTCTGAAGATTGCGATCGAAGCTAGGTTACAAGATCGTGTCAGCAAAAACCTAGTAGTCGAAGCAGTCGCACCATAACTTTAAGATTTACACACCGCACAAATAGAGCCTGTTATTTATTAAACAGGACACCAAGTAGGATTTGAAAGATAATTTTCGCCCCATCAATGCTTCATTCCTACTGAGAACACACAGCAATAGTACATAGGTGAAAGTATTCAACACCTAATTGCCAATTGCATTATCCCACTCGCTTCAAAGGAATCAGGATATGAGTTTGTACGAAAACATTGGTGGACAACCCACAATTGAAAAAGTAGTTGATGCCTTTCACAAGAGCGTTATGGCAGACGGTAGCCTCAAAGGCTACTTCGCTAAAACCGATATGGCGAAACAACGCGCTCATCAAATTGCTTTCTTCTCTCAGATATTTGAAGGACCAAACCAATATGCTGGTCGTCCAATGGAAAAAACCCACACAGGCATGAAACTCAACGACCAACACTTTGATGCAGTTTCCAAGCATTTGGGTGCAGCAATGGCCGCAGCCGGAGTATCCGCAGAAAACAGCAGCGCTGCAATGGCTAAAGTCTCCGGTTTAAAGGCTTCTATTTTGAACAAATAGGATTTGGGCATTGATTGGACGAATAATTACGTCAAATCCTGCTTGTTATCTCCACATATTTGTACAGTGTGTAACTCCTTTGTCATTTGCTTGACAAGTGGCAAAGGAAACCAAATAAACAAAAAATTAACCTGAATCATTATGACACCAATACCCCTCGATTTTGCTGTGGAGCGATCGCCCCCGGCCTGTGCTTAAGCACAATCGCCCCCGGCGACGTTCTACAACCGCTCACTGCTGAAGCTCAACAGGCGTGAACGTCAACCAACAGACCCACTAACCAACCAATTGCAGGAGATAAATCATGACTGACGAAAACATTAGACAGATAGCTTTCTACGGTAAAGGCGGTATTGGTAAATCTACCACTTCCCAAAATACCTTAGCAGCTATGGCAGAAATGGGTCAACGCATCCTGATCGTTGGTTGTGACCCTAAAGCTGACTCCACCCGTTTGATGCTACACAGTAAAGCTCAAACAACCGTTCTTCACTTGGCTGCTGAACGTGGTGCAGTAGAAGATATCGAAATCGAAGAAGTAATGCTGACTGGTTTCCGTAACGTTCGTTGCGTAGAATCTGGTGGTCCAGAACCCGGTGTAGGTTGCGCTGGTCGTGGTATTATCACCGCCATCAACTTCTTAGAAGAAAATGGTGCTTACCAAGACCTAGATTTCGTATCTTACGACGTATTAGGTGACGTTGTATGTGGTGGTTTTGCTATGCCTATCCGTGAAGATTAAGCTGTGATTTCTAGGGTTTTTGATATTCAATTGATTTGAATTTTTTATTTTTTCTTGCCCTATTTTTTCCCTGGGAAAGTTTGCACAAATGGGCAGTTTGTTTGATTTGTATTCTTTTATTTACCCTATTTTGTCCCTGGTGTCAATATCCATACATTAATTTTGATAAATTTGTTACTGGTTGGTGATGTATAATTGGTTCATGGTTAAATTAAGAAAATAAATAAATTTAATATAGGACTCCTATTTGATTTTTGAAAAAAACTCCGTACACCTAAATTCCCTCAAATCCTTTTGCGTCGTGCCTTTTGCCTTTTACCTGACTACGTAAATAATTTCAGATATCAAACCGGATTCCTATATAACCATTTAACCTTAGTATTACTTGTGCAAACTTTTATTAAAATTTGTTACCGTAGATATCTTACTTAGACTGTTATAGAAAAATACAATCGTGCAAAAAATGTCAACCCTCGAAAATTTCAAAAACATTAGTTGTAATCCCTACTATTTAACTAATTTAGGTGCTGCTTACTTAGGGAACAGCCTAGCATTGATGGCAGAGTTACCTAATGAGAGTGTTGACCTAATTTGTACTTCCCCGCCCTTTGCTTTAGTACGTAAAAAAGAGTACGGTAATGTAGATGCCTGTGAATACATTGAATGGTTTAAAAAATTTGCAATTCAGTTTTACCGCATTCTAAAACCTCAAGGCTCGTTAGTAGTAGATATTGGAGGTACTTGGCATAAAGGAGTACCCGTAAGATCACTTTACCATTTTGAGCTAGTAGTTGAACTATGCAAACCAAAATCAAAGGGGGGACTAGGTTTTTATCTTGCACAGGAACTTTTTTGGTACAACCCAGCAAAACTTCCTACCCCTGCTGAGTGGGTAACAGTCCGTAGAGAAAGGGTGAAAGATGCTGTAAACACTGTGTGGTGGCTATCGAAAGATCCACATCCTAAAGCAAATAACAAACGCGTGTTACGCCCCTATAGCGATGCTATGAAAAACCTATTGAAAAATGGGTATGAAGCAAAATTGCGCCCATCTGGTCATGATATTTCCACTAAATTTAAAAATGATCGGGGCGGTGCGATTCCCCCAAATATTATAATTGATTCAGAATTTGGTTCATCTACATTGATTGGTAAACCAGTGCTAGGTGAGTTTAATTGGATTTTAGAAAATGACATGGTGCAGCCGGTAAATGTCATTTCAGCTTCTAACACTGCTTCTAATGATTACTACCAAAGGCGGTGTAAAGAAGAAGGCGTTAAACCTCACCCCGCCCGCTTTCCTCAAGCCTTACCTGAATTTGTAATTGGACTTTGTACAGAACCAGGTGATTTAGTTTTAGATCCATTTGCTGGCTCAAATACTACGGGGCGTGTCGCTGAAACACTAGATCGACGCTGGTTAGCATTTGAACTGGATGAGAATTACATTCAAACATCACAGTTCCGATTTGAAAATGATGCACCATTGGTTGTTACTCCACTGGTAGATAAAAAAGCACTCAAGACTAAAGCTTTACAATTAGCACCTGACGCAATTAAGATTTCACCAGAAATTCATGCTCAGGATACTCCATATCAGTTAGACCTATTTCAATTACACAATAGCAAAATGGCAGATCAAAAACTCAAATTTACCTATGGGCATCAGTTCACACCGAAAAAGATGAAATTACCTGATTTAGTTGAACTGTGTATATCTTATCAGCCAGATCGCCGCGCCCTAGAGGATGCAATTTCAAGAAAGTATTACTCCAATCACTCAACACAAAATAACTCTCAGCAAGAAGATAATCGTAGTAAACTTTCTATGAATACGTTTCTATCTCTTCGTGCTTATAAGTTAGTTGAATCAATTGGAGATGATATGTGGCAGTATCAGGTATCCAACCTTAGTAATGAACTTTTAGAAAATCAGGATAATCCCAAAGAGGTAAAGAAAATTTTTGCCCGTCATATACTCACTAACCTAACTGGAATGTCGCTTTTAAAAGCAATTGAGGCAATCAATAGTAGAGGTGATAAACCAAAGCTTGATTTAATTGGTTACGAATTACAAGAAATGGGCTATTCTCTATCTCCCAATGCCATATATGCCAGTACGATGCGACAATGGTTACAAGAGGCTGGAATTTTTGAGAAAACAGATCAAATTAACTGGGATCAAGTATACGACATTCTAGAACTTGATAAGGATTACATTGATGAACTTTACACACTCACATCAGGGCAAAAGTATTTCTTGCTGGCAATGCTCCAGATGAGCATCACAGATTTTACTAAATGGAATGACATTGTTAATTACGCAACAAGTGTTTATAAAGTAAGATTTCCTTCCAAGTCGTTTGTTAAAGATATTATTCAACCTCTAACAGATGCAGAGCTAATTGAAACTGAGAAAACCACAGGTGGACGGGGTGCTAAACCCAATCTTGTGAAACTTACTGAGAAAGCACAGAAAGAATTGCTGTCTAAACTGCTGGAATCTATTGCAGACATGACAGAAATATCGCAAACTGAACTAAATCGTAGCTTTGAAGATGTTGTTCAAGACTTAGATCATGCTGATAAGCATATTAAGGGTAAAGCACTAGAATTACTTGCTATCTGGATGATTCGTTTAACTAGCCTACGGTTTACTAAGTGGCGTAAACGAGATTATGAAACAGGCCAAGGTGAGGTAGATGTCTTAGCAGCCTCAGATCGCTTTGTTTATCATCGTTGGCAAATTCAATGCAAAAATACCAAGCGAGTAGATGTTGAAGTGCTTGCTAAAGAAGTCGGGATGACTTTTGTAACTGGGGCTGATGTGGTTATGATTGTGACTACTGGAGAATTTACTAGAGACGCTTTTCAATATGCCTATCGCATGATGGAAGTTTCTCGTTACTATATGGTGCTGATTCAAAAAGAAGATATTGAATCTATCAAGGAAGATAAAACAAACATTATCAAAATTTTAGATAAACGGGCGCGGCGTGTATTTGCGAAGAAAGAACTAGGAATGATTGATGAAGAGATTGATGAATTAGAAGTAGAAGAGGCATCACTCACTGATTTTGATGGTGAGTTAGAAGAAGATTAAAATTATCTATTCAAAAAGCAAAGCCATTGCTTACTAAGTAATGGCGCAGAATTTACAACCCATTGTCTACTCACGCTCTAATTCCTCAGCTAATTCTTCGGAAGTCACTTGAAAAGGTGAAACATTATAACGATGCAGTGCTTCTAGAAACTGGTGACGACTCACGCCAGCAATTTCAGCAGCTTTAGATTGAGAAAGCATACCAACTTCATACCATTTGACAGCCGCCGCTAAACGCATTTCCTGAACAAAATTTTCGGGATTACTACGGAGCGCGGAAAATACATCATTTGGTAGTTCGATACTAATTTGTATAGTCATAGATTTAGTTAAGGCTACAGATTTTTATTACACTAACATTAGTTCTACTCAACACACAGGATTTTTTATGATAAATTTGGCGTTTCATAAATCCCTAAATTATTGTAGGGTGGGTTAGGACGGTAGTCCGTAACCCACCATTATATTTAAGTTTATGGTGGGTTATAGTGGGTTACGCTGCGCTAACCCACCCTACTATTTAATTAATTATGCGTATTAAATTTGGATTTTCCATCTGTAAGCGCAATCTTTCATTTTCTATTCTCAACCTTTCATTTTCCTGCTCCAATCGAATCACTATATCTTGCAAGTCTTCCACCTTAGACTTTTTCTTAATAGCTTCTTCAATAGCAACCTTGCGATTTTCTAAACTAAACCATCTTTGATAAATCGATGTGTGCATATTTACCGAATGACCCAAATTATCAGCAGCAGCTTTAATCGGAATTCCCATTAAATGCGCTCTAATTGCCCAAGCATGGCGTAAATCATAAGGTTGAAAAGGAATACCGACAAATCTAAACCATCTGTCTGTACCATGTCGAGCCGAATTAATCTGTTTACTGGTAATTTTGCCCTGAATTTTCGCTTTTAATAATTCAATGGCTTCCGTATCAGTTTTTAAATTAAATGTCTCTACCCAGCGCGGATATAATGGTAAAGCTTCCCTCTCACCTGTTTTACATTCTTCATTCACCCGCCATGTATTAATGGTATTGTCTGAAGACAACCACCAATTTAGATCAGGATTAACAAAAATCTCTCTCGGTCTTATACCATAAGTAGCTAACATCCCATATACCCAACGCCACAGTTTCCAGTTATTTCTGTCTTCCCTAGTGAGTAATTTACTGGGACGGTTGAGTGAGTAAGCCTCAAATTTGAGATATTCCCGCTCTATGTCTGCATCAGTGGGGATATCACGCTTGCGTTGAGCAGTAGGTTTAATTTTTAAGTTACTTAGCTCTGGAACTTCCAAACCGGAACATTTACACAATACTCGAATAACTTTAATTAACTCATTTTTGACACTATCAGACGATGGACAACACTGCACAGATGCAATAAAGTTGGCATTTATCGCTGGTTTATCCTTTGGTAAGTGTTTTTGAGCAATATAAAAATAACTATTAAATGTGTTCTCACTTTTAAGGTTACGTTTTCTAGTTTGGAAATAATTTTTTTCAAAATTTGCAATCAAATCACCAATTATTTTGGCGTTAACTTTATTGCGAGTTTTACCTAAATATTTCTCAGTCCATTGAAATTGTTTTCTCGCTAACAATTTTCCTAACTCATAAGCTTCTTCTTCCGCAGTATTTAAACCATCAAAATTAAACGGGATACCCAAAGAAAGATCATATTGCTTTGTTCCTATACCGTTTTTATCAATATCTCCTGGTTTAATGGGTAGGGTGCTTCTCAGTTGCAGTGAATTACCAGATTTTCTGACCGAAACATTCACCCTAGCAGCTTTGATTCTAGCATTTACTGCCTTTAATTCTGTTTCCAGTTTTGCCGTCAGGTGATTTTCTTGATTTGTCACTGCTTGCATTCTGCCTATATATCCCCCATCGCTGCTGGCTGTTTGTTGAAAATCGGCAAATGCTTCCTGTGTTCTGTTCATACCCTAGATTTACCCTAATAAAAAAACTGTTCAGCCTTGACAATGCTTACGGCAAACATTGTTAAAAATAAGCAATTTTAGGCTGTTAGGATAATATCATCACTCTTTACCGTGAAGGTAAAGCACAGGAAATTTACATCGTGACATCAGGTGAAATGATGGCGATGTACGCTGCTAACAACATCGCTCGTGGTGTTCTTAAGTATGCTCACACCGGTGGCGTGCGTTTGGGTGGTTTGATCTGTAACAGCCGTAACACTGACCGAGAAATCGAATTAATCGAAACCTTGGCAAAACGGTTGAACACCCAAATGATTCACTTCGTACCCCGTGACAACATCGTTCAACACGCTGAATTGCGTCGGATGACTGTTAACGAATACGCACCCGAAAGCAACCAAGCTAACGAATACCGCACATTGGCTACCAAGATCATCAACAACAAAAACCTAGCTATTCCTACACCTATCGAAATGGAAGAACTAGAAGAATTGTTGATTGAATTCGGTATTCTCGAAAGCGAAGAAAACGCTGCAATGTTAGTTGGTAAAACTGCTGGTAAGTAGTAATACTGTACCACAAGGAAAAAGGAAGAATTTTATATTTTACCTTTGACCTTCACCCTTGCATCTCCCCCTACTAAACCTAGAGGGGACTCTCAGTCCCCTATTCCCAGAACCCTAAGAATCGGAGAGGATAAAATGACACCTCCAGAAAACAACAAAATCGTTGAAGAAAGAAAAGAACTTATTAAAGAAGTTCTTAGTGCTTACCCAGATAAAGCTAAGAAAAGACGCGAAAAGCACTTAAATGTATTTGAAGAAGGTAAGAGCGATTGCGGCGTTAAATCTAACGTCAAATCTCTTCCTGGTGTAATGACCGCTCGTGGTTGTGCTTATGCAGGTTCCAAGGGTGTGGTTTGGGGTCCTATTAAGGACATGATCCACATCAGTCACGGGCCAGTTGGTTGCGGTTACTGGTCTTGGTCTGGTCGTCGTAACTACTACATTGGTACTACAGGTGTTGACACCTTTGGTACTATGCACTTCACCTCTGATTTCCAAGAAAGAGACATCGTTTTTGGTGGTGACAAAAAACTACTGAAATTGATCCAAGAATTGGAAATCCTCTTCCCTCTTAACCGTGGTGTTTCCATTCAATCTGAATGTCCCATCGGTCTAATTGGGGATGACATCGAAGCTGTAGCTCGTAAGGCTGCAAAAGAAATCGACAAGCCAGTTGTTCCAGTTCGTTGCGAAGGTTTCCGGGGTGTTTCTCAGTCCTTGGGACACCACATCGCTAACGACATGATTCGTGACTGGGTATTCCCCAGATCCGATAAAGCTAAAGCTGATGGTTCACTGAAGTTTGATTCTACTCCTTATGACGTAGCAATCATTGGTGACTACAACATCGGTGGTGATGCTTGGGCGAGCCGTATCTTATTAGAAGAAATCGGTTTGCGTGTAGTTGCTCAGTGGTCTGGTGATGGTACTATCAACGAAATGTTGATGACCCCCAACGTGAAGATGAACCTCATCCACTGTTACCGCTCGATGAACTACATCAGCCGTCACATGGAAGAAAAATATGGTATTCCCTGGTTGGAATACAACTTCTTCGGACCTACCAAGATTGCTGAATCTTTACGGGAAATTGCTTCTAAGTTTGACGAAAAAATCCAAGCAAACGCTGAGAAGGTTATTGCTAAGTATCAGCCTACAATGGATGCGATCGTTAACAAGTATCGCCCCCGTTTAGATGGTAAGACTGTCGCTATGATGGTTGGTGGTCTACGTCCTCGTCACGTTGTCCCAGCTTTCCAAGACTTGGGCATGAAGATGATTGGTACTGGTTATGAGTTCGCTCATAATGACGACTACAAACGTACCACTCACTACATCGAAAATGGTACTATCGTTTACGATGACGTGACTGCTTATGAATTTGAGGAGTTTATCAAAGCCCTCAAGCCTGACCTTGTAGCTTCTGGTGTGAAAGAGAAGTACGTCTTCCAAAAGATGGGTCTACCTTTCCGTCAAATGCACTCTTGGGATTACTCCGAACCTAGCCATAGTGCCTCAAAGTCAATGATAATAGGATTTTTAGACAGCCAAATAAAAAATAATTTATGTTTAGTCTAAATGCAAGTTTTAGGGTGAGCTAGAAATAATATATGTTTGCTGCTTTAAATAATATAATTCTTATGGGGTATGGTTTTGAGGTTTTGATTAAATTTTATTTAAGTTAATTTTGTAAAAAGTAAGACTATTTGAATTGCTATTTTTTTAGATTAAAAGGTAAAAGAACCCCACCCCCAACCCACTCTCATATCAAAGGTTTATCCTTTTCTTCACCCCGTTGCGGGGGGATTTCGGGGGGTGCAAGGAGGGGGCTATGATATATAGCAAAAGTCAAAAGTCAAAAGTCAAAAGTCAAAAGTGAAAGACTCGCTGTGACTGGTTTTTAGGCTTTTACCATGTCCTAACAACCTTGGCGGTTGCTATACTTTGTATAAAGCTAGTCCTAAAAGCTTATAATTTTTTGTATGTTTCTTCAAAAGATTTTCTCATCTGTTCAGCGCTTACAAGATTTTTGAGACTATGTATCAAAAATAATAGCAAAAAAATAGACAAGATATCTACACCTATACAGATGGATTGTGAAGGAGACTCTAAACAAAAAGCATTAAAGCGAAAGCCCATGAATTTTCCTACTATGGGAGGCCAGTAAAAAAAGTTAAACTTGATCTCAGGAATGGAAAGTGCTTGTGCAATGATTGACAAAATGACACCAGCCCTCCTCTTGTAAAATATAAGTAACCCGCTAGCAAGTAATAGTATTCTGAATAACACATCGAACGGATTGTCAGGGGCAAAGTTAACAAGTGCTGTAATTACTTCAAAAACGGCAAGAATTCTCAGCCAGAATATATGACTTTGATTCACTAACTTTATCCTCCTTATTGTTAACGGGGACTAGATAAAACAATTACAGTATATTTCATCTGAGTGAGGTAAACAAGGGCGGGCATCTTTGCTGTCCCCCAGAAGATTTATAATGGCGTTGCTGATTTGAAGTATGAACACGATTTGTGATGATCTCAAAACCCCTGTAGAGACGTTCCATGGAACGTCTCTACATTTAAATTCATATTTGGTTTCACGCATACCGCTAAGGCGGAACGCGCAGGGTAGGCGCAAAGGTACGAAGAAAAAGAATGGCAATTTTGGCATTTCATACTTTGATTCAGCAACGCCTTTATCATATTAATCTGTGGACTTGATTTAGTTGCAAAGTGCTATATTTGCGTGATTTGAGATGAAAGTGAGTTGTTAATGGAGTTATGCGATCGCTACGCCTGTAATCCGTAATTGTGCTATTTTGATTTTACTTTATGGGTGCGTCCATGTCCTCTCAAGGCATCGAGTCGATTTTTGAGCGGCTCAAAGCGATAAATTGGCAATAACCAACGTCCTATTAAACTCATACCTATATACATTGGTGAACGGCGTGAGAGAGTAGCCCGGCGTTCTAGGGAAGAGGGTTGTGGACTATAGGTTTGCGTACCCAAGGGCGCATATTCTGGATCGTGCCAATAATTGATTTTGCGAATAGGATCAAGTTTATGATTCCGGACTCCCGCAACTTGATGTAAGTGTCGGGGAAGGATGGTAAAACAGGGATTTAAGACTTTAAAACCCGCCTCAATTGCTCGTTGAGCCATGAATAAATCGCAGCCTTGAATCCCCAGTTGGTAATTATTCTTAAACGCAGGTAGTGGGGTTCTAAAAATCCAACAGTCGTGTGCGCCAGCTACAGCTATATGAAACAGTTTCCAGCCACCATCTTGAGTTGGTTCATATCGGGATAGTGTCCAAAATTCTCCCGTGGTAATTTCTGCGGAACGTTCTAAGGCACTATTTTCGTCGAAGTATATATCAGCATTGACAATAATAGCGACTTGATCTGTTCCCCAGTTATTTGCCACTGCGATCAATTCAGCATAGGTAGAACGGTGATGCACAGGAATGATTTCTAACTTTTCGTGAGAAAATCCATTCAAGTAGCTATAGTCTGTATCTTGGTCTTTTATTTCCAAAAAAACTTTAACAGCCTCTATGTAGGGATGTGCCAGGTTTCTGTGCAAACAAGTTAAAAATTCTTCAGCACGCTCAGGTTTACAGGACGTGTAAAGTGTGGTTAGTAAAATGGCCATGAAATTCTAACTAAGATTAATTATAGTCAGCTGATATTGGTTGTTTTGGGATGTGCTGAGTTCAGCCTCATGCAAAAGATCAAGCCCATTTGTTTCACTTTTAGGTTGCCACAACTTAGACTACTAACTCTAGCCAAATTATTATCACACAGTTTTTGGTAACTGTTAGTTCTTTTTGGCATTATTAATCATATATAGTAATCCGCTTTGATTTTTGATAGCTTGCGTGGCGTAGCCATACTTACTTGCGTAGGTGGGGAGTGGTCCGTAGGGAGTGGTCCGTGGGAAACAGCTTTTTGAGTTGTAAGCGCAAAGCGCAGGCTACGCCAACAGAAATCAAATAGGAGTCCTATAGCATGCATTGTCGCTAGCATCACGCACTTAACACGATCAATGCGTTCGCATTGTTGAATAGTTTATGATGATACAATTTAAATTGATTTTTACGTAATAATCCGGTACAAAGTACTCATGATCAAACAATTATTTGATTTTATGACAAATAATATAATATTGATTTATCAGCAGCGCAACGCACCGCAACAATTTTATTAACAAAAATCAACTACGCTTATAAACCAACTCCATCCTCAACTTATCAACCTCCATTTTCAACCTTTCATTCTCCATCCTCAATTGCCCATTCTCCTCCCGAATCACCTCAAATTCATTCCTCTTACTCAAAGCCTGATTAATCGCCAACTTCCGCATATCCAAAGAGAACCAACGCTGATAAGTTTCCGTATGCACTTCCACACTATGCCCCAAATTATCCGCCGCAGCCTTAATTGGTATACCTAAAATATGCGCCCTAATCGCCCAAGCATGACGTAAATCATAAGGCTTAAAATTTAAACCAATTTTACGAAACCACCAACTAACTCGTTGAGTTAAAGCCGTCATTTCAGCATGATTAGTATGATCTTTCTTACTAATTGCAGTTGCCAACATCTCTAAATATTTATGATTTCTTAAATCAAACTCCAAAATCCATTGTTTATATAAAGGTAAGGCTTCCCTTTCACCCGTTTTACAATCTTTATGGACTTTCCATGTTAAATCTGTATTCTCTTGACTTAACCACCAATCAATATTAGGATTAATAAATAATTCCCGTGGACGTAAACCGAAAACTGCTAACATTCCATAAGTCCAGCGCCAAAGCTGCCAGCTATCTTTAACATTTTGATTAACTTGATTACCTCTATTATTTAAGTAATCTTCAAATTTAGTAGTTCCTGTAATTATTTCTGCATCACTCGGTATATTCCGGGGATTATTATCCGGCATTTTTGAATAATTAGATAAATCAATTTCAATTTTGAAGGTTTGACAAAAAGCTGATATAGCTCTGGCAGCGTTATATTTTGCCCATTCTTTCTCAATCTTTTCAATTGAACTGATTAAATTTTCAGGACTTGCTAAATCTTGAGCATTAGTAAATCGTTTGGTGCGGGAAAAATAATAAAAAAAAGTATGTTCGCTTTTAGTGGTACGCTGATGAGTTTTAAAATACTCCTCTTCAAATTGAGCGAGTAACTCACCTATAGTTTTAAATTGTTTTTTAATCGCTTCATTACCTAAATATTTATCATTCCATTCAAAAGATTTACGAGCGATTAACTTGCCTAATTCATAAGCTTCTTCCTCAGCCGTCTTGAGTCCATCCAAATTAGCAGGAATATTTAAACTGAGATTGTATTGCTTTTTCCCCGTTCCTCTTATGTCCTTGTCTCCCGGTTTAATTGGTAACGTCGCCCGTAATTGCAGACTTCCATTTGATGCTCTCACCGTTACCTTTGCCTTTGCAGATTTCAAACGCAGATTTACTTGCTCTAACTCTAATAGTATTTTTGTTCTCATCTGTTCTCTTTGCTGGTGTGCTTGCAGACTTCAACCAAGAAAACTGCCGTCGGTAGATGAAATTAAACTTGGAAACCCGCGAAATTGAAGCTCTATCTCCCCTCTCCGCAAGCGGGGAGGGGTTGGGGGTGGGGTTTAATGATTGTGGTAATCGTAACTAATTAACCGAACTTGTCTTCACCCTGATTATGCATCGCTATGATTTAGCCTATATTTAGCCTAAAAATAAATTTGTGATCAGCGAACAATGTTTATCCGTGACACTGCTTACTGCAAACATTCAGATATTCAAAGCTATCGAAGCATCACCAGGAATACTCCGGTCCTTATCACGGTTATGATGGCTTCGCTATCTTCGCTCGTGATATGGATTTGGCACTCAACAGCCCAACTTGGGGTTTAATTGGCGCTCCCTGGAACGAAAAAGCTCAAGCTAAGGCTAAAGCTAAAGCTACAGCTTAGGGAAATGGCGAAGGGATAAGTAGGGATAGCCTGGGGTTTTAGCCCCAGGGGGGAGTCGGGAATTCAAGGTTCAAAATTCAAAAATTAAAAGTTTCTTTTGATTTTTGCATTCTGAGTTTTGAGTCATGTTCCCACTCCCACTACAAAATTCCTCAATCAGTAACGAAAGACTTCAGTAAGTTTGGAGATGTAGAAATGCCTCAAAATCCAGAAAATATTCAAGACCACGTTGAGTTATTCCACCAACCAGAATACCAACAACTATTCCAAAACAAAAAGGAATTTGAAAACGGTCACAGCGCTGACGAAGTTACACGCGTTGCAGAGTGGACAAAGGGTTGGGAATATCGTGAAAAGAACTTCGCTCGTGAAGCTTTAACAGTTAACCCAGCTAAAGGCTGTCAACCTCTAGGTGCAATCTTTGCGGCTGTTGGTTTTGAAGGCACAATGCCTTTCGTCCAAGGTTCTCAAGGTTGCGTTGCTTACTTCCGTACCCACTTAACCCGTCACTACAAAGAACCATTCTCTGGTGTGTCTTCTTCAATGACTGAAGACGCTGCGGTGTTCGGTGGTTTGCAAAACATGATTGACGGTTTGGCTAACTCCTACCAACTGTACAAGCCTAAAATGATTGCTGTCTGCACCACCTGTATGGCAGAAGTAATTGGTGATGACTTACAGTCATTCATCAACAACGCTAAAGATGCTGGTTCAGTTCCTAAAGATTTCCCAGTACCTTACGCTCACACTCCTAGCTTTGTTGGTTCCCACATCACTGGTTACGACAACATGATGAAGGGGATTCTTTCTAACCTGACCGCAGGTAAGAAGACAGCTACCAGCAATGGCAAAATCAACTTCATCCCAGGTTTTGATACTTATGTAGGCAACAACCGGGAAATCAAACGCATTTCTTCCTTGTTCGGCTTTGACTACACCATTCTCGCTGACAACAGCGACTACTTAGATTCACCCAACACAGGTGAGTTTGATATGTATCCAGGTGGTACAAAGTTAGAAGATGCAGCAGATTCAATTAACGGTAAAGTTACAGTTGCTCTGCAAGCATATTCTACCACCAAAACCCGTGAATACATTGAAAAAGAATGGAAGCAACCCACTGTAGTTTCCCGTCCTTGGGGTATTAAGGGTACTGATGAGTTCTTGATGAAACTCAGCGAACTAAGTGGTACACCCATTCCCGAACAACTAGAACTTGAACGGGGTCGTGCAGTTGATGCCATGACTGACTCTCATTCATGGGTTCACGGTAAGCGCTTTGCTATCTTTGGTGAGCCAGATTTAGTCATCAGCGTAGTTGGCTTTATGTTGGAAATGGGTGCTGAACCTGTCCACATTCTAGTTAACAACTCCAACGAAGTATTTGAAAAAGAACTCCAAGAGTTACTAGATTCTAGTCCTTTTGGTCAAGGCGCAACCATCTGGGGTGGTAAAGACCTATGGCATATGCGTTCCTTGTTGTTCACCGAACCAGTAGACTTGCTGATTGGTAACTCCTACGGTAAGTACCTATGGCGCGATTGTAAGGTTCCCTTCGTCAGAATTGGTTATCCTATCATGGATCGCCACCACTTACACCGCTACAGCACCATTGGCTACCAAGGTGTGATCAACTTGCTCAACTGGATTGTTAATACAATCTTCGAGGAAATTGACCGCAACACCAATATTCCTTCTAAGACTGATATTTCTTACGACTTGATTCGTTAAGGATTGGTTACGCAGCGTGCTAATTAGGTAAGGAAGGGGAATAGGGAGTAGGGAGTGGGGAGTAGGGAGTGGGAAAGACAGAGTTTTTCCAATACCCGATACCCGGTACTTAATCTCCCATCCCCAACTTACCTTCCTTTTTTTCTCGCATTTACCTGAGATATCTATTATGGAAAGTATCAATCACACTCACTCTCATCCTAACTACCATCCACCTAACAATAAAAAATCAGGCTGGTTCCACAATCTTCTTAATCCTGTGCGTAATTGGTTGGATGGAATGCCGGTTAAAAATTACCGGATTGCTCATGTAATTTGTCAAGTAATTCCTTGTTGTTGTCCTTTTGAGCGCAATATTAGTTTATTTGGGCGAACTTTGCATATTCCACCTCTGTGTAAACTTAATCCCTTGTATGACGAGTTTGTGGGAATGCGTTTTCGGGCTTTATCTTATCTTGCTGATGAGTGTGGAGAAGACATCACAAAATATATTTGTTAGAAACTTATCTCCAATTATGACTCATTAAGCATCTTGCAAAAGTCAATTTTATGAGAACTATACCACAGATTTACACTAATTAATTATCTGGTGTAAATGTGGACTAAAGAGGATTTTTGCAGGTGGTCTATTACTCAGTGAATAGACTAATAACTGATATTAACACTGTCGATCCAGCAAGAGAAGAGAAGAGAGAAGAGACATGAAAAGTACCCAAGGCAAAATTAACGAGCTGCTCAGTGAATCAGGATGTGAACACAATCAGCACAAACAAGGAGAAAAGAAAAACAAATCTTGCACGCAACAAGCTCAACCAGGTGCGGCTCAAGGTGGTTGTGCTTTTGATGGTGCAATGATTGCTCTTGTACCTATTACTGATGCAGCTCATTTAGTCCACGGGCCGATCGCCTGTGCTGGTAATTCTTGGGGTAGTCGTGGTAGTCTCTCCTCTGGGCCTTTACTTTACAAGACGGGCTTTACTACCGATTTGAGTGAGAATGATGTGATTTTCGGGGGTGAGAAAAAGCTCTATCAGGCAATTTTACAACTTAGCGATCGCTACAAGCCACCAGCTATTTTCGTCTATGCTACCTGTGTCACGGCTCTAATTGGCGATGATATGGATGCTGTGTGCAAGGCTGCAACTGAGAAAACTGGCATTCCTGTGATTCCGGTGATTGCTCCGGGCTTTATTGGTAGTAAAAACTTGGGAAACCGCTTTGGTGGTGAAGCTTTGCTGGAATATGTAGTTGGTACAGCAGAACCAGAAACAACTACGCCTTATGATATTAACTTGATAGGTGAATACAACATCGCCGGTGAAATGTGGGGAGTTACTCCACTTTTAGAAAAATTAGGCATTCGGGTTTTATCTAAAATTACGGGTGATGCTCGTTACAATGATATTCGTTATGCCCATCGTGCCAAGCTGAATGTGATGATCTGCTCACGAGCTTTGCTCAATATGGCGAGAAAAATGGAGGAACGCTACAACATTCCTTACATTGAAGAGTCTTTCTATGGCATCGATGATATGAATCGTTGTCTACGAAATATTGCTGCTAAGTTGGGTGATGCGGATTTGCAGGAACGCACAGAAAAGCTGATTGCTGAAGAAACTGCGGCTCTTGATTTGGCTTTGGCTCCCTATCGCGCTCGACTCAAAGGTAAGCGAGTTGTCTTGTATACTGGCGGTGTTAAGAGTTGGTCGATTATCTCGGCGGCTAAGGATTTGGGCATTGAAGTTGTTGCTACCAGTACGAGAAAAAGCACTGAGGAAGATAAAGCCCGAATCAAGAAGTTGATTGGTAATGATGGGATCATGATGGAGAAGGGCAACGCTAAGGAATTGTTAAAACTGGTGAAGGATACTGGCGCTGATATGTTGATTGCTGGTGGTCGTAACCAATATACTGCTCTGAAGGCTCGGATTCCTTTTCTGGATATTAACCAAGAACGTCACCATCCTTATGCTGGTTATTCGGGGATGGTTGAGATGGCACGAGAATTGTATGAGGCTCTTTATAGTCCTATTTGGGAACAAATACGTAAGCCCGCTCCTTGGGAAGAGTTGGAAGGATAAGAGGCAGGGGAGCAGGGAGCAGGGGGAGTGTGGGGAGTGTGGGGAGAGGGGGGAGAAGATTTTAACTTCCTAATGCCTAATGCCTAATCTCTAGTAACCAGTCCCCAATCACGTAATTTGGTATTAATATAATGGCGATTGTTAATCTTCCCAATAAACCACTGACTGTTAATCCTCTGAAGCAAAGCCAAGCTTTGGGTGCATCTTTAGCCTTTTTGGGGTTGAAGGGGATGATCCCTCTGTTCCACGGTTCCCAAGGTTGTACTGCTTTTGCTAAGGTTGTGCTTGTACGGCATTTTCGGGAAGCTATTCCCCTAGCCACTACAGCCATGACTGAGGTTTCTACTATTTTGGGTGGCGAAGAAAATGTGGAACAGGCTATTCTTACCTTAGTGGAGAAGGTGCAGCCAGAAATTATTGGTCTATGTAGTACGGGGCTAACGGAAACTAGAGGAGATGAACTGGAACGTTTTCTTAAGGATATCCGCGATCGCCATCCGGAATTAGACTATTTACCGATTGTATTTGCTCCTACCCCAGATTTCAAGGGGGCGCTGCAAGATGGTTTTGCGGCGGCTGTGGAAAGTATAGTTAGGGAAATCCCCAAGGCTGGTGGGATTAGAACTGAGCAAGTCACGATTTTGGCGGGTTCTTCTCTAACACCAGGGGATTTGCAGGAAATCAAGGAAATGGTGACTGCTTTCGGATTAGTGCCAATTATTGTTCCTGATATTGGCGCTTCCCTAGATGGTCATTTAGAAGATGGTTATAGTGCGGTTACAGCTAGTGGTACAACCATAAAACAGCTACGAGACATAGGTAGCTCCGCCTTTACCATCGCTTTAGGCGAAAGTATGCGAAATGCCGCCAAAATCCTGGAGGAGCGCTTTAACATCCCTTACGAGGTGTTTGGTGAACTGACTGGATTGGATGCTGTGGATGAGTTTCTGCAAGCATTGGCGATTCTGAGTAGTAATAGCGTTCCAGAAAAATACCGCCGCCAACGTCGCCAGTTGCAAGATGCGATGCTTGATAGTCATTTTTACTTTGGTGCAAAACGAGTGTCCCTGGCGTTGGAACCTGATTTATTATGGTCAACGGTGAACTTTTTGCAATCGATGGGGACTCAAATTCATGCAGTGGTGACGACGACGCGATCGCCTCTGTTGGAAAAACTCCCTGTTAAAAGTGTCACCATCGGCGACTTAGATGACTTTGAGCAACTAGCAGCTGGTTCTGATTTACTCATTGGTAATTCTAACGTAGGTGCGATCGCTAAACGTCTCTCGATGCCTTTTTATCGTCTAGGTATTCCCATTTACGACCGTTTAGGAAATGGATACTTCACGAAAGTTGGATATCGAGGCACAATGGAGCTTTTATTTGGTATCGGTAATCTATTTTTAGAAGCCGAAGAAGAGAGAGTTAAACAATTATGGGAAATAGGGAGTGGGGAGTAGGGAGTAGGGAGTAGGGACTAAGAATAAATTTATTCTCAATACTCAATACCTGATACCTAATCCTCAATACCCAAAATCCAAAACCCGATCCTTAATTCAGGACAAGAGAATGAAAATAGCCTTTACGACAAGTGACCGAATTCACATTAATGCTCACTTCGGATGGGCGAGAGAAATTGATGTTTATGAAATATCCGATGAGGGATATGAATTTCTCGAAACGCTGAAATTTGAAGGTGACTTAAAAGAAGATGGTAACGAAGATAAAATCAATCCTAAACTTGATGCTTTGGTTGATTGTACCATCGTTTATGTGACAGCAATTGGTGGTAGCGCCGCAGCCCGTTTAATTAAGAAAGGCGTTACCCCAGTCAAAGCCAAATCAGAGGAAGAGGAAATTAGCGAAGTTCTCAATAAACTTGTGAAAACTCTCAAAGGTAATCCTCCACCTTGGTTGCGTAAAGCTTTAAGACAAACTACTCCCAACTTTGCAGATTAATTTCAAGTTGAAGCAACAGTATGAGTACAAATAATAGTGTGAACGGAAGCACCGATACAGCAGTCTTGAACTCTCCTTTTCTCAAGACATTAGTACAACAAATTCGCGGACAGGATACTTACGGAGTTTATCGTAATTGGTCTGATGAATTAATCCTCAAACCCTTTGTTGTCACCAAACAAAAGAAACGCGAAATTTCTCTTGAGGGTGAAGTTGATCCGATTACTCAAGCACGGATTATGGCATTTTTCCGGGCTGTAGCGGCTGCTATTGAACAGGAAACAGGTCTAATCTCTCAGGTTGTGATTGACTTGAGCCATGAAGGATTCGGCTGGGCGCTGGTTTTTTCGGGTCGTCTTTTGCTAACGAAAAAAGCCTTGCGTGATGCTCATCGCTTTGGTTTTGACTCAATGGAAAAATTAGCAGAAGAAGGCGAAAACTACGTCAAAAAAGGTGCAGAATTAGGCAAAAAATTCTCCGAAGTAGGGAACATTTAAGGGGTGCATCCCAGTTTGTATTTTGCAAGAACAGAATAATTGTCATTGCGAGGAGGAACGACGAAGCAATCGCATAGGTTTGTTGTTAGTCTGAGATTTTGCGATTGCTTCACTCCACTTCGTTGCGTAAGTCCTTCGGACACGCTACGCGAACGCAATGACGTGCAAAAAAGTGGAATAATCCCACATTTAAGACTACCTAAAAACTCAAATTAGGGACTTCCAAATAAAAAATCCGAAATCACCTAACAAAAAACCTCTCAGACCCTCATGACTCTGTGTCCTCTGTGCCTCTGTGGTTAGTTTATTAGGAATAAATTATTTCGAGGAAGTCCCTAATCTTAGTGTTTTTGTGAAAATTAATAATTAGGAGTAATAAATGGCGCAAGTGAGCGAAACAAATATTGAAGAAATCAAAACCAAAATTAAGCGGCTCAATAGTAAAGCAGGTCAAATGAAAATGGATCTGCATGACTTAGCAGAAGGTCTACCCACAGATTACAAAACCCTGATGGATGTAGCGGCTGCAACTTATAAAATCTATGAGCAGCTAGATGAGCTTAAGCAACAGCTAAAAATAATGGAGAAGGCTCAATGACTGGAACTATGAATGAATTCAAAAAGCTTGTAGATGCAGAAGAATTTTTTCAGTTCTTCAACTTACCCTACGACAAAGAAAATGTGAATGTCAATCGTCTGCATATATTGAAGAAATTTTCGCAATTTATGGCAGAAGTTGATGATAATTCTCATGGTTTAACTTCAGCCGAAATACTCAATGAGTATTCGTTAGCTTTGCAAAAAGCTCATGATCTTTTCTTGGAATCAACAGCTTATGAAGAAAAGCTGTTTAAAGTCTTTAATGACAAGCCGAAGAATGTAGTTAAGCTGACAGAAATCACTTCTGATTAGGAGGTAAAAATTGATCAACCTAACGCCTACCGAATTAGAACGCTATAGTCGCCAAATGATGCTCCCAAATTTTGGCGAACTAGCTCAAAAACGCCTGAAGTCAGCGACAGTTTTAGTTACGGGTGTGGGGGGATTAGGCGGTACGGCGGCGCTTTACTTAGCAGTAGCGGGCGTTGGGCGACTAATCCTAGTCCGGGGTGGTGACTTGCGATTGGATGACATGAACCGTCAGATTTTAATGACGGATGATTGGGTAGGTAAACCCAGGGTTTTCAAAGCTAAAGAAACTCTGGAAGCTATCAATCCTGATATCAAGGTGGATGTAGTTCATGATTATGTCACTGCGGAAAATGTAGACTCCTTAGTGCAATCGGCTGATATGGCGTTGGATTGCGCCCATAATTTTACGGAACGCGACTTGCTGAATGCGGCTTGTGTCCGTTGGCGTAAACCGATGGTGGAGGCTGCTATGGACGGTATGGAGGCTTATCTGACTACGATTATTCCTGGTGTGACTCCTTGTTTATCCTGTCTGTTTCCAGAAAAACCTGATTGGGATAGACGTGCTTTTTCGGTTCTGGGCGCTGTCTCTGGGACACTTGCTTGTCTGACAGCGTTGGAGGCGATTAAGCTGATCACTGGATTCAGTCAACCTCTGTTATCGCAGTTATTAACAATTGACTTAAATCGGATGGAATTTGCCAAGCGTCGTTCTCAACGCGATCGCGCTTGTCCAGTATGCGGTAATACTGCACCCTGGAGATACGGACAACCCCCATCAATGGAACCTACAAGTAATTGTACAAAGTAGTTATTAGTCATTAGTCATTAGTCATTTGTTATTTGATAACTGATAACTGATAACTGATAACTGACACCACAACTTCATCGCGACACATCAGGAGACGTTATGGCTGTTAGTTTAACAGAAAAAGCAGAGTTTCGTCTGCGGTCATTTATCAGAGGTTCTTCCCCTGAAAATAATGACGCTTCAAAAGGCATCCGTGTATCTGTAAAAGATGGTGGTTGCAGTGGCTATGAATATGGAATTGATGTCACTAGCAAGCCACAACCAGATGATTTGGTAATTCAGCAAGGTAATGTGTTGATTTACGTTGATGCTAAAAGTGCGCCGTTATTAGATGGAGTTGTAATCGACTTTGTAGAAGGGGTAATGGAAAGTGGCTTTAAGTTCACTAACCCTAATGCAAGTGATACCTGCGGTTGCGGAAAATCATTCAAAACAGATGATGGTACACCCACTGGTGTACCTTGCAGCTAGTTGAATATTTGGGGAATTTGGAAAGACACTTGTGTGGAGTTTTTCTCAAGTTCTGTTAGTACCAAATAGCCTTCAAAGTTTCCCGTATAAATGATGGACACTTGCTAATTTACGGGTTTGGAAAAAATCGCAAGTTGGTAAGCCGATACTACTTGCGATCGCCTACAGCCGGAGGAACCCCATCAATGCAGTGTCCTCTTCCGCGCTGTTTCTGGAAGTTTTCAGTGAACTAGGTAAACTTCAAGAAATCAATCTAATCGTATAAATTTTGAGGAGAATCGGAAAATGGCTACCTACCAAGTTAGATTAATCAACAAAAAGCAAGACCTCGACACCACAATTGAAGTTGATGAAGAGACTACCATTGTAGACGCAGCAGAAGAAAATGGTATTGAGTTACCTTTCTCTTGTCATTCAGGTTCTTGTTCTAGTTGTGTGGGAAAAATTGTTGAAGGTGAAGTTGATCAATCTGATCAAATCTTTCTAGATGATGAGCAAATGGATAAAGGTTTCGCTCTCCTTTGCGTTACTTATCCCCGTTCTAATTGCACAATTAAGACTCACCAAGAACCATATCTTGTGTAGAGTATTGCTTTGAATGAGGTTTCGATCCCCGAATTCTTTGATAAGTCGGGGATCTTTTTCATTTAGAATTGCTATATTGGATTTTGAGAATCTTCTGATGTATAACTGAGCCAGCGAGTAGCAATGTCTTTTAAAGAGCCATTTTCAGACATCAGTCGCAATTCAATGTTGAGTTTTTTTGTTAAAGAACTATCGATGGGTAAGACAAACCCATAAAGCTCATTTCCCAGAGACAAGTTAGTTAATTTTACGTTCAGTTCGGGATTTTGCGTGAGGTAATATTCCAGAGCGGGACGGTCGAAGACTACTGCATCTGCTGATTTGGTAGATAATAGTTTTACAGCATCTCCTAGGGTGGCGACTTCTTGAATTCGATTACTATAGTTCTGCACTACCTCAACACTAGATGAACCTTTTACAGTGGCTAATCTGGTATCTTGCAGGCTGGAAGGACTGGTAAATTGTTCAGTAGAATCACCGGATAAGGCTATGGTTATGGCGGAAGCTAGTCCTGCTGTTAGTGACGAGACTGTTACTAAAGCCAATACCATCCAAGTCCCAGCGATGAGACGACCGAGACGGGTAACAGGTGCGCGATCGCCATATCCCACTGTAGTTAATGTTACCAATGCAAACCACATCCCATTACCCACGCCCTGAAGATAATTTTTGGGGAATTGTTCACTATTTTTATTTCGTTCCGCTAACCACACCAAATTCCCGACGACGAACATCAGAATAACTAATATCCCCATCGACGTTAAAACCGCAGTTTCAAAAAAAGGTTTAACCCGGCTCCAAATACTGGGGTCTTCAGCTGTTGTTAAGACGGCAATTTCTGTAGAAAAATAAGGTTGGGTAAAATCAACTTTTTGTAGGCGTTGAGCAGTAATTGTGATGGGACCTATCAATAAATCCAATTCTCCCTGCTCTACAACTTCTAGAGCATTAGCAACGCTAGCTTGGGGTATTAATTCATACTCTATCTTTTGAGAACGAGCCACTTGTTTCCATACTTCAACACTAATCCCTGAAGTGTCTTTATCTTTGCGAACTACAAAAGGCGCAGAGCCAGCTACTCCTACTCGCAAAGGAGCGGCTGAAGCTAAAGTAGGAACAGAAATAACTAAAGCGACAGCTACCCCAGTCAAGCAATTATGGTTAGCTGCAAAACCCAGGCGGAGGTGAAAAATAGATGCAGACAAAATCCGATGTATTTGCTGTGAATGTGGGAAGTTGCGGAAATTCATGAGTTATTGACTCCTGACTTATTTCTAACAAATGTTATATTATTTATGTTGATAACTGCCAGAGTTGAATTTGATAACAAAGATGGCTTTCAAAAATTTCTCCGGCGGCTAAACCCTCAGTAATTGGTTTATCCAACCAACGTTTAAAAGCCCAACTTCCTATTGTATGTATGGGTGGAACTGCTATTTTGACAACATCAGCAATATATTTAAATGTGGTTAATCCAAAAGTCTGAAAGTTATGAATGCACAAATCAATGGTTGGTGCAATTGATTTAGAAATATCTTCGGTTTTAACTAATTTAAATCCAGCTTTCTCTAAAGCTGTTTGGAGGTCATTAGCAAGATGACAGTTAGAAAAAATCCCTTCTTTGTATGAGGCATCAAAGCGCATCATATCTGCTATTAGTAAGTAACTACCACTATTGAGTAAACGCGCTGCGCCTTGAGCTAAATCTTCTACAGCCATATATTGACTACTTTCACTCAATAGCACTAAATCATAAGAATGTGAAGATTGAAACTCTTCAAATGTTGTTAAGTAGAAAGGTACTTTACCGTTAGTATTTTGAATAAATTTCTCTTGTTGAATGGTATCGGGTGCTAGTCCCTCAACACTAAGACCACGTTCACAAAGGGATTTTGCATTACCACCAATACCACAGCCTACATCTAGTACAGTTTTGATTCCTTCTGGGATGAAGCTAAAAAGTTTGGCTGTATAGGCTGCTTGTGCTTCACGCAGGTCAGTTAAAGTCAATTCTTTACCAATAGTTGGTATGACTTCCCAATAGCCGTAATGTAGATAGGAGGAACCGGTGAGTCCCATATAGTAATCTATGGCTGCATTTTGATAGCGTGTTGCTTTGGGGATATTTATTGACTTTGATTTCTGCATTTAGGGTTAAGGTGAGGTTGCTGATACAGTTGTATATTTAACATATTATTCCGATGACACACTAAGTTTTGCTGGCTGAAAATCTTAATAACGGCTGAATCAAAAATTATGAAGCCAAATATTTTTGCAGGTTTGGGAGTTGTTGAATCAAGAATGCGATCGCACTTTGTGATGTGTTAAATGCGATCGCCTAAATACTGTAAAAATATGGTATTGTTAATTACACACTTCTACCTCTGTGGAATTTATTGGTGAGGGCGTGGGTACTGCTGGAATACGTGCCAAAATTCCTTTCTTGAGTGGTTCTGGGCGTTCACTCCACGGTAATAAACCTTCTGGATGTGCATAGTATTTACTTGCACACTCGAATACTCCAGCTACTTCTGTGGGTGACAAATCAGCAGAAATATCACCAAACATATAAATAGATTTACTATATGCAGCAAAGGATACCACACAAGAGCGATCGCAAGCACTCATGCAGTTCACGGGCTGAATAGTAAACTTTGTGTTTAATTCCCAATGAGGATAATGTGCTTCTAAGTGTTTGAGCAGCTTTTCTCCACCACTTTCACCGACACGCTTACCACCTTCCCACTTACTCGCACAAGTGGTACAAACAAATATTGTATGTTGTGCTGTCATCTATGCCTCGTAGATTTTAGCTAAAGTTACTTTTCTATCGGCGGGTATTCTGACTTACGCAATTTAAAATTTAAATTTGAAAATTTTGAACTGTCTGATACAATTTCAAATCTCAAATTAAAAATTTCAAATCGGTTTACAGCTGCGGGACAGCGCCGGATTTACACCGGACTTTCCCCCTTAAGTCTAATAGCTGATTTCTACTAGAGCCGGATATATAAAAATCTACCATAGTTTCGTCAAATTTATCACATGGTGACTTATAAAGTTTAGAGGATGTCTGAAAACTTTTTCGTGTTGCATAAAACACTTGTATATCCCCCTAAATCCCCCTTAAAAAGGGGGACTTTGATTAATTTTCCCCCCCTTATTAAGGGGGGTAAGGGGGGATCTGGATAAAACTGATACTTCTCAGACATCCTCTTAGACACACTTGTCAAAAATTAACAATACTTGTAACAGTATGTCAGTTAAAATACAGTATCATCCTCATGGCATAGCGCATAATATTTGACTACTTATTTTAAATTTTAGCAATTCATCAAACTTATTTTTGACCAAGAATATAGAGACATTTTATAAAACCTCTCTACAAAGGTTTAAGAAAAAGTATATTTAAATTCATTCGTTGTCTAATTCCTGATATTTTTAATTTTTACAGGATCTTTGGCTGCATTTTAGCGTTCTTTAGACAATAATTCTCAATATGTCTTGGGATCTTTATAAATGATTAATAATTTAAAGTTATCAGAGTGATAATATATAAATAAGCTAAATTGTTGCTAGTGAACCTAAACTTCAACAAAAAGCGATTACAGCGTTATTTAAAACATTTCTATCTAAATTTTGGTTCAGCTAAAAATTAAGCAAAACCTAAGATAGATGCAAGAATAAAATAACGAAACTCTGCGTGAATCTTCTCCTAAACTTAACCAGATTTATTTAGGTAGCAAATAAATCTCAAAATTCTGTAATTAATTAGTAAAAGCTACTAATTAATCAATTATTTAGAGTTTTGAACGAGTCTAATAATCTGGAATACCATAAATTTTGTTGAAGAATGGTAGGGATAATCTACTATTTACCTTTCTGAGTCAATTTAGGAATTTTAAGGATTTGTGATGAATCAGATCAAAAAGCAAAAATTGAGTGAAGTCACCAAGCAATGGCTGATAGCAAATGGCTACAACCCCAATAATTTTAATCAACAAGGTGAAAATGGCGACACAGCTTTGATGAAAGCTACTAGAGAAGGAGTCTATGCAGTTGTTAGAGAGCTAATTGATTTAGGGGCAAATATTAATGCTAAAAATCATGACCGGAATAATGCTTTATGGTTTGCTTGTTTCGGAAATCATTACGAGTTAATTAGCTTGCTGCTAGCCGCAAAAATTAACATTGACAACCAAAATGATAACGGTGCAACTGTTTTAATGTATGCCGCATCAGCAGGAAAGACAGGTGTTGCTAAATTACTTCTACAATACAAACCTAATTTAGAATTAAGAAATTTAGACGATTATAAAGCCATAGATTTTGCTAGCAATATAGAGATTTTAGGATTACTCAAAAATGCCGCCAAGTAAGAATTTAGAAACAGCATACCACGATGCAACCAAGCATTCTTACTTATCTGTACAGATTAATCCCAATATGGTATATATCATCTGGAAGTTGAGAATAATTGTCTAACTCTGATCTATGAATTAATTGATGATGGGTTGGAGAGTTATATTATACCGGGGAAAAGTATCAAGGGGTACATTTTTTTAATTAGTTGTGTCTATTATAGGTCTAGCTGGAAATATCAGGATAGAAGCCTGAGATATTGCTTTTTAGATAGTGGTCATCATTTAGGTGCGATCGCAGCATCAGCCTATTTGCATAACCAAGATATACAACTGATTTTTGAGTTTGATAAACTTGCTCTCAATACAGTTTTAGGCTTTGAAAATAAAGAGTTTATCACTGCTGCTGTAATCTCAGGTGAGGTGCAAGAAAAGCCAGTTAGACGGTTAAGGTTGAAGGTTCCTTTTGTCTGTGGTACAGATTATTTTGAAGCTAATAAATTCATTGAAGATAGCTATCAACTAACAGCTGTGCAGCAAAGTCCAGCACAGCGACTCGAACAGCCACAGTTTAACTTTGACAAGGATAAATTTTATCAAACTGTTTGGAATAGACGTTCAATTAGACGTTTCCGGAAACAGTTTATTTCTCAAGAAGACTATTTATATATCTGGCGACAAATTGAAAAATCGATACCAACAGCCCATTTTGAGGAAATCGAAATTTACTCTGTTGTGCATCGAGTAGAAGGGATATCGCCGGGATTATATAAAGGTACGCATCTGCTAAAAGCAGGTAATTTCGGGGAACGGACGGGTTACTTATGCGTGAATCAAGAGATCGCCAGAGATGGCGCTGTAACTTTGTTTTTTGTATCTGACTATATCAACTATCAAACGGCTATGCAATTAGCTGGTTTTGTCGGACAAATAATTTATTTGGTGAGTAATTATTTGGGAATAGATTGTAGTGGAATTGGTGCTTTTTACGATGACGAAACCCAAGAATTACTAGAAACCAATAAAGATGTTCTCTATGGAATGGCTATTGGCAAATAACTAGGATCATAAAGAGAGATGGCGAACCATAATTTTTCTTTTAATAGTGACGATTCTCATCCTATGCAGCCGACATCGGCAGATATTATATTGCGGCAACAACTAGAGTATTCTATTAGTAGATATTTTTATGACGGGTGCGATCGCATCATTCAAAATTTGCTCTCTAATTGTCGCTGGTATGTCACAACTCGCGCTAATGCAATGACATTAGTAATTGAATGTCCTGATCAAGTTACTAATTGGCGGGTTTTGCAAAAAATTGTGCCAATGGGAACATTATTAAACTCCATTATCAGCAGTGCTAAAATCCGTGTTTGTCCCCCAGATATTCAAGGTATACCCTTTGAAATGAGAGTAGATGAATTGGCTGTTTATCGTGATTGGGCATAAGTCAATTTTGGATTTTGGATTTTGGATTTTGGATTGTTAATTAAATCTATCTACTCTGGTTGATGAATTTGGTTAATTGTTCAAAAACTAACTCAGCAGAATGTTTGACTATGGGACTTAATTCTAGTCCTAAATCAAGATTTGCGGCTTCAATGAGGTAAACTGTGACATCTTGGGGAAACTCATGTGCAAAGATTTTCCTTCCAGCAGCTAAAGCATGATCCCAACGAAAATCATGTAAATTATAACTAGGTTCTGGTAAAGCTTCTAATTCTTTTCCTGGAACTTTAAATATAGCACCGGGTTCTGAACTTGTGGAACTGGCATCAACAATTATTAATGCTGTACTACCTCTAGCTTTAAACATGACATCCATCCCCCCAGTTCCACAGTCATATACTCGCACATTAGGATGAGGATTTTCGGCTAAATATTGTTGTAAACCTTGGGCAATAATTACGCCTACAGCATCGTCACTGCGGTTAAGATTACCGCAACCAATAATAGTTAGCAAGAGTTTTTTAATTAGGTAATTACGATTTGGTAAATCAGAAAAAGTCTTGGCGACTAGAAGTCACGGAACCATCCAGACAAAACCCAGCGACCTGGGTTTAAAATCCTTCGTTTCTCTTAGTCCGCGCAGGCGGACTTCCCTCCGGGAAGCCGCTACGCGTCATGTTTGTGTAGTAGCGATTTCTAATCGCCCAAAACTTTTAAAACTAAAACTTCACATCATATTTTTTAGCAATTTCTGTGAATTTTTCACACTGCTTTTGTGATGCGTCAGTTAATATCATTTCTGCTTGTTGTGGAGTGTTGCCATCTTTAGGAATTAAATACTTGACATAAAGGGCGATAAAATCAGCTACAACTGCCAAACCCGATAAACCATGTTTGTCAGCTTCCTTACCCGCGAACCTTTGCGCTAACCTCCGCGAACCTTTGCGTTTAAACTCCCCCCTTCTCTACGCAGTCCGAAAACGCGCCAACTCCGCACCAGTCTTAGCATCATGGGCGTGAACAGTACACACCAAACAAGAATCAAAAGCGCGCGCGACGTGACCAACCTCCACAGGGTCGCTAGAATCGTAAATCGGTGTACCTATCAAAGCCTCCTCAATGGGACCACGTTTACCCTCACCGTCACGGGGGCCAATATTCCAAGTCCCAGGAGCAACCACTTGGTAATTTTTAATCTTACCGCCCTCCACCTCAACCCAGTGAGACAAAGCACCCCGCGCCGCTTCCGTTGCACCCCAACCCTTACCATCTCGTTCTGTAGGCTTAATATACCAAGGGTCATTTAACTTAAACTCGCGTAAACAGTGTTCAGCTTGGCGATATAACTTGACAAGTTCGTGAACTCGTGCTAGTTGACGCAGGTGAACACTAGCACCACCCATACTTTTGAAAGCATCCAGTATAAACCCGTCATGGTGTTGCCAAGATTCACCGTGATTACCACCAGCGACTAATTGTCTAGCTAAGGGGCCTGCTTCTAAACGTCCGAAGTCTTTGTGTAGGACAGCACTCGACCAAGAATAGGCATTTTCAAAGTCTTTGCTATTATTTGCTGTGGGTTTAGTAGTGCGATCGCTTGGATGAATATCTGCTGTACCTTCATCGTACCAGGAATGTGTAGTATTCTCCCGCAGAAAAGACTGATCCATCAAAGAGTGAGTATCACTGAAGCTGTCATACACCCCACCCTTCATAATCATCGCCGCATTGCGCCCTTCCATAGTCGGCTTTTGGTATTTGTCCTCATGGGCTAAATATCCCCAGGTCACATATTTACCCACACCAGCCCCATATCTATCCAAACCGATATCTAAACCCATGCGCCAATAAAAACCCAAATCTGACTCACGATGATTGCGGTCTTCATCCAACCAGTCCATAAAATCATCATAAGTCTGGATTTGTTCGTAACGTTCCAATGAACAACCCAGCCACACGGGTTCTAACCAATTAGTGCGGAAATATTCCAGAATTGCCCAGGCGCGGGTAATGTCTGTCAGGGTAGGGGCGCACATCACACCACCAGGAACCATATAACTGCTATGGTAACTTGTGGAATCCTCATAATGTTACTGAAGAACTTGTTTTATAAAGCTTTTCTGCTATGAGATAACATTTTATTTTCACCATTTCAGTTTATAAATAAGGGAATATCTAGGGAATGAGCGGACAAAATCAAAATCAGGGTAATTGCGAGGGGACATATTCCACATCTACAGATGAATATGCAAACGCAGACTCAAGGGACTGGTTCGCCGATATTTTTGCAGATTTTGAGCCGCAGAACACCACAGACGGTAGCTATAGGGGAACAATGGCGAAAATTAAAGCAACGGAATTACAGTATCAAGCAGTTTTTGAGCAGAAGTTAGTCGAAGCTAATACTAATTTAAAAAGGGAGAGAATAAGAGTTAGCATTAAACAAACTGGTAATTCTCTCCAGTTACGAGCTACCCTACCGTTAAAACCAGGGGATAGTAGTGTAGGTAAGGAAAAAAAGCAGTATGATTTGTCTCTGGGGATACCAGCAAATTTAGAGGGACTGAAAACTGCAATTGAAGAAAGTTACGAGTTGGGTAAATTAATCGCTCGTCATACTTTCCAGTGGAATGAGAAATATTTAGGAATTAAATCGAGAGAGAAGCAAGAAATAAAAACCATTGGGGAATTATTAGATACATTTGACGAAAAATATTATCAAACCCGTCAGAGAACTATAACCAGTCAAAATACTTTTGCTAACTATATATCTGTAATTAAAAGAAATTTTCCTCTCACTCATTTAGCCACAAAAGATAATTTTGAGGAAATTATTAATTCATTTCAGGGGAATAAAAAAAATGAACTGATTGCGGTCAGTTCTGTTTTGATTAAAACCTTTAATTTAGGATTTAAACTTGATGTAACACGGGATAATGTCACCCCAGCCCATAGAGAAATTCCCGAAGATGATCAGATAATATCTTCTTTTGACCTCTTTGAAAAATTTGCCCTCAACCGCAAAAATACAAATATTAGTGATGAAATCGACACTTGGGAAATGTGGCGTTGGGTATATGGAATGTTGGCGACATTTGGCTTAAGACCAAGGGAATTATTTGTACAACCTGATATTAATTGGTGGATGTCTCCCCAAAATATAGACCATACTTGGAAAGTGAATAAAAATACCAAAACTGGATATCGAGAAGTTATTCCTTTTGTACCTGAATGGATAGAATTATTTGATTTACAAAATCCCAAACCATTAAAGATTTTAGAGAAAAAGGTGGCAAAAATTGCATCTGTGCAAAATATTAATTGGATGCGGAGAGATATATCCAGATGGTTTCGGAAAGTGGGAATTGAGTTTCAACCCTACGATTTGCGGCATGGTTGCGCGATTCGAGCGCATCTTCAGGGAATACCAATTAAAGCAGCAGCAGATAATTTAGGTCATACTGTTGATGAACATACAAAAACCTATCAAAGATGGTTTGGTATTGAAAACCGGAAAAAAGCCTTTGGTGAGGTAATTAGTCAAAGGTCGTTAATTGAGTTGCAAAAGAATGAAATATTGGCGCTACGGATGGAGAATGAACGATTGAAGTTGGAGGTGGAAAAGTTGAAACTGTCGAAAAATATCTGAATAAAAGCTTGTATAATTGGCAGATCAGAGGTAATATTTACCTTTAAGGTTGTGCTTGTGGATATGGGACATGATTGAGAGATGGCGATGGGATCAAGGAAGGCTTACATATTTCCGTTTCGATAATCTTAAAAAGATTTGTAAAGTTATTGTTGATCTTGAAGGCATTAATATCGGTGGAGCAGAAGACTCTATCCTGCGAGCATATTTAACCTCTCAAACGGATCTACCCTTTGCTCCAACTAATTACAAAGTGTGGAGGAACTATGCTCGTGTATTTGCTTGTTCCTTAGTTGCCACACAGCTAGATGGTCGCTTAACGGTAACAGATATTGGTCGAAACTTGGCAGGTGTTGATTCACCTGAAATTGATATAGATGAGTATTTGTCATTCTGGATTCCTCGCTTCTATTTGCCTTCCCCCGCATTCCAAGATTACACACCCTCTGATAATCGTGTTTTTCCACTGTGCGCGGTTCTGAAGTATCTATTAGCAAATTTTATAGAGTTTGGAGAGGCTGAGATAAATTTATCTGAAGTGTTTTCTTTGATTATTGGTAATGGATGTAGTGGAACTGAATCTTTAGAAAATTACCAAACTTTAAGACCAACAAATCGTTCAGCAATTGGTGACGAACAAAGGCAAGTTCGAGAAATGCTGATCTTTGCTAGCCAGATGAGTTGGTTGAAGTGGTATGGTGGCTCGTTAAAAGTTGATATAGTTCCAGGAGACTTGCAAAGCATAGAAGATTTAAGAGGAATTGTAGAGCCTCTGCAAAATCACAGAAAATCTACACAACAGCAAGAGATTATAGCTCTTGGAAGAGTCACTACTGAAATTGTTAAACCTGTTGCATTAAGTACAAGAGAAATACCTGAAGACATTATTTTCACCGAAGGTAGGAGAGTAAGAGTAACTCATTTAAGAACCGAAAGAAGTCCTCAACTGCGTAGGCTATTTTTTTCAAGAAACGCTCTTCCTGTATGTGATATGTGTAGTTGTAATACACGTCATAGATACCCCTGGACTGATAACCTGCTAGAAATTCACCACTTATTACCACTTTCATCCGCCATTACTGTTACAGGTGAAGGCACTTCTTTGGAAGATGTTGTAGGTTTGTGTCCTAATTGTCATCGAAGCGTTCACGTATATTACAAACGGTGGTTTGAAAGCAATTCTGTGAATGATTTCCTTTCTCAAGAAGAAGCTAGAAGGGTTTACGAATCGGCAAAGGAGGCAATTCAGCTATGAACTTTGCTGCAAAGATTTCTATTGATGAGCAACTGTCTATTTTAAATAAATGCATTTCAAAAAGCATAGATCTTTGTGCTGAGTTGAATCGCCTTGGCTTAAGCTACGATGACCTTAGATATCGGAATAATCCCCCTATCACTCCTAATCCTGCTAAGTTCCTAATACCTGACGATGTTGCTTCTAATAATCATGGTGTTCCAATAGTTAGTTTTTTCTCTGGCGCTGGTGGTTTGGATATTGGTTTTGAATATGCTGGCTTCAAACACCTAGCATCAATTGAAATTAATTCAATTTTCTGTCAAACAATTAGATTAAATCGACCTAATTGGTTTGTAGTAGGTCCGCCCGATTACAGTGGAGATGTTAAAAACAGAGACGAAATTTTTACAATTCTGAAGGTAATGCTTGGCATCCCAACTCCATTTGAAGGGATTTTTACAGGGGGTCCACCTTGTCAACCCTTCAGTATTGCGGCTAATCAAAGATTCTCAAAAGAAGGAGACAACTTTAAGAGAGTTGGCTTTTCTCATTCCGAATTTGGCAACCTTCTTTTTGACTTTGTTTGGTATATTCAACAGTTTAAGCCAAAAGCGTTTCTTCTTGAAAATGTTACAGGTTTGCGAGATATAGACGGTGGCAAGCAGTTGTCCGAAGCAATTAGTGTTTTAGAAGAGACTGGATATACCATTTCTGAACCTGTAGTAATGAACGCTGCAAGTTACAGTATTCCACAAAATCGGAACCGCCTTTTTGTCTTTGGTCATCGTACAGCCAATCAATTCGTATTTCCCGAAGCAAATTTAAATATTGTTCCTTGTTACAAAGCTTTTGAACACCCAGTAAACAATTTAGAAAACCACATAACACGGCAACACAAAGCAGAATCAATAATTAGATACATGGAATTGAATTATGGGAGGCGAGATAAACTGGGGCGAGTTGATAGATTAAATCCTGACCTGCCATCTAAAACAGTTATAAGTGGAGGTACAAAGGGTGGCGGGAGATCTCATCTACACCCTATTTATCCTCGTACTTTAACTGTGAGGGAGTCAGCTAGGTTACAAACATTCCCTGATAATTTTGTCTTCTCTGGTTCTCCTGCACGGCAATTTACACAAGTTGGTAATGCAGTGCCACCTTTACTAGCCCTACAGCTAGCAAACTCAATTTATTACCAAATTTATGCAGGTTCTTTGGTTCAATCAAAAGAAAAGTCCCGATCCAAAAGTAGCCATAGCACCGTCTAAAAACCTTGTTGCAGTGTAGGGCTTAGAGATCCGTCATCAAATTTTGGCAGGTGGAGATGAAATGCACTCGGACTGCGAAACCATTTTACTTGAGAATAGAAGTCAACAGCAGGATGTTTGGGGCGCGAGTTGGAATCCTATTTCTCAAGAAATTTTCTATGAATCAATGGTAAATCTCCGTCCACGTCAAAATAGAGCGATGGAAATTTTAGATCCAGCGATTCGTGAACAGGTCAAACAAATCATCCACAAGTTATTAGGAGGCGTATGAATAACTGGACTGTAGAACAAATTGCCTTTCGGTGCGTTGCCTACGGCGAGCGAAGCTATCGCCTTTCTGTACGTCTTGAACGATTGGCACAGAACTTTCTGCAAATGGCATCTCTCAGTTTGGATGGGGTTAATGGGGAAGCGGTACTTGGGATTGTTAGAGAAAGTAAAGTATTTTTAGAACTGACAGCGATTGATTTAGATGTGGACAGTGCCTTTGAACTGGCTCAAATGCAACGTCAATTGTCTCGATGGCATATTCATTGGTGGTCAACTTGGGCAAGTGATTCTAGTCGTCTGGAAATTTCAACTTTGTCTCAAACCTGGGCAAATCGAATTAGGGAGATAGCAGGAGTTCTGGTTTAAATTCCCATTTCTTAACCCTGATATGCTGAGAAGCAGAGTAGAGAAATTTATTGAAAGTGGTGCATTACATTTCATTAATGCACCTTTTTGATGCTTATTATTTGTGCGATACGCTTTTTTGCTAAACTATAATCAGGGAAACACAAGATGAGATTATGAACTTAGATACAATTCAACAAGATATTGCGTCTCTTCCTCCCGATGCACAACTAATCATAGTGGAACTCGTAGAAGTCCTGAAAAAACGTTACCTTTTGAATCAACACGAATCTTCAGAAAACTCCTCGGAAGACTGGTCAGACTTTATCGGTTGCATAGAAGCTGAAACAGACCTCTCAAAAAACCATAAAAACTACTTAGACAGTGAACTTAACCAAAAATATGATCATAGTTGATACAGGCTTTTGGTTAGCTCTTGCCAATAAAAAAGATGCAGTTCATATATCCGCCAAAAAACGATTTCAAGATTTAGCTAATCAGCAATTTATTACAACCTGGTGCGTCGTCACACCAAACCTGCTATCTATTACAAAAAAGAGTAGGAGTAGATGCTCCAAAAATCTTTATTCATAAAATTTCTACAGGAAAGCTACAAATCTTTGATCTCAAACAACATCATTGTATTTCTGCTAAAAACTCAATAAGGGACTTCCAAGAAATAAATTATCCGGATTAACGTTAGCGTAGCTTGCCGAAGGCTACCACAGAGGCGCAGAGGACACAGAGTAATCAGGGTTTGAGAGATTTTTTACGTTAGGTGGTTGAGTATTTTTTTATTTGGAAGTCCCTAACTTCACCGTTAAACATCTTTGAGAAAAACGCTCAATATCCAAATAAATCAATACTTCTATACTCAGGTTTAAACGTAACTATTTTAACTATTTTATCGTTATTTGCGTATTTATATTGAGAAAAAAGCGGGTTTATATTTCAAGAGTAAGAAAATAATTATACTTAACTACTTGCGTTGGATTTCTCCTAATTGCGATCGCCAACCTACTCCTGATCAAAATACTCACGCCCGAATCACAGTAATCCGACGTTGATTTTCCGTCACCACAACCTGAGTTGATAAACGTTCTTCCATTGGTAGGGCATTTTTACGCCTATCAAACACAAATAACCAACCAAAATCTAACCCCAAACGCCCTAAATAGGATTCTAATTGCTCAATACCCTGAGTTTGGGGGTCACGCTTTTTCTCCCGCCATACCTTTAACTCAATACCTAAAATTACATCTTTATAACGCAGACATAAATCCATTCTGTCACTACCAATTGCATATTCCCGTTCCAGAGTTCCACCACCGTTAATAACACGATGCAAGAAAGCCATTAATACTATGTGGGGAGCAATTTCATGATAGCCAGTGCTACCTAATAACGGTTCTCCGTGCTGTCGCCAAAACTTGAGAAATGCTGCAAGTAACGCATCTATATTTAACTCCCCTTCCAGGGTTAACCAAGTTGGTGCAATCCTTGGTAGAGAAGCCATTGGTGTCACCGTTAACACCCTGGGTAAAACCTCCCGATAAATGGGATTAGCAATGGTTAATCCACCCTGGGGGTGCATTTTACACAAACCCAAATCAATCACAAATTGAATATCATCATTGGGTATATCCCCCAATTCCAAACCCGCTAACATCGGCTCGATAATCGCTTTTATTCTTGGTTCTCTTAAGCGTTCAGCTAAACTATCCAAGTGAGTATCTTGACGAGCAATTAATATTTCCTTTGCCTGTAAAATATGTTCTTTGGTAATAGCAATATTTCTATCTTTAACCATTTTTCCCACAACTTCTCTAGCAATAGCATTCACTAACCAAGGTTGTCCCTGAGTTAAATCAAAAGCTGTTTCTGTGGCTTCTTTTGTGAAAATTTGTCCTGTTTCTTCTGTATGTTGTTGATATAGTTCTGCAACTTCCTCGGCATTAAAATTTCTCAGAGTAATGGAAGTGACTTTAATATTAAAAGGACTGGATGTGTTTAATCTGTCACTACCACCGGATGCTACCTTATAATCTCGCACATCCCGTAAACCAATTAATCCCACCGATGAGGGAAAATTTTCTGGACGGTTGGGAAAACCATCTCGTAATTGCCTTAATATCGAAATTAGAGTTTCATCTTGCAAAGAATCAATTTCATCAATAAATACTACCAAAGGTCGGGGTGAAGCTTTTGCCCAAACTTGCAAAAAAGCCCTAATTCTTTGTCCTGGCTCTTCCTTTTCCCATTGCTTCACAGGTGGTTGCAATTCATCGGGTAATCGGATGGCAATTGTATTATACCAAGTTCCCAAAATCGCTAATTCTGCTGCACCTGGGTCATGATTAAAAGCGCTTCCTACTTCCACTGATACCATTACTGCTGCATAACTTCCTGTGGCGGTAAGTTGCTGTGCTAGGGATAACATTGCGGTGGTTTTCCCTGTTTGTCGTGGTGCGTGAAGGACAAAATAACTACGCTGTTGAATTAGCTCCTCCAAATCTGGTAATCGTATTGTTGGAGATAGCATATAGTGGATATCGTCTTCACACGGACCTGCAATATTAAACCAGTGAGTCATGATGATTTTGGCAGTTAGCGGACACTTTGAGTTTAGACGATTTTGGGGTTGGGGGAGGCAATGTAGGGAAGAATTAGGTAATGTCTCAGAAAACCAAATAACTTTTAGCAGAGAAAAATCAAGGGATTGACTGCTAGATACCACTTCAGAATCTCCTGATTTAAGGAAACGCTAGGGAATCATTGCACATATCCTGACAAATCCTGACTATATAAGCAATTCCGTAATTTATCACCATATAACTGCTGTGAGGCCATTGTCCCCCTAAAAGGGCATAGATTTCTACAGGTTTGGCAGAAATTGTCACACCGATTTCGTAAGACTTGCCAGTGTAAGCCGCAAACCTGCGACAAGCTTCTTCATAGTGGCGACTACGACGGTATTTTTTATTAGTTAAGTCAATAGCGAACAGTCCATAAAAATAGCGGGGAATACTTTGCATTGTTTCGACAATTTGACCCAAATTTCTCGCCAAAATTGCATTGCGAGGAACTTCTGTACCCCAAAGTGTATCTAATGCCCAAGATGCACTGGTAAGATGAGAACCACCGCAGATACCACAAATCCGGGGTGTGACAATTAATCCGGCTTGGGGGTCTTTACCTCGGAGAATAATTTCAAATCCGCGAAACAGTTCCGCGTGTGTCCAAGCGTTAACTACTCGCCCATTATCGATATCGACGCGCACATCTAAATCGCCCTCGACTCTACCAACGGGCGAAATATCTAGTGTTTGAATTGTCATTCTCCTCTCCTCTCTTTTAATTAATTAGTAGGGTGCGTTACAGACATTTCTCCTCATGCACCTAAAATCAGAATTGGTGCCGTACTCTCCTGGATAACACACCCTACCTGTACAGAACGGCATAATCAGACTTACACAAAAAACCACTCAAATTCTCATAACTCTGTGTACTCTGTGCCTCTGTGGTTTGTTTCTTCCTGACTTCTAAACCGTGAAAAAGTCTTCTTCTGCCCAAGCTGGTGCTGCAACTTTAGCGACCATTGTCAATACGGCGTAGTCTTTTTGTTTGACTCCTGGCGGTAATTCTTTGGGAACCCCCATCACTGTTTGGGTTTTAAATACGGTTCCAGGCTGGAGGTCAAAGAAGGGAAATTCTGGTTCTGTACAGCCTAAACAAGGCATCCCCACACGAGTTTTGGAGGAAACACGGTTCCATAAAATGCGGTTGCAGGATGAGTGTGTCATGGGACCACGACAACCTAAGTCATAAAATAGGCAACCTTTACGTTGACCAAATTCGCCGGTTGAGGCTTTGTAGGCAAAGTGAATGTTACGGGTACAGCCTGTTTGGGTGTATGTGTTGAAGAAGGTTTGAGGACGTTGTAGTTCGTCTAGGGCGATGTCGGCTATGCGTCCAGTGGCGATCGCTACTAATATCTGCGTAATCCAATCAGGATGGGCGGGACATCCGGGAATGTTGATTACAGGTAAGCCGGCTTTGGAAACAAAGTCTTTGCCTAAAAAGCCGCCTTTTTCACGCTTGAGAAATTGTAAACCTTGTGACTCGCTGGGGTTGGGTGACATGGCTGGGATTCCGCCCCAGGTTGCACAGTCTCCCACGGCGACAATAAATTTAGCCGCTTGGGATAAGTCTGTTAACCAATCTTTCATCGGGCGATCGGCAAACCGATTCCATTCGCCGGTGCCGTTGGGGGCATTTACAACGCTGCCTTCAAAGACTAAGATATCTAGAGGTATTTTGCCTGAAATGCAATCCCGGAGGAGGGTTTGCAGGTCGTCACCCATTTCCAATCCCAAGGAGGGATGCCAAAGTACCTTGATGCCAAAGTCGGCAATAAGATCGCACACCGTCGGTTCTTCGGCGTTGAGAAATGACATGGTGTTCCCTGAACACGCACCACCTTGCAGCCATAGTACGTTAGTCATTAGCTACACGCTTATCTATTGTTGATCATGCCAGTTTTGGGTGATCAGGATTGTAGAGTATCACCTGTTTACCAATACTTATTTATTAATATAATCTAAGTTTTTACATAATGATTTTTCATTAAATAAAAATTAATTATTTAAGTAAGTTGGTAGGAAACAAAATTAATACTCACAATCAGCAACGGCAAAATAGCTGTTAAATATTTTATGTGTTTAAAGCTGACATTAATATTAGCAATTTCCCCCTAGAATTTGAGAAATAGATTGTTCTATAGTAAAAAAATTGATAGATAGACGCGATGAATTGCGTCTCTAGAAGGGTATGGGATTCAAAATCTGCGTAAATCCGCTTAGTTAATAAACCCACTTGATGGGCGTTGACAAAATCAAGGCAGTTATGAACCCCAGCATTACAGATTCAGCAGTAAAGGCGGCGATAGCGCAAGCGCTGACTTGTCAGTTCGCAGCTATCAAATCAGAGTCAGCCACAGCAGCAGAAAAAATCGAGATGCTGATCGAAATGGCACAAGGCTTTCATAAACAGCCTAAAACCGCCCAAGATTTGCGGAACGCAGTGGGGCTATATTACCGGGCATATCAGATGTGTGGTGAGGAGTACGCCCTATTGAAAGCCCGCGCCTTGGTGGGGATGGCAGGCACGTTACAGAGTATTCCTGATGAAGGTTCCCAACTGCTGCTGCAAGCGAAAGCCAGTTATGAAGAGGCTTTGCCAATTTTACAACAATTAGCTTTGCCCGAAGAATTAGCAGAGGCACAGATGAATTTTGGGTTGGTGTTACAGTCGCTGGTAGGATTCAATCAGGCAAGAATGACGGACAGCATTAAAGCTTATCACGAGGCTTTGCAGGTATTTACCTGGGAGGATTACCCACAAGAATACGCGATTTTATACAATAATATTGCGATCGCCTACCTTTCCATGCCCATGTCATCAGAACGGGAATACTTGCGTCAAGGTTTAGCCGTGCAGTCCTTTGAAGTGGCATTAAAGCATATTAACTTAATTGACCATCCCAGGGAATATGCGATGTTACAGAACAACTTGGGTAATGCGTTGCAATATTTAGTAAGTTCCCATCCTGTAGATAATAACTTACGAGCGATCGCAGCTTATGACGAAGCCTTAAAAGTGCGTAATTCCAGAGACACACCATTAGAATATGCTAACACCATATCTAACAAAGCCAACGCCTTATTCAACTTACCCGACGACCTCGAAAAACCAGAAGCTGGTAATCCTAAAAATCTGTTAAAAGCATATACCTACTATCAAGAAGCCTGGGGAATATTTACCCAAAATCAGCAAACAGCACAAGCAGAAGCCGTCGCCCAAGCCATACAAGATGTAGAAGTAGAAATGCGAGTAGGTATGGATTAACCTTGCATTTTTCCCCTCATTTCACAACCACCATGACAGACATTTTGAACAACCCAGAAATCAGAGATTTTTTCACAAGTTTACTAGCAGGTGAATTGAACATCGCCACAGAATTCGCCTGGATAGTCATAGCCACAGCCTTATCGATGATTGGTGGTGCTATTGGCGCAATGCTATTAGCTGGAAAAGACATTGGTTATCAATTTGCAGCAACATTAGGAGCATTATTTGGACCGGCTGGTGTAATTCCCGCCATAATCTTAAGTTTTGCAGTACTAAAATTATTCACCAATTATTAGGAGTAATCATGTTTGAAATTGCATGGCTTTCTGCGAAATTATTTTTCAAAGGAAAATTACTGCGCGATCGCGGATATTTTTTCAAACAAATTGTGATTGGTACAAGCATTGCTTCCATGATCATCTTATCATTATCGCAAACAAAATTACCCCTTTGGCTACCAATAACAGTATCTAGTTTAGTGACAGGTACAGTAATGCCATTTCTCTTCAAAGATTTCAAAATGAAATAGATATACTCCCAATAATCAACCAACCAAAGAATTCAGATAATCCCACATTATTTATTGTTTAAATTGTGCTGGATTACTTCTTTCCTTCTTTCCTTTGTGTACTTTGCGTCCTTTGCGGTTCGTTTCAAATTTATTCCTGGTAAATCCCTAAACCATCCAACAAATAATAATGACAAAACTGGAAGAACTAATTCAAGAAATCAATAGATTTGAAGCAATAATATCCCAATGGGAAGAAAGCCAAAGATGTGTAGCAGTAGGACTAAAAAGAGCAATTGAAGATTTACATAAAGCAGCACTAACCCATTTAATCAAAAGCCTAAAACAAGAATCAATGTCAGCCCTGCGCCAAGCCGTAGACGATGACATAGTATATTCAGTTTTGCTTTATCACGAACTAATTAAACCACCACAAGCACCATTAATCGAAAGAATTAACACAGCCCTAGAAGAAGTGCGCCCAGGCTTAAAAAGTCATGATGGCGATGTAGAATTTGTAGCAATCAAACCACCAGATACAGTCGAAGTTAAATTAATTGGAAGTTGTAGCAGTTGTCCCACTTCAACCTTAACTTTAACTCAAAGTGTAGAACAGGCGATAAAAAATCATTGTCCTGAAATTACTAAAGTTGTAGCAGTCAATCATACTTCTACTGTCAACAGTCCATTTACTCCAGAAGATACCGCTACTTGGGTGAAACTAACAACAATTGATCAAATTCCTGAGTCTGGAATATTGACAGGTAAAGTGGGAAAAAATTCCCTAATTTTATATCGCCAAGGTGAAAATATTACCTGTTATCTGAATGCTTGCCCACATTTAGCGACTCCTTTAGATATGGGTAAATTAGATAATGGTATTCTGACTTGTAAATCTCATGGATTTCAGTATAATTTAGAAACTGGCGAATGTTTAACCGTTGCTGATGTGCCATTGCAGTCTTATCCAGTACAAATTAAAGGAGAAAAGGTTTTTGTGAAACTGCCAAAATATTCCATTTAATAGAAAAACTGCCACCACCGATACAATTCAATATCCGTTGATAAGTTTAAATAGCTATCAGTCTTCATTTGTGGTTAATGGATATACCCGTCAATATTAATCCTGCGTTAGACTTATTACCTTTATTATCTCATGGTGCAGAAGTGATATTAGGTAATATTATTACACCAGAAATATTAGCTATACCTATAGAACCTAGTCCGATAAATATGTTCGGACCTCGTGGTGCTTGTTTATTATCAGAAACTGGGTCTTTGTGGGTATCAGATACAGGACATCATCGGTTATTAGGATGGCGAAATTTACCTACCAGAGATAGTCAACCGGCTGACTGGGTAATTGGACAACCAGACTTTTATCATGAAGGACAAAATGCTAAAGGTACACCAGGAAGAAATACTTTTAGTGTCCCCACGGGAATTTGTGCTTGTGGTACAGGTTTAGCGGTAGCTGATGCTTGGAATCATCGAATATTGATTTGGAAAAATGTTCCAGAAGATAGTCATGTTCCAGCAGATTTGGTGTTAGGACAAGCTGATTTTAGTCAAAATGAAGCAAATAGAGGAACTCATCAAGCTGGTGCTAATACTATGCATTGGCCTTATGGTGTTTTCTATCACCAAGGAAAGCTATTTGTAGCTGATACGGGAAATCGCAGGTTATTAATTTGGCATCAGTTACCTACAGAAAATGGTCAACCTGCTGATTTAGTTTTGGGACAACCAGATATGATATCTCGCAATGAAAATGGGGGGAGTTCTCCTACTGCTGCGAGTATGCGTTGGTGTCATGATATTACTATTTGGGGAGATAATTTAGTTGTTGCTGATGCAGGTAATCACCGGGTGATGATTTGGGAGGGAATACCTACAGAAAATAATGCCCCTTGTGCGGTGGTTTTAGGACAAAAAAGTTTTGATTCTGTGGAAATGAATCAAGGTGTTTATTTGCCTAGTGCTAGTAGTTTAAGTATGCCTTATGGTGTAGCGGTTGGTAATGATTGGTTGCTGGTTGCTGATACTGCAAATTCTCGTTTGTTAGGATGGAGAAAGCCGGAGTCTCAATTATTATCTGGGGCGGTTGCTGATGGTTTGGTGGGACAAGTTAGTTTTAAATCTAAGGGTGAAAATCGGGATTTTGGTTTACCTCAGAGAAATACTTTGAATTGGTGTTATGGGGTGAAGGTTTGTGGAAATACGGCTGTAGTTGCTGATTCTGGGAATAATCGGGTTTTGTTGTGGGGGTTGGAGTAAGAGTTTCACGCAGAGGCGCAGAGGCGCGGAGAAGAATGGAAGAGATTAGGGTTCGGGGGACTGTTCAAGGGGTGGGATTTCGTCCTACTGTTTATCGTCTGGCTAAGGTTTGTGGTTTGTTTGGTGATGTTTGTAATGATGGTGAGGGTGTTTTAATTCGGGTGGCTGGGAGTGAGGTGGCTATTACTGAGTTTATCAATAAACTATATATTGAATGTCCTCCTTTGGGGAAAATTCAGGAGTTGACGAGAGTTAATTATGAAGGTGATGAGGATTTTACTGATTTTGTGATTTCTCGTAGTGTGAGTAGTTCTAGAAATACAGAAATTACTCCTGATGCGGCGATTTGTCCCCAATGTCAACAGGAAATTTTTGACCCTTTTAGCCGTTTTTATCGTTATCCTTTTACGAATTGTACTCATTGCGGTCCTCGCTTCAGTATTATTCGTGGGATTCCTTACGATAGATGCAATACCAGTATGTCTGCGTTTGCTATGTGTGCTGAATGTGAACGGGAATATGAAAATGTGGAAAATCGGCGTTTTCACGCCCAACCTGTAGCTTGTCATACTTGCGGACCGAAAGCTTGGTTAGAACGGGCTGATGGTAAACCTGTGACGGCTTCAATGTTTTCGATGATGGATGATGTTGATGCTGTTTGTACTTTGTTGCAAAAAGGCGAAATTGTGGCTATTAAAGGGTTGGGTGGTATTCATCTAGCTTGTGACGCTACTCAAGAAGCTGCTGTACAGAAGTTGCGTCAGCGTAAACGGCGTTATCATAAACCTTTGGCTTTAATGGCGCGGGATATAGCAGTAATTGCAGAATATTGTACTGTTAATACTCAGGAAAAAGAATTATTAGCAAGTTCTGCTGCGCCTATTGTATTGTTACAGAAAAATCCTCACTGTCTAATTGCACCTTCTGTTTCACCGGGACTAAATTATCTCGGTTTTATGTTACCTTATACCCCTTTACATCATTTAATTTTGCGGCGGATGAATCGCCCGATTGTGTTAACCAGTGGGAATATTGCTGATGAACCTCAATGTATTGATAATGAAGAAGCTAGAGAAAAGTTAGGTCATATTGCGGATTATTTTCTTTTACATAATCGGGATATTGTGAATCGAGTAGATGATTCTGTTGCTAGGGTGATTAATAATCAAGTAAAAATCATTCGCCGGGCTAGGGGATACGCACCAGCACCGATAATTTTACCACCGGGTTTTGAGAAAGTAACGCCAATTTTAGCAATGGGTAGTGAGTTAAAAAATACCTTTTGTTTATTACGCGGAGGCGAAGCAATTCTTTCTCAACATTTGGGAGATTTAGAAAACGCTGCGGCTTTTCATGCTTATCAAGATACACTCAATTTATATTTAAATTTATTTGAGCATCAACCACAAGCGATCGCTATCGATAAACACCCTGAATATCTTGCCACAAAACTCGGTAAAGAACTCGCATCTGTTAATAAACTTAAACTTCATCCTATCCAACATCATCACGCCCATATTGCTGCTTGTATGGCAGAAAATGGGATTCCTTTAGATTCCCCTCCAGTTTTAGGTATTGCTTTAGATGGATTAGGTTATGGCGAAGATGGCAAATTTTGGGGAGGAGAATTTCTGTTAGCAGATTATCGTCAATTTCAGCGCCTCGCAACATTTAAACCAGTCGCCATGATTGGCGGTGAAAAAGCAATTTATCAGCCTTGGCGTAACACCTACGCCTACTTACTCAATGCTGATATTTGGGATGAAAGCCAACACAAATATCCTGAATTAGAAATTATCAAATTTTTGCAACAACAGCCATTAAAGCTACTTACACAAGCTGTAGATAAAGGCATTAACTCGCCCCCAGCCTCATCCGTAGGGAGGTTGTTTGATGCAGTAGCTGCGGCTATAGGCATTTATCCAGAAGAATGTAGCTATGAAGGACAGAGTGCGATCGCAATGGAAGCCTTAGTCAATCCTAGCAACTTAAATAATTATGAAGAAACGCTAAATTATCCTTTTCAGCTTAACTTTTCAGATAGCATATATTATATAGACTCAAAACAGATGTGGCAAGCCCTGCTTCAAGACTTGCAAAAACAGATTAGTCAATCACACATAGCCACAAAATTCCATAAGAGTTTAGCTAAAACCATTGTCGATGTAGTTAAACATCTATGTCAAGAAAATCTGATTAATCAAGTTGTATTAAGCGGAGGAGTATTTCAGAACTGCATTTTATTAACACAAGTTACCCAGAATTTACAAAATTTAGGACTAACCGTATTAACTCACAGTTCACTTCCTGCTAACGACGGCAACATATCACTAGGACAAGCAGTAATTACAGCCGCCCAATTAACCCCCGACTCTTAATATTCCCTCTGCGTTCTCTGCGCCTCTGTGGTTCGTAAATTCAAGGAAAAAAAATGTGCTTAGGAATCCCCGGACAAATAGTAGAAATCAGCGACATTAACCATAAACTAGCCATAGTTAACATAGCTGGAGTCAAACGCCAAGTAAACATAGCCTGCATAGTCAACGAACAACATCCCCCCGAAAAATGTATAGGAGACTGGGTATTAGTTCACGTAGGCTTCGCCATGAATCGTATCAACGAACAAGAAGCAGCCGAAACATTAAAACTATTAGAAGAACTAGCAACAGCCCAAGCCCAAATAACCAACTAAAACCCCTTCCTTCTCTTCTCTTCCTTCGTGAACTTCGCGCCCTTTGTGGTTCGTTAAAAAAAACTATGAAATACGTCAACGAATTTCGAGAACCAGAAAAAGCAGCAGCCTTACGCAACCAAATAACCCAACTAAGCAACCAACTAAACAAACCCCTTAAACTGATGGAAGTATGCGGTGGACATACCCACTCCATATTTAAATACGGTATAGAAGACATCCTACCCCCCAACCTAGAACTCATCCACGGGCCTGGTTGTCCAGTATGCGTCATGCCAAAAGGGAGATTAGACGATGCGATCGCCATATCCCAAAATCATAACGTCATTCTCGCCACATTTGGCGACACCATGAGAGTACCCGGTTCCCATACCAACCTCCTCCAAGCCAAAGCCCAAGGCGCAGATATCCGCATGGTATACTCCCCATTAGATAGCCTGCAAATCGCCAGAGACAACCCAGACAAAGAAATAGTCTTCTTCGCCCTCGGCTTTGAAACCACCGCCCCTAGTACCGCCCTCACCATATTGCAAGCAGCAGCCGAAAACATCACCAACTTTAGTATGTTTTCCAACCATGTTCTCGTAATTCCCGCCCTTCAAGCCCTACTAGATAACGCAGATTTACAACTAGATGGATTTATCGGCCCTGGTCATGTCAGCATGGTAATTGGAACAGAACCATATCAATTTATTGCCCAAAAATATCATAAACCCATAGTAATTGCCGGCTTTGAACCATTAGATATACTGCAATCAATTTGGATGATATTACAGCAACTAGTAGAAAACCGTTGTGAAGTAGAAAACCAATATAACAGATTAGTAGAACCAGCCGGAAACTTAATAGCATTGCAAGCCATGAACCAAGTATTTGCAGTGCGAAAAAACTTTGATTGGCGAGGCTTAGGTGAAATACCAGAATCAGGCTTAAAAATCCGGACTGAATACACCCAATTCGATGCAGAAAATAAATTTATTATTCCTAACTTAAAAGTAGCAGACCATAAAGCTTGTAAATGTGGAGAAATTCTCAAAGGAGTTTTAAAACCTTGGGAATGTAAAGTATTTGGTACAGCTTGCACACCAGAAACACCCATTGGAAGCTGTATGGTTTCCTCAGAAGGTGCGTGTGCAGCCTACTACAAATATGGACGACTTTCTGCAATTAGTAAAAAAGCCCAACAACTAGCCACATCCAAATAACTATCACTATTCTCTAACTCCCCTCCTCGCTTGCGGGGAGGGGCTGGGGGTGGGGTTCTTAAGGAGAAAAAATATATGCCATTCATCACCGTACAAATAGCCAAAGGTCACTCCGTCGAAAAGAAACGCCAACTAGTCAAAGCACTAACCGAGACACTAATTGAAACCTTGGGTGCTAAACCAGAATGGATAACCATACATATTGATGAATTTGAACGAGAAAATTGGTCGGTTGGCGGTCAACTACATATAGATAAACATAGCGGTAGACATAAAGAAAAAGGCATCTAACCCTCCTTCTTCTTTTCTTCCTTCGCGCACTTTGTGTCCTTTGCGGTTCGTTTTTTAATATGAATATTTCCCCCAAACACAAAACACAAAATCCCCTACTACAAAAAATCGGCAAACCCCTCCAAAATAAAACACGAGACACCCATATTACCCTCGCCCACGGTAGCGGCGGTAAAGCCATGCGCGATTTAATTGAAGATATCTTTGTAAATAGCTTTGATAATCCAATTCTCTCCCAATTAGAAGACCAAGCCAGTTTAAACTTAGCTAGTCTCAGCCAACAGGGAGATAGACTAGCATTTACCACAGATTCTTATGTTGTAGACCCCTTATTTTTTCCTGGTAGTGACATTGGAGAATTAGCAATTAATGGCACTATTAATGATTTAGCCGTCAGTGGTGCTAAACCCTTATATCTCACTTGTAGCGTTATTATAGAAGAAGGATTAGAAGTAGAAACTTTGCGGCGTGTCGTTGCTAGTATGAAATTAGCCGCCCAAAAAGCTGGCGTGCAAATTGTCACAGGTGACACTAAAGTTGTCCAACGTGGTGCTGCTGATAAACTATTTATTAATACTACAGGTATTGGGGTAATTCCGCAAGGAATTAACATTTCTGCCCATAATATTCAAGTGGGAGACGTAGTAATTATTAATGGCGAATTGGGAAATCATGGTGCAGCAATTTTAATCGCCCGTGGGGAATTAGCTTTAGAAACTAATGTTGAAAGTGACTGTCAACCGTTACATAGTTTAGTCGCAAATATCCTGAGTGTTTGTCCTGATGTTCACGCTATGCGCGATGCTACACGGGGCGGTTTAGCGACAGTTTTAAATGAATTTTCTGTGAGTTCTGGTGTAGGTATTCGTCTCTATGAAGAATCTATCCCTGTGCGGGAAGAAGTTAAAGGAGTTTGTGAAATACTAGGTTTAGATCCTTTGTATTTGGCTAATGAAGGTAAGTTAGTGGTGGTAGTAGGAGGTGAGAATGCTGAAGTTGTTTTATCAGCTATGAGGTTACATTCAGCCGGGAAGGATGCTTGTGTGATTGGTGAGGTTATTGCTTCACCTGCTGGTGTTGTGTTGTTAAGAACTGCTTTTGGGACTGAACGTATTGTCGATATGTTAGTGGGTGAACAATTACCCCGGATTTGTTGATTTTTTTTGGAGGAACGAACCGCAAAGGACGCAAAGGACGCAAAGTTAAGAGGGTTTAAAAGGGTTTTTGGTTAATTACTGCCAACTTTTCTACAATTGTGAGATTTTCTAATTTTATTTATCTGTGTTTATCTGTGTGCATCTATGGTTTTAAATCTTAAATAAATTTTATGCACGAACTAGGTATTACGCAGAATATCGTGGCTATTGTTAGTGAACACGCCCAAGGTGCAAAGGTTCAACGTGTGGTGTTAGAAGTTGGTCAACTTTCGGCGATTTTACCTGATGCTATAAAGTTCTGTTTTGATATCTGTACTCAAGGTACAGTTTTGGTGGGGGCGATATTAGAAATTAGGGAAATTCCTGGTTTAGCACGATGTCGTGAATGTGGTGCGGAAATACATTTAAATAAACCTTTTGGTGTATGTAGCTGTGGTAGCGTGCAATTAGACTTAATAGCTGGTGAAGAATTGAAAATTAAGGAAATTGAAATAGAGTAATTATGTGTGTAACTTGCGGTTGTTCTGATGATGCTGAAAGCACAATTACTAATTTGGAAACTGGTGAGGTTGAACACAATCACCATGATCATACTCACACTTTACTTGATGGTACTGTAATTAGCCATTCCCATAATCATGATACTCAGCATGAAGCTTCTCAAGTTCATGCCAAAATACATAATACAACAATATCTTTAGAACAGGATATTTTAGCGAAAAATAATTTGATAGCAGCCCAAAATCGGGGATGGTTTAAAGGACGCAATATTTTAGCTTTAAATTTAATGAGTTCTCCTGGTTCGGGTAAAACAACTCTGTTAACTCGGACTATTCATGATTTAAAAAGTCAGTTACCTATTAGTGTGATTGAAGGCGACCAAGAAACAGCTAATGATGCCCAAAAAATTCAGGAAACAGGCTGTAAGGTTGTACAAATTAATACGGGTACTGGTTGCCATTTAGAAGCTGCTATGATTGACAGGGGTTTACAGCAATTGAACCCGCCGCTTAATTCGGTGGTGATGATTGAAAATGTCGGAAATTTGGTTTGTCCGGCTTTGTTTGACTTGGGAGAACAAGCTAAGGTGGTAATTCTCTCGGTGACTGAGGGAGAAGATAAGCCGATTAAATATCCGCATATGTTTCGCGCTAGTGAAATTATGATTCTCACTAAGGTTGATTTGTTGCCTTATGTGCAGTTTGATGTGCAAAAATGTATAGATTATGCCCGACAGGTTAATCCCCAAATTCAAATTTTTCAGGTTTCTGCGACTACTGGTGCTGGTTTAGAAACTTGGTATGGATGGCTATCTGCAACAGTAGGTAATTTGTCTACTCCAGTTTCTGTTTAAGTTTTTACTGTGGCTGGGTAAATGAACACAGATAAGACAATATATCTGTGTTTTTTGGTCTTTGTACTAGTTTATGAATCAACTAATTCATAGATTAAGTTCATTATTTTAGTCTTTAGATTTTGGTTTAACCTTTTAATAAACAACAATTTATTGTTTATAAAATCCCTCTAAAGATCCATGAAAAAATGAATTGTTTTTAACAAAAATAAATGGTGCATCTTCTTTTTTAAATGGCAATGGATAAATTTTCAATAATGCACTTCAGGTTTTAAGTAGCAAAGCTATATTGAACGCAGAGAATCACTATGGTCAATGTAATTACTCTTGACAACGATAAGGGACTTCTTACTTACATTATTCAATTTCTTGCATCTAGTAATCTCAAAATTGATGGTGGTACCACTGATGCCTTATTTGACTTTGAAGACGCACTTGATCAAACGGAAATGGCACAGCTAGCCGTTAATGAACTGAAACAAAATCCAGAAGTGAGCATCTTGTTTAAAGAACGTTGGCTTCCTAATCTTTTTAATCTAGATGAGTTAAGCCAGCTTCCAGAGGGTACTTTAGGTCATGTTTATGCTCATAAAATTAAGTCTAAAGACTTTAATCCTTACTTCTACAAGACAGTTCCTGTAGTTGATGATATCTCTTATCTCAAGATGCTTTGGCGAACTACCCATGATATCTATCATGTGGTTGCTGGATTTGATACTGATGAAATTGGTGAAATTGGATTACAAGCTTTTTTTATCGCTCAAACACCGATTCCTATCAGCGCTATGATTGTGAGTTTTGGACTGGTGATGATTAGTCTTTATCAACCACATAATTTAAAATATTTAATGTCTGAAATTTCCCGTGGTTACAATCTCGGTTCCCAAACTACGGGTAAGTTTATTGCTCAAAGATGGGATAAATATTGGGATGTACAGGTTAGCGATATTCGAGCAAATCTGGGAATGAAGGCTATGTTTTCAAGTTGACATTTTTCTGACATAATTTAGCCATAAATTTTCTATATTTATGTCTTTTTTAATTGCCTCCCCGGAGGCGGGGAAGAGTAAGATGATATTAGGCAATTCGAGAGTTTTGCTATTAGAGCCAATCCCGATAAGCCGAAATTTCATTGACGCTGATTTCAAACGGTGTGCCTTTACCAAATGGAGGATAAACGCGGATTTTGGCGTTACTGGTAAACCTCTCTAGCCGATTCCCTAACTGGGGAATATTACTGACTATATGCCAGTAAGATACTAGGTCAGGGCAGTCAATAATTAGCATCAAGGTTGTGCTATTCTTGGTAAGATACCACTGACAGTTTGATAATAAGACTTGCGTAATGCGATCGCAAGCGTGAAAAAAGCATCTGCCAGTAGATCGTTCTAACTCCATATGCAGCATTCCATCCTGTTTCGTTACCTCAATAGGTGGTAAATCATCAGGAGGAAGCTGGTGCAGTTTAGACATAATTCCGAACCTCTTGGTTGTAGCGCTCTAAACTTTCTAAGTTTTTTGGCAAAACAAAAGAAGAGGGTTTGAGCGCTAATGTGCCGAGATTTAACTCGTCTTGAAATGTTTTGATTTTGTCGCGACAAGTCCTCACATCACCAATAATTGAATTCTCAATCAAATAGTCTTCATCGAAACAAATATTTGTCCGATCAAAAGGTTTTTGATTGGTATTTGTGCTATTCTGCATAACATAAGCAGAATTAGCTTGCATTTTTTGGCTGAATTGGCGAATGAATGGTAGTGCTTCACTCACTGCTTCTTCGTATGTTTTACCAACATAAAAGAAGCGTGCCAATACAAATTTTTCGGAGCCACTATTATTTAAGGCTCGATATTTAGCCACGGTGTTTTTCAATCTCTCTAAGGAGAATGGCGGACCCCCCATTAAACCGAAGGAATTTTGGGCGGCAAATTCTATGCCTTGATCGTCACCTGTGGCGATGTAAACTGGAATTTGAGACTGCAATGGTTTGGGGTAAATTGTCAAGCGATCGCATTGATAATACTGCCCATTAAATGATACGTTGTCATCATACAGCAGCTTTTGAATTAAGGCGATCGCTTCTAACATTTTGGCGCGAGATTCACCCATTGGTGTACCAAAATGCTTATTATGTTGGGGAAAAGGACCTCCTTTAGCTACACCAAATAATAATCTGCCATTACACAAATTATCCAGAGTAGCAATATCTTCTGCGACTCGAATTGGGTTATGGAATGGCAATAATACCGCCGCCGTCGCTAATTGAATCGTTGAAGTAAGTCCCGCTAAGTGTGCCATTAACAGCAACATAGACGAACTGAGATTAAATTCATTAAAATGGTGTTCACTCACCCACGCTGACTCAAAACCTAAGCTTTCCGCCTGTTGTACTAGCGCAACTTGTTCAAAGATTGTGCGGCTGGTATTCTGATGATGATTTTCGTAATTGCAAAAAATTCCAGTTTTCATTGTTAGCGATCGCTATTTAAAGTTGTCACCCATTGCAACTCCAACCATAAACGAGGATTGGTATGCTTGAGCTTCGACATGGGATCGCGTAGCAATCGCGATCCGTTCATACAAACTACTTGAATTAGCCCCATATTATCTGCTAGTTCTCTGAGGACATCTTTTTGGGCTTGCACATAGGGAAGCATTTTTTCCGAACAATAAATCCCTATATATTGCAAACGTCTAGCAGGCCGTCCCCAAAAACAGGTAATTACTCTCACATGAGACCCGTCTAGTAATTCTCCAAGTGTTGGGTAATAGTGAGTGACGACTCTTGTGAATTCTTTAGCTAGGATATGTTCAGCAATCATATCAACTGATATTTCTGTAGCGCTCATCACGCTATTTAATATAACATATTCTTGTCAATTAAGCCTGACAAATCACAGAATTTCTTTCTTTTTTCCTATCAAAAAATGAGGTGTGCTTTAATTTAGCATCACCTCATCTATAGGACTCATATTTGATTTATGAAACACACGTAGGGTGTGTTATCGAGGAGAGTACTGCACCAAGACCACAGAAGACGGTGCGTTAGGCTAAAGCCATAACACACCCTACTGGCGTGACAAGCTTAAAATAGTGCAATAGACAAAACTTTTGTGGGGTGGGCATCCTGCCAGCCCAGAACAGGCAAGATGCCTGTTCCACAAGAAAATTATAATGCAACATTTTAGCCTTCTCACGCCACTACATATACTTATATTTTTTCAATAATCAAATCGGATTCCTATAGTAATCCTATTCAAATTTGACAAACTTCAGCAATTCAGGTTCTCTGCTCGGTAGAAACTTTTAAATAGCAAACTCAAAATCTTCATTTTTAATTAATGTACATTCTGAGTTTTGAATTCTAATGTTTATTAACGAGCCTTGCGTTCCGCCACTAAAACTTCAGCAAGCATTTCTGGCACATCTACAAAATCGGAAAATCCTTCTGAAGCCGGAATCGGTGAAATAAATGTATAGTTAGGGTCACACATTCCCGTATCATAGACTTCAATAAACCAACGATCAGGAAACCCTTCTACACCCAATTCTACAATGTACCAACTCTCGCCAATTAGCCGAGAGCCAAACATCACAAACCACTCTCGATGGTCTTCTGAGATATTCCAGTCTGCCATGAGGAACTCTAACGCAATTTGTCCAGCGTCGGTTTCAGTCAGCAGCATATTTACTCCTTACTTGCAACGTCAGAATTGGAAACTTCAGGATATAAACCCAATTGTTTGGCTAATTCACGAGCCACAAAGAATAAAAACTGAGCGCCTTCTTGATTACCACCATGAGCAAAACTAGATGCTACTTGCAGCATTGTCTCCACAAAAGGAGCATCAATCAATTCTGGTTGAGCTTCTAAAACTTCTGGTTCTTGACCATTAGGACATTTAAGTAATTGGTCAATGAGATCAAAATACTGGATTTGGCGTTCTTCTGTCATGATGATGATGTTTTTTTGAATGAGGACAATTTGCCGAGAGAATTACTCGATACTTTGCTGCCAAAGCCTTTCCAACATTTCAACTTTTTCTCTTAAGATAGCAGCACGATAAACAAGATATCTGTCATAAACAATAATCCCTAATCCTACAAAAATTGGGGTGATTAAGACAAACCATTGCAAGATGCTTGCAAGTCTATATTGCTCGGCAGCAATTAATAATCGGTTCACAAGATTGCGATCAGAGATTTCGTTATTTGTCTCATATTGAGATAAACTTGTACCTGATGTCTGGGAAAATAAGGCAGAATTTTCTGGGAGATTTTTGTGGATTTCACAGGATAAATTCTGCATTTTAACGAACTCAATATGTCGCCCCCAAACTATGCTAAATACTACTAAACCTGGAGAAAGCACTACTAAGGTAACGAAACAAACTGTGAGAACATTTAGAAGTTTAACTTTCATATTTGCTCTCCTTCTCTAGGTGATATGCACCCAGATGAATATCTGTTGTTGTTTACCTAACAAGTTTTTACTTTCCACTTTTTAAACATTTCTGATACTAAAGTTTAACCATTTATCAGCCGTCATTTTGTTCACTGAAGACTGAAAACTTCCCAATTTTTCCACAAAAGCTATAATTATCAACTGAGGAATCACATCTTCGTCACTGCAAGAGTTAAGAAGTCCCCCCTGATTCGTTGGGTAAAACCCTAGGAACTTCGGGGGGTAGAGGGGAATCTCTGCGTAAATCCTACACAATTTATAGCAGTCGTCCCTTTTGAGCCGAGTTTAATGTAGCGAAATTAAGATTATTAAACTTATTAAAGTTGTACTCACAGCCTATAACTGCTATTTCATCAGGCTTAGATAAATTTTTTGGGGGATGGGTGCTAGTATTTGTGAGGTGGGGTGCTAGTATTTGTGAGGTGGGGTGCTAGTATTTCTGCACTCAGGCTTAAAGCTATGTGGGGCAAGAGTAGAGGGCAGTTTTTGTTCTAGTTTTTTACCCTTGAAGCTTGTACTCAAGCAAATAGATTATGTGGTGAGTCTACACTAAAGCCTCAAAATAATCTATTAATTTTTTACTGCAAATGCCGCATCATATACTAACTATAAATTAGTAAAAGTTAAATGAATAACTTTCTTATGTAAAAGGTAATGTTTTGTAAATCTGATGGAGTGAACCACAGGCAAATAAATTTAGCTATTAAAATAGATTATGGTCAATAAAAAACATTACGGGTGAAGAATAAGTGAGAAAATTACTTCAAATTGATTATTTAGACAATCAATTTAGTATCATTAATTCTTGTAGTACCTATTGAAGTGGGAATCGCTATATAGATTAAATACATACACGTTGATTTTCATCGATGAAATCATAGGAGTTAATTTATGAGAATTGCTAAAGATGTTACAGAACTAATTGGTAGAACTCCTTTAGTTCAACTGAATAAAATTCCTCAAGCTGAGGGAGTGGGAGCCAGGATAGTTGTCAAACTCGAAGGCATGAACCCAGCCGCTTCAGTCAAAGACCGGATTGGCATTAGTATGGTACTGGCGGCCGAAGCTGAGGGTTTAATTGAGCCTGGGAAAACCATTTTAGTTGAGCCAACTTCAGGAAATACAGGTATTGCTTTAGCAATGGTAGCAGCAGCACGTGGCTACAGTTTAATTTTGACAATGCCAGAGACTATGAGCCAAGAAAGACGTGCTATGCTCAAAGCCTATGGTGCAACGTTAGAATTAACACCAGGGGCGGAAGGAATGCGAGGAGCAATTAATAAAGCTGAAGCTATTGTGGCAAATACTCCCAATGCTTTGATGCTGCAACAGTTTCGCAACCCAGCTAACCCCAAAATTCACCGAGAAACTACCGCCGAAGAAATTTGGGCAGATACTGATGGAGAAGTAGATATTGTGATTGCTGGGGTCGGGACTGGTGGGACGATTACTGGGATTGCAGAAGTATTAAAACAATACAAGCAGAGTGTGCAAGCGATCGCAGTTGAACCAAGCAATAGTCCTATCCTCTCTGGTGGTACAGCCGGTCCTCACAAAATTCAAGGTATTGGTGCTGGATTTGTCCCTGATGTACTGCGTTTAGAATTACTTGATGAAGTAATTAGAGTTAGTGATGAACAAGCGATCGCTTATGGGCGGCGTTTAGCCAAAGAAGAAGGATTATTATCTGGTATATCCTCTGGCGCGGCTTTATGTGCTGCAATTCAAGTTGGTCAACGTCCAGAAAATGCCGGTAAGTTAATCGTGATGATTCAGCCTTCCTTTGGAGAACGTTATCTCAGCACGCCGATGTTTCAAGATTTGTCTTTGAATACTGGTGATCTGCGTTAAAAAAATCGGAAAGAAGTCTCATCACTTCTCAAAAATATCAACAAGAAGTGATGATTAATTTCTGCCCTACAATGATTTACGCGGCTGTCATTGCTAATCTTCGACAAGATTCGGCACAACGACGGCACATATCAGCGCAGGCTTTCATTTGACCATTACTACCTATGCGACCGCAATCATCTGCACATCTTTCACACAGTACAGCACAAACATCGCAGGTGCGAGTGTGTAAATCTGAATTTCGGAGCATAAAATTAGCACTGGTGGTGCAAATTTCCGCGCAATCAAGCATCAGCCGGATATGATTCGGTTCTGAATGACGACCGCCCTGTTGTAGGCAATATGTCACAGTGTTTAGGCAAATGCTATGGCAATCCAAGCAGTTTTGAATACACTCTTTGAGATCACGATTAACTTGGTTTAAGCTCAGTTGTTCGATGGCCATGATATAAATCCTTAACTTTTTAAGTTGACTTATGAGGTGTGATTACCTCCTGACTCACCTTAAAAGTTTGTGGATGCAATTACTTCTAACTAATGTAATAAAGAGTACATCTAACTATTGAATGATCAAGATTCTATCCGAAGTCATACACAGCATGAAAAAGGCGTTGCTGAAAGAGCAACACCAAGTTGAAAATTTCCCAATTAAAAAATAGCCCAAAATTTCTTGTGCAGGAGTCAAGGACGGGCAAGATGCCCATCCCACAAGATGAGATAATTTATTTTCTGGTGTTCCCCTAATGCTTACAGCCACCCTCGTGATGATGGTCATGGCTATGACCGTGAGCGCAACCTTGTAAATTCTGACTCGTGAGGCTTTCGCTAACTACTCGTAAAGACTCATCCACAGGCTTTAAGCCAATCCAAGCATCTATTCTTTCCACATCGAAACCGACTTCACGCCGACTTTCTACTTCTAGTAAAGGACGGCGAATTAACAAAGGGTCTTCCAGCATTAGTTCTAAAGCTTTTTGAGCATTGATTTTTTCCGGAACCACCTCCCCAGATTTTATCTTGGGAGCGGAACGATTGAACCATTCAGCGACGGGGCGATCGCCAAAAAATGACCGCAAGCGCTCAATTGTCCAAGGTTCTTTCAGCAGATTACACACGACAACTTCATGACCAGCAGCAGTTAGCAAAACTTTTTGCTTAACACCACCTTTACAGCCTGGCTTTTCGTAGAAAATTATTCTAGCCATTGAACTTACTCCTAATTTTCTCAGGGTTTTCCGGAAAGAAATTATCCAAATCAACTTTTTCTTACCAGACGCTACAACGCGCATTTGAGTGTAGTAAGAAGTAATCAACCACAGATAAACACAGATGAGTATCTACTTCATCTCAATGAATACTGCTGTATGATTCATCTTCCAAGATTCCCCTCATCAAAACTTTTTCGCTGTATGGGTAACTGAGTCAAACTCAAACCTCTGTTGTGGGTCAGTTTCTCCATAAACATTAAAAGTTACAGTTGGTTCATCACCCACTGCTTCCACGCTGTGAATTGCATCGGGAGTGAAGCTAACAATGTCTCCGGGAAATAAAGTTATTTCTCCCGTAGGTGCAATTTTGTCGGTAAAATCCGGGCTGGGTGTACGTCGCCAAGCAGTGTTTTTTTCTTGACCTTTTAATACAGCGACAACTCCCCACGTCCCATGATTATGAATAGTTGAACGAGTTCCCGGCGCAAATGTTACTGTTTGCACGGTTAAGGGAAAACCCAATTCATTGTACAGGAGTAAAACAGAGTTTCCCGTTTTAGGATCATGTTCTGAATATTGACTTTGTACCCAGTAAGAATTTACGATTAAGCGCCTCACAAGCATTCGGATTTCTGGCAGACACCTCGATTCGTCTTCCACCTCATTGAGAACATCTTCCACCTCAGTTAAAAACCGATAGAGGCGATAATTATCTCTCAATAAATCCCATGCTCTCACGGATTTACAAGCCTGATATTCACCATTTCCAGTTACAAGCCAATCCTTACCTTGGATCATCATTAAATCATCAATTGAGAAGACTGGGGCAAGACTAATATAGGAGGAGTAACATTACTAGGAGTTCCGGGACGAGGAGGTAAAGGAGTGATAGTAAATACAGGCAGTAAAGGGTTAGAGTTAGAAGTATCCGATAACGAAATAGGTTGGTAGATGGAAAAACTATTCATGGCTGTTGATTGTTATTGGTTAACTAATTAATCGTCTTCATCGGGTGGACGTGTCAAAATATCCAAAAGGATTCCGGCTCCAAAATCGTTGTTTTTGTCAATTTCTTTGACGCGATTACTGATTTCTTTAGCCTGGTCAAATTCCCCTAAATTTGCTAATACCATTCCAGAAGCGGCATAAGCATTCAAGTACAATCTGATTTGGGGTTCCTCTAGCCGTTTAACTAATATCGGCTGAAGTTGTTCCCAATCATCTGGCAAGTTTTCTATTTCTTTAATTTTATCTAAAACTTTAGTCGCAGTTTGTAGCGCTAGTGGATAATTATTTTTATAATAAAAAAATCTATATGCTGATACTAAAATCTCGGTATTTCCCTCAGCCCTAGCTAAAGCTTCATGAATATACTTTTCAGATTCCGAGGTATTTTCCCAGGTTTGTGATGCCAAAATTAATAAATTTTTGACATCATCTGGAACCTGAAACCATGAGAATTGATTTGCATCAAGTTGCATAAAAATCTCCTTTGATGGGAAATAGGGAGTAGGAATTATCCCACTCCTTACTCATACTATTTTTTGGTGAGTGTAAGCTGAATCTCTTTCCTTCTTCCTTCTTCCTTTGTGATCTTTGCGTCCTTTGCGGTTCGTTCCTCTTAAATAACAGACACGATAAAAGCGAAAAACGAATTAACCACAAATAAACTGTTAAAACAGCGTGAGAATGTACACCAATGTGAATAGCACAATCCAGATAATATCTACAAAGTGCCAATACATTTCTGCCATTTCGATACCAGTATGTTTGGTAGCAGAATAATGACCGGGACGACGCGATCGCCAAACTACCCCTAAAATCAATAACAGTCCCACAAACACGTGCAAACCGTGGAACGCAGTCATGATATAAAAGCAGTTGGAGAAAACGTTAGTAGTCAGGCCATAGCCTAAATTCATGTACTCATAAACCTGACCAACCAAGAAAACTGCCCCCATGAGTGCGGTAACAAGATACCAAAACCGCATTCCTACGACATTATTCTTTTTAATCGCCACATCACCTAAATGAATGACGAAACTACTAGATAACAGAATAGCGGTGTTAATCGCTGGCAAAAATAATTCTACTCCTGTTCCTTCTGGAGGCCAAACTTCTGTAATGCCTCTAAAGAACAAATAAGTGGCAAAAAAGCCGCCAAACATTAATGATTCAGAACACAGAAACGTTAACAGTCCCCAGATGCGTAAATCTGGATGATGTTCTTCGTGATGTTCAGTCGTCGTAGCTACGGTCATATTGTTTACCCTCTAAATATCCAATAAGGGTGAGATATTGTTTAGAATGATGATTTTCTTGTGGAATAGGCAAGATGCCCACCCCACAATTTAGTCTGGTTATACCAATGTTTAGGCACTAATTTCTGGAATACCAGATGCTTCTGTTTCACTATGGCCGTAGTCGTAAGGGCCATGAGTTACCACAGGTAATACTTCCCAGTTTTCAATTATCGGTGGTGAACTGGTTGTCCACTCCAAACTCAAAGCTTGCCAAGGATTATCACCCGCTAATTCTCCTTTCCGCCAACTTTGAAGAATGTTGATGGTGAAGGGAATTACTGATATCCCTAAAACAAATGCACCAATGGTACAAAGTTGATTTAGGTCAACAAATTGGGGGTCATACATAGCCACTCTGCGGGGCATTCCTTGCAAACCCAATTCATGCATAGGTAAGAAAGTCAAGTTAGTCCCTATGAAGGTAAGGGCAAAGTGAACCCGTCCCCAGGTTTCATTCAGTTTGCGTCCGGTCATTTTGGGGAACCAGTGATAAATACCGGCATAGATGCCAAACACTGAACCACCAAAGAGAACGTAGTGGAAATGTCCGACTACATAATAGGTGTCGTGGACGTGAATATCAAAGGGGGCGGTTCCCATTGTTACGCCGCTTAAACCACCCATGACAAACATCGACAGTAAGCCAATGGCGAATAACATGGCGCTGGTGAAGCGAATTTTACCACCCCAAAGGGTAGCAACCCAGGCAAAAATCTTTACGCCAGTCGGTACGGCGACGATGAGAGTGGAGATGGTGAAGAACATCCGCATCCAGCCGGGTGTACCACTGGTAAACATATGGTGTACCCAGACGAATAAACCGACGACGCAAATAGCTACACTAGAATAGGCGATCGCTTTATAACCAAAAATCGGTTTACGGGCGTGAACTGGCACTACTTCCGACATAATGCCGAAAATGGGCAGAATCATTAAATATACTGCCGGGTGGGAATAGAACCAGAACAAATGTTGGTAAATTACAACATTACCGCCTGCATCTGGTTTAAAGAAGGATGTGCCAAAGTTGAGGTCAAACAACAACAGCACCAAACCCGCAGCTAATACAGGTGTAGAAAGTAAAGCGAGGACAGAAGTTGCTAAGATAGCCCAGCAAAATAAGGGTAATTGATCCCATTTCATGCTATGAACCTTCATCATCAGGATGGTGACAACGAAGTTCACCGAACCCAAAATTGAGGAAGTTCCGACTAAAACGATCGCTAATATCCACAGAGTTTGAGCCATTGGTGCTGTCACCAAACTCAATGGTGGGTAAGCTGTCCAACCAGATTGAGAACCACCGAAGATAAAACTAGCTAAAACCAGTAATCCTGCGACTGGGTTCAACCAAAAGGCGATCGCATTTAGCTTCGGGAAGGCCATATCCCTAGCACCGAGCATCAAAGGGATGAGATAATTACCAAATCCCCCAATCGCACTGGGGACAATCCACAGGAAGATCATAATCGTCCCGTGGTTAGTCATGAAAGCGTTATACAGATTGGGGTCGAGGAAGTCTGATGCTGGCGTTGCTAATTCCACACGCAAAGCCACCGCCATCAATCCACCGATGAGATAGAACACAAATGCTGTCACCAGGTATTGAATCCCAATCACCTTGTGATCAACATTAAATGTAAAATAGTCTTGCCATTTCCACGCCTGGGGATGATTTCCCCCTGTCGGCGTATTCCGGGGAAATTCTACCTGTGTCATAAGCTATTTTGCGACAATTTATTTTTGCCCTCAGTCAGTCATCATCACCAATAACCAATAACTAAAAGACTTACGCAAGAACTCTAGTAAAACTCTTATTTCTTTGTGTTCTTCGTGTCCTTCGTGGTTCGTTTATTCATGATTTTAGGTAAGTCCTGACCAATGAACAACGACTACTTTTGAAGTTGAGCGAGAGTTGCTGCACTCATACCCAAATCATGAACATGGGGAGCGAGAAATTCTGAAGTTGATAACTCAGCCGGATTAACTGCAACCGCTTGGTTGAGGTCTTGTTTTGCTGCAATCTGGCTTTCGGCTAACCAGCTATCAAACTCTTCTGGTGTGTGGACAATTACCTGACTCCGCATAGAACCGTGATAACCACCGCACAATTCCGTACAAACTACAGGATATGTACCAGGTTTAGTGGCGACAAATCGCAGTTGAGTAGCGATACCCGGAAGCGCGTCTTGTTTCAACCGGAATTGTGGAACCCAAAATGAGTGAATTACATCAATGGCTGACAGATTCAGTTGCACATCCGCACCAACGGGAACGTGTAACTCACCAGTGGTAATCCCACTATTGGGATAATTAAATATCCAGGCGTACTGCATTCCTTGGACATCCACAACCAAGTCGGCTTGTTTACCCTGTGAGTTGGGAGAAGCACCAATACCAATGTTCGTGGTACTTGCAGATGCTGAACTACCATCAAGAGTAGCTGCAAGAGCCGTTCCACCTGCATGAGAAACATGAGCCGCAGCATGGGGATGACTTCCAGGCTCAAATCCGCCCATTTGGTTGTAAACATCTACGCTGTAGATACCCAAAGCGACTACAATCACTGTGGGGATTGCTGTCCAAAAGATTTCTAAGGGAACGTTACCTTCTACGGGTACACCATCGGTATCATCACCCCGACGGCGACGGAATTTCACCAAAAATACGACAATAGTTCCTTCTACAATTAGAAACAGTGCGATCGCAATGGTAAACATCACATTGAAAAATCCGTCTACCAAAGGCGCTTGTTGAGATGCTTGTTCTGGTAGTAGATTGTGATTTTGTCCGAGCCAAATACTAATTGCTGTAATTACAACTCCAGCAACCAGAGTCCATAGTGAAACAGGAACTTTTTGCATATATGCTACCTGCTTTTTAAGCGGTCATTAAAGGTGTGATTTTCTGGGATAGAAATAGGACATTGAAATTAGTCTTTCTTCACATCTTGCACCTAGTCCAGGCGACTAGAAGTCCCGGCTATACAAAAATGACGCGGAGCGTCTTCTCGGAAGGAAGTCCGCACTTCCACAAGCTCAGTGACCACCTGCGCGGACTAACAGGAAATCAAGGTTTTCAACCCGCCTACGCGGGTTTCGCCTGTGTAGCCGCGATTTACAATCGCCTGGTGCTAGATATGAGTTTCCCCATTCCCAGTTCATCGCATCCTGCACTTTCGATGTATCACCCTAGCCAAACAAGATAATGCTTTACTTTTTATCTTGTATTTTTATGATTTTCACCATATTCGTGGCTACTGGTTTTTACATTTTCACAGGTCAGCGTTTTTTGTCTTCACTTATTAACTTTCTATCTCACTCTGACAAAATTTGGGGGAATTTTCCAGATAATTTCATATCTTTACCCCCAAAACTTAAATCTATATTTAAATTACTGTGACGAAAGCTGCTTCTACTGCAAAAAAAAAGTTAGGTACTCCAAGATGAAACCGTTAGCCTTAATATTGATCAGACTAGCACCGCAGGGCGGAAGTTAAAAGTCAAAAGTCAAAAGTCAAAAGTTTACCCTGAGCTTAGTCGTAAAGCCTACGGCATAGCTGCGCTTACCACGTAGTGTCTCGCAGAGAAGGGTCAAAAAGCTTATTGTATGGGCTTTTCATTAACTTTGAATGATTGGTCTATTTACGCCGTGCTGTACTAGTTGAGCCGCAAGTATGAATTTGTTAATAACTAACAATTTACGATTTACAATTCTGTTTACTGTGAACTCTTTGCTAGTTACAGTAAATATATATAATTCCCCTCTAGTTACCTTGCTTTGTGCCTTCGTGCGTTATTTCCAGAGTACCCTTTGTAACCCGAACAACTGTAAGCAAATCCCCCAAACCTTAATTGTCTACCACAGTATGGGTGTAGCAATTCTTAGGACATATTCGTGAACAAGCCTCACAACCAATACAGTTTTCTGGGTGAGCAACAACCATTACTTTGCGCTCAATTTCATCATCATCTTCATCCTCTACAAATTCCCCTTCTTCGTTGAGAGCTTTCAAGGTTAATACATTATGACCACATATCTTAAAGCATCTGCCACAGCCGATACATTTTTCGTAGTCAATTTCCTGGGCAAATTTAGGTATCCAGGTATTACCTCCAAATGTCAATCCTGTTAGTTGTGCCATGAATAAACGCCTACGAATTTGTTTCTACTTTAATCATCATAATAACCTAATCTTATTGTCTTGATTTATTGTAAAAGAATTATTTTTTTCTTAATTAAATTTCCATGACTTTTTATAAATCCTTCTGTGAATTTAGCAAAATTATCTAGTAAATGAAACTTATTATCAATAATTTGATGAGTAGATTTAGTAGTAATTTAGTGATTTTATCTAAATTACATCCTGTGAAGTTGCAATTATCCTCTCTGGCTAGCTATTTTATATTCCAGCAGCCATAAACTTCTGTGTTGATAAACATAAATCAATACCGAATTTCTATGTTACAGTTTCAATTAACAATCAAGATAATGACATTTTTTCTTTTATACGAATAAGAAATATATCCCCAACAGTATTATAAAGTACAGTTTATATGTTCATTTCTTACATTGAAAAGTTTTCAATTTGTCATTTATAAAATAAAAATGCCCGTCTTTGAATTAATTTAAGCGCCTTCATTTTTATAATCAAAAAATCATCTTGTTCCTTTCTTCATACACCCATAAAAATGTATAGCTTGTAACAGAAGATTTAGCTATTTTAAATATTAAAATTATTAATAAAGAAAATGAATTATCCTCAGCAGATACATCTATGTTCTAGAAAACCACTTTGGTTAATGCTCTAAGATCAACCGAAACAGTTTATAACCAAACTTTTAATTAAAGTCTTAAGAACAGTTTTCAAGCTCATTATGAACAAACTTCTCTAATTATTTATGAAATGTATAGTTAATAAAGAAGTAATTTAATACTTTCCTTAAAAGCCAGAAATATCTTTCTATTGGATGTGTAATTAAAATATGGATGTGGGGAATTATGACAGCAATCAGAGATTATTTTTGCTGAAAATATAATTTGGTGGCCATTGATAAATAGCGAAAAAACATCCAGGGGAGACTTAAGCCAAACATCTCAACAATTAGAGTGGGAAGAAGCCCGATAGCCGTATGCCTTATACAATTCCTAACAACAATTGCGTTGGATGTGACAACTGCCGCCCCCAATGTCCTACGGGTGCAATCAAAATCGAGAACGATGAATACTGGATCGATCCTAATCTTTGTAATAACTGTGAGGGCTATTATCCTGAACCACAATGTGTAATAGTGTGTCCCACTAATTCGCCCATACCTTGGCAAGCCAAAAAAGGTAGATGCAAAGTTGAACCGAGAGATGCACCTAGCCCAGATTTATTTGCCAATGGTCAAAATAATCCCTTTGCTTCGGCGATTGTGATTTGGGAAGCTTGTAATGTATTAGCACAACGCACATCCCTGAATTGGGAAATTAATCAAGCAGGTTACTTATCTTATGGCAGAAAAGTTAAACAAGGACGGGGTGCGATCGCCTTTCATCTCGAAGATCCATTTCCAGTCAACGCTCACGCTAGTAAAAGTATAACTGAGTTAGCAGCAATTGCCGCACTTGATATTAGAGCTACTTGTATTCATCTCATGTTTGCTGCCTATGCTACCTCCTTAGAGCAACCTTGGGAACAGGAGTTTGCCATTGATGAACGCCAAATTGAGAAATATTTAGGCTTAGAGAAGCGCAAGGACTTAAGCAAAAATGCCAAGCTAGCTTTAATCAAAAATATTGTCCAGCAAGCTTGTTCATTGATGATTTCCATTGACTGGCCTCAGCAAGGGCGTATTCCCGGATTTTCAGTCACAGGTAGCCGTTTGTGGGATTTAATCAATATTCAGCATCACTTTCAAGAAGATGATTTGGGGTGCAAATATTTGGTCGGACTAACTTTTAAAGTAAAAGCCGGAATATGGGCGCAGTATTTCTTAAACAAACAAGCCTGTAAAGAGCGAACTGCATTTTATCAATATGGCAGTTTACCAAAAACGCTATTAACTACTGTTATGAGCATTTGGCAGCAGCATGAAGGCGCAGTACGATTAATGCTGTGGTTGCTGTTTAAAACCAAAATGGGCAAAGAACAACGCATCACTGTTCCTACATTACTACGCATTGCTTACGGTGAAGAAAAAGTTACCATTGCCTCTAGACAAAGGGAAGAACGTAAACGCTTACTACGAACTTTTGAAAGTGATTTAGAAGTTCTTAATCATCATGGAATTAAACCCAATTTTGATCCAGTAACTTACCCGTTAGAAATTCAACCTTTGTGGGCGAAGTTAATGGGTATTCCCGAAGATCCAGAGGAAGCTTTAGAATTTTGGACTAATGACGGTGGAGGTAACAACCGCCTCACAGATTCAGGCCCCCGTGGTAAGTGGAATCTGCTGATGAATGCGCGAATTTTGTCTTTTGAACTACCGCCAGAATGGGAACAACGCACCTCTCAATTACAAAAAAAGCCAAGGCGAACTGTAAAAAGTAGAAGAAAAACCAACACCATCAGCGATTTACCCGGCGAACAGATTTTACAGGCGCGAAAAAATTTGCAACTTTCCCAGAGGGAATTAGCAAAGTTAACAGGTAAAAGCCAAAGCTGGATTCGCGATGTAGAAAATGGTCGTTTGAAAGTTAAAGCAGAAGACCAAGCACTATTACGGAAAGTGCTAAATATTGATTCAGGGATTTCCAAATAAAAAAATCCCCAATTTGTAGTGGCGTGGCAAGCCTAAAATGTTGCATTAGCCAAAGTCCATATCATCGGCGTTTATCGGCGTTCATCGGCGGTTTGTTACCTCTAAACTAATGCATTATTTTAGGCTTCTCAGTCCACTACAATTTTTGGGTAATTAATTTTTTGGTCTTCCCTCCTCGCTTGCGCTATGGTGTACACACAAATTGGCCTAGAGCGAGTTTTCAGTTCTAAAAACAATAATTAAACGGAAATCAAGTTCCCCTCCTCGCAAGCGAGGAGGGGTTGGGGGTGGGGTTTCATTTTATCTTCTCAAGCATTAAAAAAAATCCCCACCCAGGCAAATGCTTGGATGGGTCAAAGTATTAAATAAATGGGGGCAAATCTGAACACTACTAGCTTTCAGTGAAATCAGCATCAATCACATCATCACCGCCACCAGGAGGAGTAGGTCCACCATCTTGAGGTGCAGCACCAGGAGCCGCCGCATCACCACCAGCTTGCTGATAGATATTGCTACCAACCGCGAACAATGCTTGTTGTAATTCTGGTGTCAGCTTCTTGATTTGCTCGTCGTCTTCTTTTGCAACAGCTTCACGAAGGTCTTTCACCAAACCTTCCACCTTCGTCTTGTCAGCTTCAGGAACCTTATCACCTAATTCTTGCAACTGCTTCTCAGCTTGGTACGCCAAGGAATCAGCTTGGTTCTTGCGTTCAATTTTTTCCCGACGTTCTTTGTCAGAAGAAGCATTTTTTTCAGCTTCTTGCACCATGCGGTCAACGTCAGATTTATCCAAAGTAGACGCGCCAGTAATACTGATAGACTGTTCCTTACCAGTACCTTTGTCTTTAGCGGTAACGTTAAGGATACCGTTGGCATCAATATCAAAGGTAACTTCAATTTGTGGTACTCCACGCGGTGCGGGAGGAATACCATCAAGTCGGAAGGTTCCTAAACTCTTGTTATCGTTTGAGAACTCCCGTTCACCTTGAAGAACGTGAATTTCTACATTGGTTTGTCCATCCACAGCCGTAGAGAACACTTCCGACTTCTTGGTGGGGATGGTGGTATTCCGAGGGATAATTTTAGTCATCACACCGCCCAAGGTTTCTACACCCAAAGACAGTGGGGACACATCTAACAATAAGATGCCTGTGACATCACCCGCTAGTACACCTGCTTGAATAGCCGCACCAACTGCCACTACTTCATCAGGGTTAACACTTTGGTTGGGTTCTTTATCTAATACCTTCTTCACTACCTGTTGCACGGCAGGAATACGGGTAGAACCACCCACTAGTACAACTTCATTAATATCGGCTCTGCTTAATTTAGCATCCCGAATCGCGTTTTCCACAGGAATGCGGCAACGGTCGATTAAATCCGAGCAGAGTTCTTCAAACTTAGCACGGGTGAGAGTTGTATCCAGGTGCTTGGGACCATCCTGGGTAGCGGTGATAAATGGCAAATTGATTTCCGCTTGAGAAACGCTAGAAAGCTCAATTTTTGCTTTTTCTGCCGCTTCAGTCAAACGTTGTAAAGCTTGTTTATCTTGACGTAGGTCAATTCCTTCTGCTTTTCTGAATTGTTCAGCCAAGAAATCAACTATTTTTTTATCGAAGTCGTCACCACCCAGGTGAGTATCACCAGAAGTAGCTAGAACTTCAAATACTCCATCACCTACTTCTAGGATGGATACGTCGAAAGTACCACCACCAAGGTCAAATACCAGAATGGTTTCGTTGCTCTTCTTATCAAAACCATAAGCGAGAGAAGCGGCGGTAGGTTCGTTGATAATCCGTAGAACTTCAATGCCTGCAATTTTACCAGCGTCTTTTGTAGCTTGTCGCTGGGAGTCGTTAAAGTATGCTGGAACAGTGATTACAGCTTGGGTAACAGTTTCACCCAGATATTTGCTGGCATCTTCAACGAGTTTGCGAAGAACTTTTGCAGAAATTTCTTCAGGCGCAAAGGGTTTACCAACTATCGGACAATCTAACTTAACATTGCCGTTGCTGCTCAGAACTTTGTAAGAAACTTCCGTAGACTCGTTACCAACTTCGTCGTAACGTCGTCCCAGAAAGCGTTTAACAGAGTAAAAAGTATTTTCAGGGTTCATTACGCCCTGGCGTTTGGCGATTTGACCAACTAAATTATCGCCATTTTTGGCAAATGCCACTACTGATGGTGTTGTCCGAAAACCTTCTGCGTTAGCAATAACGGTGGGTTTACCGCCTTCCATAACTGCTACGCAAGAGTTCGTGGTACCTAAGTCAATTCCAACAACTTTTGCCATTTTAATTATTGGCTCCGTATAACTACAAATGAATGAATGGGAATATTAAGGGACTAAATCTGGAACCAACGGGTTAAAAAAACAGTTAGTTCAGCATTAACAACCTTTAATTCGGCTTTCCTGGGGTTAAAACCTCAAGTTATCCTGATATATATACTGAGAACTTCAGTTATAGCCAGTCCATGAAGGAGGGTTTCCCGAACCTTGGACGGGACGGTTAATTTTAAAGGATGTATTTAGTTCGTTCATTGAGAAATTTGCTTTCACTCTGTCTAATGTATGAGAATTAATACTTTCAGCAATTAGGGTGAACCGTAATCTCAAAGTGGTGTTTGCCGTCTTTAGGTGTAACAAACCCTAGATTTACTCAGGATAAATAGCCAAAAAAAGGCGCTATATCCCCAATAACACTGTTAAATGACAGTCATGCTATACAAAATTATGTTTATTAGTACAATAATACTATTGAGTGCATGAGTGGATAATGTTCACCCATCAGAGGTAAAATCGCAAATCTCCGCACTACATCACGAGTGAAAACAGACAGTATTTTTTATCGCCTTTTTCAAGAATTGCCCAGTATTTTTTTTGAATTAATTGGTAATTCACCCCAGCTTGCTGAAACTTACACATTTTCTTCCATAGAAATTAAGCAAACGGCATTTCGTATAGATGGCGTTTTTCTGCCGACACAAGGCGAACAAAACCCCATCTACTTTGTTGAAGTTCAGTTTCAAACTGATACAGAAATTTATTCGCGGCTGTTTTCTGAAATATATTTATATTTGCGGCAAAATAAACCTAAAAACTCATGGCGAGGAGTAGTAATTTATCCCACGCGCAGCGTTGATACTTCAGATATCAATAATTACAGCGAGTTTTTCACCAGCCAGCGTGTTACCCGCATTTATCTGGATGAATTAGGGGAAACAATATCATTGCCCATTGGGATTGCTACTATTAAATTAATAGTCGAGAATAAAGATACAGCCATTGTAACTGCCAGGGAATTAATAGACCGAACCCAGCAAGAGCCTAACGGTGAATCACAACGGCAACAGTTACTACAACTAATAGAGACTATTTTGGTTTACAAATTTCCCACCATGAGCCGAAAGGAGATTGAAGAAATGTTTCGGTTAAGCGATTTGAAACAGACACGAGTTTATCAAGAAGCTAAACAAGAAGGCTTACAGGAAGGAAAACAAGAAGGCTTACAGGAAGGAAGTTTAAAAGCGAAATTAGCAGCAGTATCTCGATTATTAGCGTTGGGTTTGACGGTTGAACAAATTGCCCAGGCTTTAGATTTGAATGTTGAACAGGTTAGGCAAGCTACACAAGGAGATTAAACGCACGTAAATAACCCTAAATGCCATCATCTTCAATTTTCACAAGTTTCAATTTTATTATGCTTACACTATCTCCTACTTTAAAAGCTAAACTCTCTCAGCCCCTGAAAATCGGCTCTTTTGAGGTCAAAAGTCGAGTTCTTCAGTCGCCTTTATCTGGGGTGACAGATATGGTGTTTCGTCGTCTGGTGCGTCGGTATGCGCCAGATTCGATGTTGTATACAGAAATGGTAAATGCTACAGGGTTGCACTATGTGAAAGAGTTACCGAAAATTATGGAGGTAGACCCCAGGGAACGACCAATCAGTATTCAGTTGTTTGATTGTCGCCCGGATTTTTTGGCAGAAGCCGCAATTAAGGCTGTTGCGGAGGGTGCTGATACTATTGATATTAATATGGGTTGTCCGGTCAATAAAATTACTAAAAATGGTGGCGGTTCATCTTTATTGCGTCAACCGGAAGTGGCGGAAGCTATTGTGCAAGAAGTAGTGAAGGCTGTTAAAGTCCCAGTCACAGTAAAAACTCGCATTGGCTGGAATGATAAGGAAATTACGATCCTTGATTTTGCCAAGCGGATGGAAGATGCTGGAGCGCAAATGATTACAGTGCATGGACGCACTCGCGCTCAAGGGTACAATGGTAATGCTCGATGGGAATGGATTACTCGTGTAAAAGAAGTGCTTTCGATTCCGGTAATTGGGAATGGAGATATTTTTTCAGTTGAAGCGGCTGTGAGATGTTTAGAACAAACTGGCGCTGATGGGGTGATGTGTTCTCGTGGGACTTTGGGTTATCCCTTTTTGGTGGGAGAAATTGACCATTTCTTGAAAACCGGGGAAATGTTAGCGCCACCAAGCCCAATTCAACGCTTGGAATGTGCCAGAGATCATTTACAAGCATTATGGGAATATAAAGGCGATCGCGGTGTACGTCAAGCCCGTAAGCACATGACCTGGTACGCGAAAGGTTTTGTCGGTGCGGCTGAGTTGCGTGGAAAGTTAAGTTTGATTGAAACAGTGCAGCAAGGTTTAGATTTAATTGACCTAGGAATTGAACAGTTAAATCATAGTTATCAACCAATAGAAGAAGCAACAAATTTTCAAGTTGCTTAATCTAAATCACCCCCATTTATTAACTGAACAAACAAAATTCTTGCTCCCTCTCCTTAGTAAGGAGAGGGTTGGGGTGAGGTTCTTTAATTGTTTACCCCGACATATTTATTCTTCCCCGACTCAACCTTTGATTTTGGATAATTATTAGCCGTTTTACCCTCAAAATTATTGATCCCAGCTAACATTAACTCATCGCGTTGATGCCAAATGGTAAATATTTTTTCCCTACCATCATAGAATGTATCTGAGTCTATTTGATATGTTTTATGGACTCGTTTTAGTTTCAAACCCAATAGTTTTAATAGTCGGCTGAGTATTTTTATTGCTGAAATACTTTCTTTGCCTCTAACCAAATCAATCCCTAAGACTCTTTTAATGTGTTTACTATGCTGAGAAGCAACATCTTTAAGCAAAAGTAAATCAGGATGATCTTCTGTAAATTTTCTTTCTGGTTCTAAAAATTGCAGCATTCCTAACGCTCTCATAGCTTCAACTTTGCAGGTATAAGTTTTTAAATCTGGCAGAAAAACTTTCCCATCACCCCACAATAATTGTTGCTGCCATTCTTGCTGATCTCTGACATGAAAATACTCGCTTTCATGTGTAAGGTAATAGTGAAGCAGTAATTGAACATAGTACCCTTTGTCATCCCGCAACTTTAATTCAGGAGTAACTGGAATCCCATATCTTTGTCTGAGAGTATATTTATCAATTTGGTGACGTTCTGCTTCTAATAGAGAATGTTTATTTAATAGTTGCTCATACTCTAAATAATTAATATCTCGTGCTTTGGCTACAGCAATCGCGGCTAATAATTGATGTTGTTGCTTAATCTCTCGAATTTGGTATTTAATATCTTTCGCTTTTTGACGCTTTTCTGACCAATCTCTTTGCACTTTCACGATTTCTATAACTAACCTTTTGCGGTTTTCCACATCGTCAGAATCTGTTGCCAAAAATGCTAGGCGTAAATCTCTGACAATATTATTGTGAACAGCATTACTTCGCAACCAGATTTGATGTCCATCTGCTATTAAACCATCTTGCATTGATTGGCGATAGAGACGAATCGAGGCGTTTACCCTAGCAGATAATTTTGCCCAAGTCCGTAAATGTATTGGGTCATAAACTAATGGTAAATCTACATCTATTTTATGTAAAGGACTCAGCAAGGCTAAGTTTTCTTTTTGATTTTCTTGATACCAGTCAGATAGTAAGCGATAATTTGTACTCCCACTCCCAATTAAGCCTATTCCTCTCTTAGCACACCAGACAATACGAGGAACATTATCCCGGACTCTGGCTAATGCTTGTCGGGCTTCTGAGTCAGGAATTACTCCTTGAAAAATCCCATAAACTCGGTCGAAGTGTTGGACATCAATACTAATTCCTGTTCCAAGGCTAGGAGTGACAAAAACGGTATCATATTCAGGTATTTTTTGATTAATATCTCCCACAAAATCAACGGCTGCATGACCAGGTGTGCTGGTTGTGCGACTGCTTATTACTAGAGATTTGGGAAATTGCTGTCGTAATTTTTCTAAACGTTCTTTGAGGTAGCTTTCAATTGTTTCGCAACTATAACGCCCAGAACGACTATCTGTAGTTACGTAACATTTAAGTCCTGCTATTAAGTCTAATTCTAGTTTATGAATCAAGGGTGTGGGGTTAGGAGAATCATAGAAAGTCACATTCCAGCCTTTCTGAGGTTTCCATTGATTTAACAACACCCAAGGCGTTATTTTAATTCCTGATAATTTTTGCAAATATTCTAAAGATACATCTGACAAATCAGCATCTTGGGCAATTACTAACCCCCCTGTTGTCAAAACTGTTGAAATTAGCTGTTGAAATAATTTTAGAATTTTAACTCGTTTATGTTTACAAGTATTACTATTAAGTAGATGCCACAAAGATTGTTCTACTTCATCCAGAATTAATATTGCGCCTTGCCAATCTTTAGGGTTAAGTTTCCAAATAGAATCAACACATAAACCGAAAGACTTTGTTTTGTTTAATGGATCGCTGATAATAGGTAAATTCTTATCTGCTTGCATTAAATGTTGTTTATTATTAAATCCCCATTGAATACCAATTTTCTCACACAAAAAACGACCTAATTGAATTCTGTGTGTAATTAATAATACAGGTCTATTTATAGCTTGAGCTTTGTTAACAATGCCTTGCAGGGCTGTGGTTTTTCCTGTTCCTTTGGCTGATTTTACTCCCACTAACCCAGAAGCGGGATAACATACTTCTTCTAAGTAAGGACAGTTGACGGTGAGTCCAGCTGGAATAGTTAACTGAGTATGGGGTTTACTTTGGGCTAAATAAATCTCTAAATCAACGCTTTGGCGATAAATTTTATCGAAAGCACTTGCACCTTTAGCAACAATTAGTTCATCAACACCTTTTTCTATTCCTGGAAGTTCGATAACTTTAACAGGGCATTTTTTTTCTTGGAATAAACAACCTAGTTGGGAAATGGCGTTATTGATAGCAGCAATTTTCCTCGGTTGAGTTTCAAAATCAAAGCAAATATAAAAGGCGCGGTTTGTTGTTGCAAATGCTGCTAGGTCGGGAATCAGTTGACGACTGGTGACTTTGCCAAAGGTATCTTTAAAAACTCGATAACCACTGGTAATTCCCGGAATGGCGATCGCAGCGTATCCTTGTGTTAATAATGCTGCTGCTTTCTTCACACCCTCGCAGATGATGACGGGTAAATTTTGTTGCATTACCCATTGCCAAAACCCCTCAGCTTCTCCATGAGCATTAACGTTGATATTGCTGGGCATCGTTAGATTATACCGTTGCGATACTTGCTGCCAAATTTTTATTGTCACCCGCAGACAAAATACCCGTGTTGGTGTGCTGGGTGGATGTTCGTACTTGATGGATTTACCATTCTGATTAATTCGGGGTTGGTTTGGTTTAAAACATCCCCATTCCATTGATTCCCAGTTATTTAAAGGATCTAAACCAGAACACCACCAACCGCCTGCGGTGACATGATTATAACGCTGTAACCAACCATTTCTCACCCTACCAGTGTTGGTACGGGGAAGATGCTCAGAAATTAACAGATACTCATAGGCTGATGCGTCTTGGAGAGATTTAAAATTCAGTTGTGATAAGTGTAAATCTATACTGCTACTCTTGACTAATTCCTCAAGGTGTTGGGTGTGTAAATAGTGCAGATGCATGGGGCGACCCTTGAACGGAATACGATGGATTTAAAATTTACCATGCATTCGCTTGTTTTTTATGGAAGAGATTACGAGTGTTTTATGATAGTTTTGTTACTTCGTACTTGTGAATACATCGGTGACTCGTCAAGTATATGATTTTGTGAGAGTATGTTGCTCAAGTAATAAGCTTGTATTGTAATATTTGTTTTAATTTTTCAGTAATTTTTCTATTTATTTAGAGTAAGTTGACATAAATTAATTTTATGATTTTTTAACGCAGAGGGGCGCGGAGGTAAGCGCAAAGGTACGCGGAGGTTTTTTGTATTTATCTGTGTTTATCGGTGGTTATTTACAGAAATACCCCATAGGCTACGGTGTACATACGTCTGGCGCACACAAACCAGGAAATTTTAAAGTTGTCACCTCAAACTTATTTAAATCTCCGCGACGGATAGCATGGTTATTCGTATCACTAATATATAGATAGTCACCCATCACACTCAGTCCCGAAGGTTCAAAGAAACGTGTATTTTGCCCTTGACCGTCTTGTAAACCCGCAGAACCATCTCCCAAAATTGTTTGACAATTACCTGTACTGGGACTGACTAATTTAATTTTGTGGTTGTAGGTATCTGCTACCCACAGATAATTTTGGGCATATTCAACTCCTAAACAATGCTGTAAGCGGACATTTTCACCTTGTCCATGAACATCACCAAAACCAAATAATTGCTTACTACCACAAATGCTTCTGACTTGTTGCGGTTCCTTTAGTCCTACGCCACGAATTGAACTTACTTCACTATCAGCAATATACAATTCTTGTCCATTGGTCGTGATTCCACTGGGTTGGGCAAATACTGAGTCGGTAAGTAAACCATCTATACAAGCTTCTGCACCAGTACCAGCATAGGTTTTAACGATACCGCTTTCTAAGTTCATTTGCCAAATTTGATGCGACCCAGCCATTGCAATAAATAGGGTTTGTCCCAATTGCACTACATCCCAAGGGGAATTTAAAGCGGTTTCTATTCCTGCACCCCCATGAGGATAAATATTGCGGCTTTGTTCACCAGTTCCAGCGATGGTTTTTACTATTTGACGCTTGAGGTCAACTCGTCGCAGGGTATGATTTTCTGTATCAGCAACGTAAAGCATCTGATTTTCTGGATCAAATGCCATTCCTTGGGGTGCGAAAAACTGCGCTTCGTTAAATGCACCATCGGTTAAGCCAGATTTTCCCGTTCCAATTAAGTGCAGAATTTCTCCGTCGTAGCTACTCATTACTACACGGTGATGTCCAGAGTCCGCGATGAATAACCCGGCGGGAGTGGCGAGAACTTTACCGGGAAAGGCTAGTGGTGTAGTTAATGCTTGACGTTGTTTTTCTAAAGTTACGCTGATTTCCTGGAAATTAATCGTACCTTTTTCTTGGTGTTCACTAATTAACTGCTGAATTAACTCGTCTAAACTATCACGCTTGCCTTCACCAGAAAGATAACCTACTACGTAACCTTCTGGATCAATAATCATGAAGGTAGGCCAAGCACGCACAGTATACTCTTCCCAAACCCGAAAATCTCTATCTACTAAAACTGGATGTTCGATGTCGTAGCGCAGGATGGCTTGGCGAATATTCTCAATTTCTTTTTCGTTGTCAAATTTAGCCGAGTGTACGCCGATAACCGTCAGGCTGTCTTGATATTTTTGTTCTAAGTATTTTAAATCTGGCAGAATGTGGAGACAATTAATACAGCAATATGTCCAAAAGTCCAAAATTACGACTCTACCCTTGAGTTCTTTGAGAGATAAGGGTTTATCAGTGTTAAGCCAAGTGTAATTTTGTGGTAGTTCCGGCGCTCTGACACGGGGAGTCATGGAATATCCTTTGGCCTTAGTGGTAGGCGATACTAATATAGTTGTCTCATAATCCGGGCGGGCAGGATGCCCACCCCACAAAATGGTTGAAATACAGCAGTTTTCATTGAAATGAAGTACAGATATAGTTGAGTATTTTTTGATCAACTATACTCACTTGCAAACTGCTGTATTTCTGCCAAATTCCTTCTTATCTATCCTCCTAACTGGTGGTTCTGTTATTCCTCCATAGTGGTAACTTTGTATTCCCCAGCCCTTTCTTCCTGTTCTGGTACAGGCGTAGTTTCTGGAACTACTGAAGGCTCACTAGGAGATAATTTAAAATTTGGCAGTTGTTTAGGGTTGAAATATCTTTTTAATGACGGTTCTTCAGGATCGGGAGCAATTTTTGTGGGTAACGGTATTGATTCACCTGTTGGCGTTTCCTCTGGTTGTGCTTCCGGTGCAGTTGACTCACTAGATTTAGGTGTTTCTGGTTTCGCTAATTTTTCCGGTGCTTCCACTGGAGGTGTGGGAATTATCTCAGGTTGAGCTTCCGGTGCAGGTGACTCAATAATCTCTGGTAGTGTCGGGGATAAACTCGGTGACGGTTCCGTTGTCGGGACTGAACGACGTTGGAAAAATCCCTCAGATTTAGGTGTTTCTGGTTTCGCTAATTTTTCCGGTGCTTCCACTGGAGGCGTGGGAATTATCTCAGGTTGAGCTTCCGGTGCAGGTGACTCAATAATCTCTGGTAGTGTCGGGGGTAAACTCGGTGACGGTTCTATTGTCGGGACTGCACGACGTTTGAAGAATACCTCAGATTTTGATGTTTCGGATGCTTCAACTTGGGGTGTAGGTTTTACAGGTGTTTCTGGAACTTCAGTTTTAGGAATAATCTGAGGCTGTGATTCTGGTGTTGTTTCAACGCTGGGAGTAGGTGTAGGTTCAACTACTGGTTTATTCGCAGTGTAATTGGGGTCTACAATACTACGCGCCTGATCCGCTTTTAATTCTCCTCTGACAATTCTCGAAAGTGTGTCTTTACCCTGGGGCTGATAATTAATCAGTCTGGCTGTGGTATTAAAGGCATTTTTTAGAGGATTTCCCTGATTATCGAGGAATTCTAGTTTTATCCAATTTTTACCAGGTTTGAAGCCCTTGAGGTAAATTGGTTGCCAGCGATCCAAAATGAAGCTTTCATCATTAATAGTGCAACGGATGCGCCAATCGCTGACTGTATCGTTGGGGTTGTCTTCAGCGACAAGATGCAGAGGCGCGTTAGTTAAATAAAAGTCCAGTAAAATTGGTTCTGCTCCATAACTGCCTTTAGGACGGCTGTAAGTTAGTACAGGCAGAGTAGGATCAGGGTTATTGTCCTCAGTTTTCGTGAAAATATGGAATGTTGTCTGGGCGTAAGCACCTTCATTTTTAAAGCTTTCGTGCCAAGGACGAGAAGCAAAAACGCGTAAGGTATGTGTACCAGGGGAAACTTCTGGTAAAACTAAAGGCTTATTTACATCGTAAACAGCTATATAAGGTTGGTTATCGAGAATTACGTGTAAATGAGGCCCTAATTCCAATTCAGGATCTTTGAATATTGGTATATCCTTTACCTGAAAGTTAACTGTAACTTTGCTGTCTTGGAGAATTTCATCAGGTTGGGGGGATAAAAATGTCACCTGTGGCCGATAATTTTCCAAGGTGAGGCGTAGTTCCTGAATGACCTCTGGTGGGGAAACTTCGGAAAATTGCTGAGAAATCTGAGAAATTTTGGGCGGGTTATTTCTCTGGCTCACAGCCACTTCTTGGCTACCAGCTTTTTCACCACAACTGGCTAAAGTCAATACCAGCACCAATGTCATCAGCCACCTGATAATAGTAAATCTCCGATAAAATATCTGGTTGAGCATTCCTGGCTGCCAAAATTTCATGCATTTGATCCTAGTGATGGTTAGTCGTCATTGACACTCCCCTATAAATTCGGGGATTCTTGCTTCACTGGGATTCCAATGAATTTACCCTCTGCAAGCATCTTGACCGTATGCCCTACGGCTGCAAGTCCTCGAACCAGAACTACTTAAGTTATTCTGACTTAAACCGTACATCGGACACCATAGCCCAAAAGGTGAAATGTTTCTCACATCGCATAACATTTTATTTTGATTTTTTTAGATAAATTTAAAATAATTAATACTTTCTCCAAATTTTTCCCGTAGCAATTGAAACATAGAAAAAAAATAAAAAGATTCAGCTGTAATGCCAGCTAAATGGGGTTAATTGTGTTAAGCCATAAGTTTGACGAATTGTTATCCTTTGTAAATTAAATGAATAAACTCTTGACTTTTCGCGAGAAAGTTCGCAAATAAAAAGCTTGTATGGCAATTATTTCAGCTAATTTGAATTATTGTTAAAATGTGTTTAACAATGCACCTGTAATGAGTCTATAATTCAACAGAAACAAACTTCCACATAGATTCTTCATCACTGCTTCAGGAAATTCTGTAGTTTGCGACTAGGTTTAACTTTGTGGTATTTATGATTCCTCATTCCTTACTAAGAGAGGAGGTCGAATGACGATTAGTCCTCCGGAGCGAGAGGAAAAGAAGGCAAGAGTCATAGTTGATAAAGATCCTGTTCCTACCTCATTTGAAAAATGGGCAAAACCAGGACACTTCGACAGATCCTTAGCCAAAGGCCCCAAAACCACCACCTGGATTTGGAACCTTCATGCCCTCGCCCATGACTTTGATACACATACAAGCGATTTAGAAGACATTTCTCGTAAAATCTTCGCGGCACACTTCGGACATTTATCCGTAGTAGCGATTTGGTTAAGCGGGATGTTATTCCACGGCGCTAAATTCTCGAATTACGAAGCCTGGTTAAGCGACCCATTAAATGTGAGTCCCAGCGCTCAAGTTGTATGGCCCATTGTGGGACAAGACATTTTAAATGGTGATGTCGGCGGTGGATTCCGCGGTATTCAGATCACCTCTGGCTTGTTCCAAGTATGGCGCGGCTGGGGCATCACAAGCTCATTCCAGCTTTATGTCACAGCTATTGGCGGCTTGGTATTAGCAGGATTGTTCTTATTTGCTGGTTGGTTCCATTACCACAAGCGCGCTCCTAAACTGGAATGGTTCCAGAACGTGGAGTCAATGCTGAATCATCACTTGGCAGTATTGCTAGGTTGTGGTTCCTTGGGATGGACTGGACACCTAATCCATGTGTCAGCACCAATCAACAAACTTTTGGATGCAGGTGTAGCTGCTAAAGATATACCTTTACCCCATGAGTTAATCCTGAACAAAGACTTGTTGACAGATTTGTATCCCAGCTTTGCTAGTGGGTTAACACCATTCTTCACCTTGAACTGGGGTCAGTATGCTGACTTCCTCACCTTCAAGGGCGGTTTGAACCCTGTAACAGGCGGCTTGTGGATGACCGATATTGCCCATCACCATTTGGCGATCGCGGTTCTGTTCATCATTGCTGGTCATATGTACCGTACCAATTGGGGTATCGGTCACAGTATTAAAGAAATCCTGGAAAACCATAAAGGTCCCTTCACAGGAGAAGGTCATAAAGGTTTGTATGAAAACCTGACCACATCCTGGCACGCTCAGTTGGCAACTAACCTTGCTTTCTTGGGTTCACTGACGATCATCATTGCTCACCATATGTACGCAATGCCCCCGTATCCGTACTTGGCAACGGACTACGCAACGCAATTGTGTATATTCACCCACCATATGTGGATCGGTGGCTTCTTGATTGTTGGTGGTGCGGCTCACGCAGCCATATTCATGGTGCGGGATTACGATCCTGTTGTGAACCAAAACAACGTGTTAGATCGTGTGATTCGTCACCGGGATGCTATTATTTCCCATCTGAACTGGGTGTGTATTTTCTTAGGCTTCCACAGCTTTGGTTTGTACATCCACAACGATACAATGCGTGCCTTGGGTCGTCCCCAAGATATGTTCTCCGACTCGGCAATTCAGTTGCAGCCAGTATTTGCTCAGTGGGTGCAAAACTTGCACACCCTAGCTCCTGGTGGTACTGCTCCTAATGCTATAGAGCCAGTTAGTTATGCTTTTGGCGGCGGTATTTTGGCTGTTGGCGGCAAAGTGGCAATGATGCCTATTGCTTTGGGTACAGCGGACTTTTTAGTTCACCACATCCACGCCTTCACCATTCACGTCACCGTCCTGATTCTGCTCAAGGGTGTATTGTACGCCCGTAGTTCTCGTCTGATTCCAGACAAGGCAAACTTAGGCTTCCGCTTCCCTTGCGACGGTCCAGGCCGTGGCGGTACTTGCCAAGTATCTGGTTGGGACCACGTGTTCCTCGGATTATTCTGGATGTACAACTCCCTATCGATTGTGATCTTCCACTTCAGTTGGAAAATGCAATCAGATGTCTGGGGAACAGTAGATGCAGCAGGTAATGTGTCTCACATTACTGGTGGTAACTTTGCTGAAAGTGCCATTACCATTAATGGCTGGTTGCGTGACTTCTTGTGGGCGCAATCTGCACAAGTAATCAACTCCTACGGCAGTGCTTTATCTGCTTATGGTCTACTCTTCTTAGGCGCTCACTTTGTATGGGCATTCAGCTTAATGTTCCTGTTCAGTGGTCGCGGCTACTGGCAAGAACTGATTGAGTCCATTGTTTGGGCGCACAATAAGTTGAAAGTAGCACCAGCAATTCAGCCTCGCGCTCTGAGCATTATTCAGGGACGAGCTGTAGGTGTAGCTCACTACCTCTTAGGAGGAATTGTAACCACCTGGGCATTCTTCCACGCACACATCCTTTCAGTAGGGTAGCAATTCACTTCAGAAGTGCTGAGGGCTGAGGGCTGGGTGCTGAGTGATCAAAGCTCAAAACCTAGTTACTCAAAACTCAGAACTTCAAAAGATGACACCTGATGGCTAAAAGTCAGAGGATTTCTCAAACCTATGGCAACGAAATTTCCAAAATTTAGCCAGGATCTCGCACAGGACCCGACGACTCGTCGGATATGGTATGCGATCGCTACAGGAAACGACTTTGAAAGCCACGATGGCATGACTGAAGAAAATCTTTACCAAAAGATTTTCGCCACTCACTTCGGTCACTTGGCAATCATTTTCCTGTGGGCTTCCAGCCTCCTGTTCCACGTGGCCTGGCAAGGTAACTTTGAACAGTGGATTAAAGATCCCCTTCACATCCGCCCGATCGCCCATGCGATTTGGGACCCCCACTTTGGTGAACCTGCGATTGAAGCATTTACCCAAGGTGGCGCAAGCAATCCTGTAAACATTGCTTACTCTGGTGTTTACCACTGGTGGTACACAATCGGGATGCGGACGAACAGCGAACTGTATACCGGTTCTGTGTTCCTCCTCTTGTTATCAGCGTTATTCTTATTTGCTGGTTGGTTGCACTTACAACCCAAGTTCCGTCCTAGCCTCTCTTGGTTTAAGAGTGCTGAACCTCGCCTGAACCATCACTTGTCAGCGTTGTTTGGTGTTAGTTCTTTGGCTTGGGCTGGTCACTTGATTCACGTTGCTATCCCCGAATCTCGCGGACAGCACGTTGGTTGGGATAACTTCCTCACCACACTGCCCCACCCAGCAGGTTTGACTCCGTTCTTCACAGGTAACTGGGGAGTTTACGCTGCTAACCCTGATACTGCTGGCCATATTTTTAGTACATCTGAAGGTTCAGGTACAGCGATTCTGACTTTCTTGGGTGGTTTCCATCCTCAGACAGAATCCTTGTGGTTGACCGATATGGCTCACCACCACTTGGCGATCGCAGTTATCTTCATTATTGCTGGTCATATGTACCGGACTAACTTTGGAATTGGTCACAGCATCAAAGAAATGCTGAATTCCAAATCCGGTTTAATCCCTGGTAGCAAGAGTGAAGGTCAATTCAACCTGCCTCACCAAGGTTTGTACGACACCATTAACAACTCCCTGCACTTCCAGTTGTCTCTAGCTTTAGCAGCACTGGGAACCGCCACTTCGTTGGTAGCGCAGCATATGTACGCCCTGCCTCCTTACGCATTCATTGCTAAGGACTACACAACTCAAGCAGCGCTGTACACTCATCACCAGTATATTGCTGGCTTCTTGATGGTTGGTGCTTTTGCCCACGCCGCCATCTTCTGGGTACGTGACTACGACCCCGAACAAAACAAAGGCAACGTACTTGACCGGATATTACAGCACAAAGAAGCGATTATTTCTCACCTCAGCTGGGTATCGCTATTCTTGGGCTTCCATACCCTTGGTCTGTATGTACACAACGATGTAGTAGTAGCTTTCGGTACTCCTGAAAAGCAAATCTTGATTGAGCCTGTGTTCGCACAATTCATTCAAGCTGCTCACGGTAAAGTACTTTACGGTTTAGACACATTGCTGTCTAACCCAGACAGCATCGCCTACACAGCTTATCCTAACTACGGCAACGTTTGGTTGGGTGGCTGGTTGGATGCCATTAACTCTGGTACCAACTCCCTATTCTTAACAATCGGCCCTGGCGACTTCTTGGTTCACCACGCATTCGCTTTGGCTATTCACACCACCACCTTGGTACTTGTTAAAGGTGCTTTGGACGCTCGTGGTTCCAAGTTGATGCCCGATAAAAAGGACTTCGGCTATGCGTTCCCTTGCGACGGTCCGGGCCGTGGCGGTACTTGCGACATCTCAGCTTGGGACTCTTTCTACCTAGCGATGTTCTGGATGTTAAACACCATTGGTTGGGTAACCTTCTACTGGCACTGGAAACATCTAGGTATTTGGCAAGGTAACGTTGCTCAGTTTAACGAAAACTCTACATATCTCATGGGCTGGTTCCGTGACTATCTCTGGGCTAACTCGGCTCAGTTGATTAACGGATACAATCCTTACGGCGTGAATAACCTATCTGTTTGGGCTTGGATGTTCCTATTCGGACACCTTGTTTGGGCAACTGGTTTCATGTTCCTGATTTCTTGGAGAGGTTACTGGCAAGAGTTGATTGAAACCCTTGTTTGGGCGCACGAGCGTACTCCTCTAGCTAACTTGGTTCGCTGGAAAGACAAGCCCGTTGCTCTATCCATTGTTCAAGCTCGTTTGGTAGGTCTAGCCCACTTCACTGTCGGCTATGTTGTTACCTACGCGGCGTTCTTGATTGCCTCAACTGCTGGTAAGTTCGGTTAATTCGGCTGCTAGTTTTGTAGGTTAATAAAAGTCCCCTGCCTTAAGGTGGGGGATTTTTTCATGGGTCATTAGGAGAAAGAGAGAAGTTTATTGTCTATGCTTATTCTATTTGAGCTTTATGAAATCAATAAAATAGTAGCCTATAATTTTAGTATCACTAAATATCACTTAATCTATGAAATTCAGAATATTCAGAATAATTGATATTCAAAAAGATACAAATCTGAATTGCTACTCTGTCCTTACAGTAGTTAGCATCCGTGATTTTATAGAATTTGTTACACCTATTCACGGACAGAAAGGCAACCTTGATGAGCAAAGAGAAGTTCTACAAACTAGGTCTGCCAAAATTATTCGTAATCAAATGGTGGAAGATTTGCAAAAAGGAGGAATATTACCTCCTATAGTATTAGGAATTATTGATGTTAGCGAAAACATAAAAAAAATCGATGAAGATGTATGTTTGAAATTTTTTGAACCCAAGATTAAAAACAAAGAAGAAAAAGAAAATATTATTACTATTTTAGATGGGATGCAAAGAATACAAGCATTAAAAGATGCTCTAAAAAAATCAGATATTAATCATAATCTTAGAGTTGAATTTTGGTTTGCTCAAGATGAATCTGCTTTGTTGTATAGAATGTTGGTACTTAATTCTGGTCAAATTCCTTGGGGACTTGATAAACAATTAGAGGTAGTTTTTAAGCCAATTCTTAAAAAATTGAAATATCGTGTTCCTTATTTAGATAAGTTAATCTCACAGAAATTATATACACAGTCAGAAATTGTAGAGATGTTTTTGGCGTTTGCTTCTAGAAAAGTAAGAATTGACAAAAAACAACAATTAGCTGAATATCATGCAGCTTTAGATATTATGAGTCTAATTAGGGAAAAATCGGCACATATTATTGATAAATTTGAAGATATTTTTAAATTGATGACTGAAATTGATCAAATACTTTCAGGAATTGAAGACCGCTATGTTTTCAATAATCAAACAGCAAGAGTTGGATTTATAGTAGCTTGTGCGGAAAAAACTTTTGGGTTATTGGGAAGTAATATTGAGAAAGACTATGCACAGGTAGAGGATAATTTTAATAATATAATTTTTAAATTAGAGAAACTTAAAGGTCAAATTAAAGGTCAAATCAAATTCCAAGACAATCACAAATTTCTTGCTTTAGACCTTTTGAAAGAGAAATTAAGCTCTATTCCTAAAGAAAAACACAGACAAGCCTTTTTAGATGGCTTTAAAGTAATTTTTTCTGAACATGAAATAAACTCTTTTGCTGTTTGCTGGAACAAAATGTACTAAAAATATATATGACAAGAAATAAAACAAGCTCGATTAAAAAAGTGGTAGTAAAAATACAAGCTGTTATTAATACAGAAGAGAAATACACTATTTATGGTGATAAAACGTGTGAAAAATGGTTAGAATTTTTAACTATTGATAATAAAATACGTTTATTTCCTAATTTTTATAGTGCTTGGCTCATTTATGAAAATGAGAATTATTTGGTATTAGTCAATCATAAATTTAAATATCGAATTCCCAGTTTTCTACAAGAAGAAAATCTTAATTCAGGTGCGTGGGTAGCCATTATTGACGAATTAGACCTGCCTCTTACAGGAGATACCGATATATTAAAGGAAATTTTGGGAAGTGAGTGGGACACAAATCCAACAGGATTTAAAGAAGTTAATGTTGATACAGTAATTGGTGATTATAGCCTAAAAGATTGTTTTACAAGTATTTTTTTATATAAAATAATTAACACATTTATTCATAAAGAAGAACTAAATCAAATTACAGGTATTGTGCTAACTGAAAGTGAAAGTTCTTGTTTGCTACCATATAGTACAGAAGTTTTACAAGAGTTTAAAAATACATTTGGAAGAGGGAATAAATATATTCCTTTTGAAAATATTGTGGCGAGTTATGTAGCCTCAGATTTCAAGTTTGCTTATTTGGACTTGTATAGGTGCATAGAAGGACTACAACCTCTTTATTTCTTAAAAGATTTTTATGATAAATTTACATTGAAAGGTAAATCTGTTCAAGACTTTTATATTGATTTTTATGAAACTACAAAATTAGAACCTAAATTAGAAGATTCTTTAAAAAAGCTACTCGCATCAATAGATATAAATTATCTATATGCCGACAAGCCAAATGGCAGTGCTAGTTCTTATTTGTATAAGCTGAGAAATCAAATTGTTCATTTGCGTCCAAAGCAATCTAATGATTTAGTACCCAAATCTATTGATATTTGGAATTTCTTAATGTTAGATATGCTAATAATAATTCAAAATCTATATACAGCTAATGAAGACTTATTAACTCTACAAGCCTCATCTAAAGAAGCAGAAATAGAAGCTACTTTCACAGCACTTGCTAATCAGTGGCATGAAGAAAATCGTGGTGTATCATCAACTAACCAAATGTGTATGCACCCAGCTTATCAACAAATTATAGGAATGGGTGAACCTGTTATACCTTTACTACTTAGAGAATTAGAAAAAAACTCTGGATGTTGGTTTTGGGCATTAAAATCTATTTCCAGAGAAGATCCTGTATCTCCAGAATCCAGAGGAAATACAAAAGAAATGACTCAAGCATGGCTTGAGTGGGGAAAGCAAAGGGGCTATAGGTAGGTAACAAGGCTTAGGCGCTAACTATGTAAAAAAATTATTGATCGTGATTTTCCCAAATCTTATTTACAAGCAAACCCAATATATGAAAAACTGGCAAGAACGCATTAGTATTAATCCTCAAGTGTGTCACGGGAAACCATGTATCAAAGATACACGTATCATGATATCAGTTATTCTTGATAACCTTGCTGATGGACTGACCTTTGAAGAAATAGTCAAAGATTATCCACCACTAACTTTAGAAGATATCAAAGCGGCTATTGCTTATGCAGCACAACTAACTAGGGAAGAGGAACTGTTACCACTGCGATGACAAAAATGTTAGTGAAACTTGACGAAAACATGGCACAAAAACACGTTGAGTTTTTACAACAATCTGGTTATAGTGCTGACAGGGTAACAGATGAGGGACTATCTGGTGCAAAAGATGAAGTTGTTTGGCAACAAGTCTGTGCTGAAGGAAGATTTTTCATTACCCTTGATTTAGATTTTTCTGATGTTCGCCGTTTTCCACCAGGTACGCATCCTGGTATTTTATTATTGCGATCGCGTAATCGTAGCCGTCAAGCTGTGCTATAAATTTTAACTCGCGTTGTAAATGAACAATCTTTAGTAGCTTTAAAGGGTTGTCTTGTGGTTGCAGATGAAATCCAGACAAGAATCCGTCGTCCATTTCCCGAAACATAAATTTTCAAGTCTGTATTTTGGTTGCATTCCCATTTACAGACTTGATTTTTATAGGGTGGACAGTGCCTACCCTAGCGTTATTGATAATGCAATCAGAGTTATTCGGGGATTAAAAACTTGGCTACGGTTTGTACATCCTTATCACCGCGTCCAGAACAGTTAAGTACAATTCGCGGACTACCACTCAGTTGAGGACATAGGGTTTCTAGATAAGCGATCGCATGAGCAGTTTCCAAAGCTGGTATAATTCCCTCTAGGCGAGATAGTCGCTGGAACGCTGCCAAAGCCTCTGCATCAGTCACACTATAATATTCAGCCCTTCCCATATCCTTCAAATAGCTATGTTCTGGCCCTACCCCAGGATAATCTAAACCTGCACTAATGGAATGCGCCTCAATGATTTGCCCTTCTTCATCTTGCAACAAATAGCTCATTGCTCCGTGCAGTACACCAATCTGTCCTTTTGTCAAGGTAGCAGCGTGTTTTTCTGTATTCACACCTTCGCCGGCTGCTTCTACCCCAATTAACCGGATAGAAGACTCATTGACAAACTCGTGGAATAATCCCATCGCGTTGGAACCACCACCCACGCAAGCTATGAGAATATCAGGTAAACCGCCCCACTTTTCCATTGCTTGAACGCGAGTTTCTACACCAATCACAGCATGAAAATCCCGTACCATCATCGGGTAAGGATGGGGACCAGCGACAGAACCCAAAATGTAGTGAGTTGTTTCCACGTTCGTCACCCAATCGCGGATAGCTTCAGAAGTCGCATCCTTGAGGGTTCCGGTTCCCGCTTCCACTGGACGAACTTCAGCCCCCATCAATCGCATTCTGAATACATTCAAGGCTTGACGTTCCATGTCGTGAACGCCCATGTAAATCACACATTCCAGCCCAAACCGAGCGCAAACCGTCGCTGTGGCTACTCCATGCTGTCCTGCGCCTGTTTCGGCAATTACTCTTTTCTTGCCCATGCGCCGCGCCAACAATACCTGACCCAAGGCATTATTAATTTTATGTGCGCCTGTGTGATTTAAGTCTTCACGCTTTAAGTAAATTTGCGCTCCTGTACCATCGGGACGGGCATAATGAGCAGTGAGGCGTTCGGCAAAATACAACGGTGTGGCGCGTCCGACATAATCTCGCAGTAAATCTTGTAATTCTGCTTGAAAACTTGGGTCGTGGCGATATTGCTGATAAGCTGTTTCTAATTCAGCTAAAGCCGGCATCAGTGTTTCCGGGACGTACTTACCGCCAAAGCGTCCAAAGCGTCCAAGGATGTCGGGAACCTGAGTATTTGATAGGGAACTGGGGGAGAGGGGTGTAGTAGTCACGGAAAGTTTTTGATGACAGGATAGATTTAATTATTATAAAAGCATACTCAGCCCTGGCGATTAGAAATCGCGGAACCACCCAAACAAAGTCCGCCTGCGCGGACTAACAGAAAATCAAGGTTTTCAACCCGCGTAGGCGGCCTTCCCTCCGGGAAGACGCTACGCGTCACGCCTGTGTAGCCGTGACTGACCGTCGCCTGGTGCTAAAACTGGAATTTTTTCTTAATCAAACGTTTTATGTCTTCTGATAAATCTTCTAACAAACGCTTTGTTTACCGTGAATTTGGTAATGATAACTCTGCGGCTACCCAAAGAGGGGTTCCGGAATTACCTCCGCAGCAACAAAACCTGAAGGTGGAGGCTTCGCGCAAAGGACGCAAGGGTAAAACTGTGACTGTGATTAGCGGTTTCCAGACTAAACCAGAAGTTTTGACTGATTTAGTTAAACAGTTAAAAAGTCAATGCGGTTCTGGTGGTACTGTGAAAGATAATGAAATTGAAATTCAGGGCGAGCATAAACAGAAAATTTTGGATATTTTGACTAAGTTAGGTTATAAAGCCAAAATTAGCGGTGGATAATGGGTATAGGTTCCCACATTTTTAGTTTGTAAGGGACTTCCAAATAAAAAATACTCAATCACCTAACCCAAAAAAGCTCTCAAAGTCTCATAACTCTGTGTCCTCTGTGTCTCTGTGGTTCCTTTATTTGGATAATTTATTTCGAGTAAGTCCCTAATCGAGTTAGGCCGGGCTTATTATTGGAAAACTGCACCCCTAACCTTGAGTACCATTGCCATGACCAAATATGATCGTTCTACAGTATGCCTAGCTGTATTTGTTTCAATACTGGCTACATTAATTGGTATCAATAATTTGCTTTGGTTCACTCAACTTGTTCACCGACAGATATTCGAGATGGAAAAAAATCCCAATATCCGATAAAAGAAAAATTACATTGTTGTTGATTTTGATGGAATGGATGCTTAGATATGTGTATCGTGTAATGGCAAATAATAATTCAGGATCAGGTTGAGTACAAGACTAGAGGAAAATACCACTTACTGAAGACGTGAAGACCGATCCTGGTATTTCTGTCTGTGTTCCTACAATAACCATATAAAAACAAAACTGGCTCTTGTTCTCTGTGCGCCTCATATTTGGAGTGGTTTATCGAAAAGCTTATGCAACCCACTAATCCTAATCAATTTACCGAAAAAGCCTGGGAAGCGATCGCCCATACCCCAGATATTGCTAAACAATATCAACAACAGCAACTCGAAAGTGAACACCTGATGAAAGCGCTGCTAGAACAAGATGGTCTAGCTAACAGCATTTTAACCAAGGCGGGTGTTGATTTGCAAAAAATCCGCGATCGCACTGAGCAATTTTTCCAACGTCAGCCAAAAGTATCTGGTAGCAGCACATCTGTATTTTTGGGACGAAGTTTAGATACACTATTAGATAAAGCCGATGTCTATCGTCAAGATTTCAAGGACGAATATATCTCAATTGAGCATTTATTGCTCGCTTATGCCAAAGATGACCGCTTTGGTAAGAGTTTATTTCAAGAATTCGGTTTAGACGAAGGCAAGCTCAAGAAAATCATTAAGCAAATTCGTGGGAGTCAAAAAGTGACCGACCAAAATCCAGAAGGCAAATATGAAGCACTGGAAAAATATGGACGTGACCTCACAGAAGCAGCACGGAAAGGTCAACTTGATCCAGTGATTGGGCGGGATGATGAGATTCGCCGCACTGTGCAAATTCTCTCCCGCCGTACCAAGAATAACCCTGTGCTAATTGGTGAACCGGGTGTGGGTAAAACTGCGATCGCCGAAGGTCTAGCACAACGAATTATTGCAGGTGATGTCCCCCAGTCCCTGAAAGACCGCAAATTAATCTCTTTAGATATGGGGGCTTTAATCGCCGGGGCGAAATTCCGGGGCGAATTTGAAGAACGCCTGAAAGCAGTATTAAAAGAAGTTACGGAATCCGGCGGTAATATAGTTCTATTTATTGATGAAATTCATACTGTGGTCGGCGCTGGGGCGACTCAAGGGGCGATGGATGCCGGTAATTTGTTAAAACCGATGTTAGCACGGGGTGAATTGCGGTGTATTGGGGCGACAACTTTAGATGAATATCGCAAGTATATCGAAAAAGATGCGGCTCTAGAAAGACGCTTCCAGCAGGTTTATGTAGACCAGCCCAGCGTCACAGATACAATTTCGATTTTACGCGGTTTGAAAGAACGCTATGAAGTCCACCACGGGGTGAGAATTTCTGATAGTGCTTTAGTTGCAGCCGCTACATTATCTAGTCGGTATATTAGCGATCGCTTCCTCCCAGATAAAGCCATTGACTTGGTAGACGAAGCCGCCGCCCGCCTGAAAATGGAAATTACCTCTAAACCAGAGGAATTAGACGAAATCGACCGCAAGATTTTGCAGTTGGAAATGGAAAAGCTGTCTTTGCAAAAAGAAACTGATGCAGCTTCGCGAGAACGTTTAGAAAGAATTGAAAAGGAACTGGCGGATCTCAAAGAAGAACAAAGAACTCTGACAGCTCAATGGCAGTCTGAAAAAGATATTATCAATAAAATTCAGTCAATTAAAGAAGAAATTGACCGAGTTAGCTTAGAGGTTCAGCAAGCAGAAAGAAATTATGACCTGAATCGCGCTGCTGAGTTGAAATATGGCAAGTTAACCAATTTACACCGCCAATTAGAAACCGCAGAAGGCGAATTAGCCAACGTTCAAAGAACCGGCAAATCTCTATTGCGTGAGGAAGTTACAGAAGCTGACATTGCGGAAATTATTTCTAAGTGGACGAGAATCCCCATCAGCAAGTTAGTGGAATCCGAGAAAGAAAAACTGCTGCATTTAGAAGATGAACTGCACAACCGAGTCATTGGACAAGCCGAAGCTGTGACAGCTGTAGCCGATGCAATTCAGCGATCGCGTGCGGGACTGGCTGATCCTAATCGTCCCATTGCTAGTTTTATTTTCCTCGGTCCCACAGGTGTAGGTAAAACCGAACTAGCCAAAGCGTTGGCAGCATATATGTTCGACACTGAAGAATCTTTGGTGCGAATTGATATGTCTGAATATATGGAAAAACACGCAGTTTCGCGATTAATTGGTGCGCCTCCCGGATATGTAGGTTATGAAGAAGGCGGTCAATTAACTGAAGTAATTCGTCGTCGTCCCTATGCGGTGATTCTCTTCGACGAGATCGAAAAAGCCCACGCTGACGTGTTCAATATCTTACTACAAATTCTTGATGATGGTCGTGTAACTGATTCCCAAGGTCGGACAGTGGACTTCAAAAACGCGATTATTATCATGACCAGTAACATCGGTTCTCAGTATATTCTCGATGTGGCTGGGGAAGCCGAACATTATGACGAAATGCGTCGCCGAGTCATGGAAGCAATGCGAAATAGCTTCCGTCCAGAGTTCCTGAACCGCATTGACGAAATTATCATCTTCCACGGTTTGGATAAAAAAGAACTGCGGCAAATTGTGCTGTTACAAGTAGAAAGATTAAGAGAAAGATTGAGCGATCGCAAGATGTCTTTAAAACTCTCTGATTCATCCCTTGACTTTTTAGCCGAAGTAGGATATGACCCTGTATATGGAGCGCGTCCACTCAAGCGAGCAATTCAGAGAGAATTAGAAACTCAAATTGCCAAAGCTATCTTACGTGGTGAATTCCACGACGGCGACACCATTTTTGTTGATGTGCAGAATGAGCGTCTTTCCTTCAGTCGCTTACCTCTCGAAGTCTTGACAACCTAGCACTGCTTTATACCTGATCTCCCCTCCTCGCTTGCGGCTAAGGTGTACACACAAGTCCAAAAACCTTTCATTTGGTAGGGTGCGTTATGGACTTTAGTCCTAACGCACCGAAATTTAGGATGGTGCGTTGCGCTACGCGACAACACACCCTACAAAAAGAGATTTGGGGTAATTCAATCATTTGTGTGTACACCGTACCGCTTGCACCGGAGGGGCTGGGGGTGGGGTGCTAGATTGTGGTACTAGCCTAAAACCATGAACTTGGTTGCTGTAAAAACTTTTTTTCCGATGCAGTGGAATTACGTCCCAAAATGCTATTGCGATGAGGAAAACGCCCAAACCGCTCAATTATTGCCAGATGAATCAATGACTGTTCAATGGCTTTCGCACTATCACGATCGTGACTCAATTGCTGAAATAGCTTGACACACTGACGCTGATGTGTAAGGTTTTCACTGTGTTCAAAAGGTAAATAAATAAACCAGCGTTGTACAGGCAAAAATTGGTAATCATAGCCTTGTACAACTGCGTGTTGGGCGGCGGAAAGTGCTTCCCAGTCAGTTGCAAAGGCTTCAGGGGTATCACGAAACATATTTCGGGGAAACTGATCCAATAGTAGAATCAGTGCTAAACAGGTTTCGGCTGAATCAATCCAGTCGTCTAAATATCCTGCTGCTGCTTTTTGGTAATCTGGGAGGAACTGATTGCGGATTTGCCGATCAAATTCGGCTGTTTCCCTAAACCAATCAGCCTTTGGTTTGCCATAATCAGGTGCATCTGGATGACCAAACCAAAATTCCAAAATAGTTTTTGCCTGTAACATTGCCTTTATTGAACCTTACATAAAACTTGTCGCATTTTACGCATATTTGCAGGCAATTCAAAATTCATGGCTTGTTGAATGAAAATTGCCGGGATGGGGATATTAGGCGTAGCTTTTACTTGATATGCTAACAAAGTACCATTGCCCAAATCTTTTAAATCTAATATGGCTGTAAAATCCAGAAAACTCCCTTTTTCCATGCGGAACTGAATTTGTTGCCCTAGTAACTCTACGACATTTAGATAAATTTCGACTTGCGCCGTCAAAAATAAAAAGCTTTTCTGTGCTGCTTGATACAGTCTTTTCACTTCTCCTTGGGACAGAACTTGGCTTTTGGTAAGATCAGGAAAATATTGTACCCAGCGAGGGTAATCAGTTAATTGTTGCCATACCTGCGATCGCAATAGCGGTAAATACATACAGGCGGTAACAGATCCACCGCAACCTGTGTGCGATTGCGTTTGCAATAAAATTTCACCCTGCATCAGCGACGATTGCTTGTCTTGACTCCAAGGCATATTCAAACCTCTAATCATCGAGTCTGAGATATAAGAAGACGCAGACATATTAATTTCAGTTACTCCTCAACTTGTCCACCTGTTAGCGCTGAAACGGCGAATCATTAAATAGGATCGAGTCCAACTAACTAAATTCTAGTTTCAGTACCATGCTGCCTAAACCAATCATTTTCAGGAAATTATTCCGAAATTATACAGTAAAAACTGTATTTCTTACCACTGTTTATTAAAACCATAAATTAGGGGCTCGTTAATTTATCTTGTCAACATAAATCTTTAAATCAAAGATGTCCGAAAAAACTGGGTTTATTGCCCATAATTTTACCTAAAAGTCGGAATTTATGATGTAAAACCAGATTTTTTGCGTAGTTGTTGAGAATGATCAAAAATATCAAAATAGAAACAAAACAGTAGTAACCTTGATTGGAGAGGGAAATGAAGTGAATCAATCTTCCTTAAATCGGACATTAACCCAAATTTTTGGCATTCTTCTCGGCATTGGACTAGCTGTTTGGGTACTTAGAGGTTTTGGGATTCTGACGTTTATTCCAGGTGGAGTTATTGGACTATTATTACTAGGGGCGATCGCTGTAGGGGTTCTGAGCTATGTGCAGAGAACCTGGTGGCGCTTGTAGTCTCAATATCTGACTCAAAGAGGTACAAAACTATGGAAGAGTATGTATGTACTGTTTGCGGATACGAATATGACCCCGAAATCGGCGATCCTGATAGCGGTATAGCCCCCGGAACACCCTTTAAAGATATCCCAGAGGATTGGGTGTGTCCAGTTTGCGGCGCGACCAAAGATTTATTTGAACCGCTAGTACCGCAGGGCGGAAGTTAAAAGTCAAAAGTCAAAAGTCAAAAATCAAACAACTGATGGAGTCCCTATTTATGCTTTGCTGTACTAGCCTAGAATTAAATGCCATATTATCATAGAGACGTTTTTTAATTTGTTGCCGTTAAATATTGTAGTTGTTGGGGGTGGTGCTGCCGGATTTTTCGGCGCGATCGCTTGTGCTAAAGTTAATCCTCACGCCCACGTCACGTTACTCGAAGCTAGTCGTCAACCACTGGCGAAAGTTCTGATTTCCGGGGGAGGACGTTGTAATGTAACTCATGCTTGCTTTGAACCAGCCCGATTAGTCCAAAATTACCCCAGAGGTGGAAAAGCTCTCAGAGGTGCTTTCACCCGCTTTCAAGCTGAAGATACAGTAGCTTGGTTTACAGACCAAGGTGTACGTCTGAAAACCGAAGCCGATGGGCGAATGTTTCCCATTACAGATAATTCCGAAACCATTGTGGAATGTCTGATTAAAGCTACAGCCAAATTTGGGGTAGAATTACGCCTGGGGACACCAGTAGTTTCCGCAAAAAAAGTTCACCCAGCAGCAGGATTTGAAATTCTGTTGAAATCGGGAGAAACTCAAAAGTGCGATCGCCTACTATTAGCAACAGGAAGCAACCCTGTAGGCTATAAAATCGCCAGGGAATTTGGTCATCACATTGAACCCCCTGTACCTTCACTATTTACCTTTAATATTCCTGACCCCAAACTCAGGTCATTGGCTGGCGTGAGTGTTCCGACTGTGCAATTACGGTTAGCTGGTACAGGAAAACCCCCACTAGAACAAACAGGGCCATTGTTAATTACCCACTGGGGGATGAGTGGACCGGCTGTCCTCAAACTTTCGGCTTGGGGTGCGAGATTTCTGCACGACAACCGCTATCAAGCTACATTATTAGTCAATTGGCTACCTGATTTCAACCAAGAACAAGTGCGGCAAAAAATCTTAGCAGTTAAGACAGAATGGGGACAAAAGGCGATCGCCTTACATCGTGGTATTGACCTAGCCCATCGCCTCTGGCAATATATTGTAGACCGTGCAGGTATTACCACAGAAGACCGTTGGGCAGAAATATCCAAAACCAAATTAAATCAGCTAGTGCAAGAACTGACACAGGGAGAATATTTAATCAAAGGGAAGGGAGTTTTTAAAGAGGAATTTGTCACCTGTGGCGGTGTCAACCTGAAAGAAATCAATTTTAAGACAATGGAAAGTAAATTAATTCCTGGTCTTTACTTTGCCGGAGAAATTTTAGATATTGATGGGATTACCGGTGGTTTTAACTTCCAAAGTGCTTGGACGACTTCATATTTAGCTGGTAATGCAATGGGAACTAGCGACTAAGCTGCTATAAATAAACAGATAAAATTAGGTAATCTTGTCCTCAAAACCTCAAAATTTCCTAATTTTATCTGCATTACGCTTTTACGTATCATTGTTAGAGTTTGGATGAATTGCCTCAAGTTTTTGATGTTTTATTATTTATCAATACCTTAGCCAAATTACGAGGGTTCAACGGCTGTAGAAGTATTGTGAATACGACCAACAGAGGAAGTGCTTGGCAAAAATATGGGATAATAAAATAGGCTTTGCAGTTTGTCTGCATCAGTTCTCATAGTCCGAAACTTCCAGAGTTGAAATGATTTTCTACTTAATCCTACACGGGTTTGTTTGTAAAATATTGTACCTGGAGAATCTAGTTTGATTGCGATCGCGATCGCTCTTTTGAAAAAAAACTTTGCGATTTACTGAATTTAGGCTAATAATACATATTTTTGGATAACAAGGTTTGAGAAGGATATTCCTGAGCAAAGTTTAATTAAGCATTGGGAAAAAGAAATTTGTGCTTTTAAACTGGCTGCGACGTTGAATACTAAAAAGCGCCCTTCTTTTGGGAGAGCGGCTTTTATTTTATATTTGGTAGGACTTGAGTTTTGGTAGATCAAACTTGATATTAGCTAACCTGCGCCTTAGCGGGGATTTCTGGTTGATAACTGATCTCATTCGCACAAGCACGACCCTGTTCAATATCAGCAATATTAGCAAAAGTTGTTTCGGCAATATTGTAGAGAGCTTCTTCTGTAAAAAAGGCTTGATGTCCAGTAATCAATACATTGGGAAATGTTGTCAAGCGTAGAAAAACATCATCTTGAATGATTTCGCCGGACAAATCCTCAAAAAACAATTCTGATTCTTGTTCGTAGACATCCACACCCAAAAAGCCTATTTTGTGTGACTTTAGACCGTCAATGACTGCTTGAGTATCAATCAGCGCTCCTCGACTGGTATTAATTAACATAACTCTGGGCTTCATTTGGGCTATGGACTCAGCATTGATCAAGTGATGAGTTTCAGGCATGAGGGGACAATGTAAGGAAATGATATCAGAGTTCGCAAATAACTCTGGCAACTCTACATACTTCCCACCCAGTTTCTCTAGTTCGGCGTTGCGATATACATCATAAGCGAGTATATTGCAGCCAAAACCTTTCATAATTTGTCCCAAAATCAGACCGATTCTGCCGGTACCAATAATCCCGACTGTGCGACCATTCAAGTTAAATCCTAACAGTCCTGAGAGAGAAAAGTTACTTTCCCGGACACGGTTATAGGCATGATGAATTTTGCGATTGAGGCTTAAAATCAAACCAACGGCGTGTTCTGCGACTCCATAGGGTGAATAAGCAGGAACACGGACAACTTTTATCCCCAAATCTGCTGCGGCCTGTAAGTCTACATTGTTAAATCCGGCACACCGAAGGGCAATGAGGCGAGTTCCCCCGGAAGCGAGAATTTTTAAAGTTGGCGCATCAACCAAATCATGCACAAATACGCAAACAGCCGGAAATCCAGCCGCTAAAATGGCAGTATTCCGATTTAAGCGGGGTTCAAAAAAAACCAACTCATGTTGGGGGGAAGAATTTGCAGCCTCTAAAAACTGTCGATCATAGGACTTTGTACTGAAGACTGCTATTTTCATCTCAAACCTCAGCCTGATGCTGCATATTTTTCCAATATATGATAGCTTGCAGGTTAGAGGGGCGATCGCATCTTCTATAACTGCCAGTCATAGACTTGAGCCTTGGTTTCGGTAATGCCACTGCTAAAGCAAAACTTTAGAATTCAGCTTAAAATCAATTCAGCCTTTGTATTATAGGGGATGTGTCTCACATCACTAAAAGTGCGGTTCACTGCATAAATCCTGATTGTCAACGACCTTATCCTCAACCCTGGGGAAACAAGTTTTGTAACAGCTGTGGCGCACTGCTACAGATGTTAAATCGTTATGTCCCTCTCCAGCCCTTGGGTTCGGGAGGATTTGCCCAAATTTACACGGTTTGGGATGAAAAAACCCAGACAGAGAAAGTCCTGAAAGTTTTGGTGGAACATTCACCAAAAGCACTGGAATTGTTCACACAAGAAGCTGAGGTTTTAATTAAATTGCGCCATCCGGGTGTTCCCAGGGTGGAATCTGATGGTTATTTTGAAGTTAATTTACCCACTCCTAAACCACGTCAATTAGCTTGTCTGGTGATGGAAAAAATTAACGGGCTGACTTTGGAGGAGAAACTCAAGGATTATCCTCAAGGATGTCCAGAGAAATCCGTGTTAAATTGGTTTTCTCAGGCTGTAAAAATTTTACAAGAATTGCACAAACGCCAGATTATTCACCGGGACATCAAACCTTCTAATTTGATGTTGCGAACTCCCTCTTCAACTACACCCCCGACTCCAGGGAGTAATCAGGAAGAACTGGTATTAATTGATTTTGGTGGGGTGAAACAATTTAACACCGCTAAACTGCGTCGAGAGTCTAGTTCAACTAAGTTATATTCTTCTGGTTACAGTCCCCCAGAACAGATGACTGGCGGTAATGTGGGACCGGCGGCTGATTTTTATGCTCTCGGTCGGACGATGATTGAATTACTTACGGGTAAATATCCGCCAGAGTTGGGAGATCCGCAAACTGGGGTTCTGCACTGGCGAAATCAGGTAAACGTTAACCCGAAACTGGCAGATTTACTAGATGAAATGGTACTTGAAGATGTGCGATCGCGTCCGGTAAATGCCATAATTATTCAAAAACGCTTAACTAAGATTATCCGCACATCTTCCCAGCCTGGGTTATTTTCCCGCATAAAAAACTCTGTTCAGCAAGCAACAACAGAGGTTTCCCGTCAATTTACACTATTAATACAAGCTATTGAGCAAGGATTCAACAATCTCACCACAGCTATAGGTAAAACGGTTCTGTTTATAGCTGTGACAATTTTCCAAGTTTTACAAGCTTGTTGGGCGACAATTTGGGCAATGCTACTAACTGGGTTTGGTGCTTGTGTTGGTACGATTATCGGTTATATTGTAGCCGCTCGAACAGTTGTAGGCGAACAAATTTCCGAATATATTTTTCGTCAGCTACCGGAATTAGTCAGCGATACTCAACCTGTGATGACGACAGAAATTATTGTCTTTGTCGGCGCAGGGTTAGGAACTGCATGGGGACTGACAATATCCGGGTGTTTTGGTCAACGACGACGGTTTTTAGTAGCATCGCTCATGGGTATGATCAGTTATGGGTTGAGCTGGTTAGTTTTGCAAATCACAACCCAAGATAGCGGTGAAGGACTATTGGGAGTAATTTTAGTTGCAGTTTTTTTGTTGACGTTGAGTATAGGTTTTCGCAGTCATCACATAGTTCATGCTGTGGTTGCTGCATTGGGGACGGTAATTATCTTCGCAATGTTAATTATATTTGGCTTTCCCACTACTGTGTTTCAAGTTTCTGGTCAGCCCCTCTGGTTAGAATTATACCTGCCCATGGTATTTTTTAGTTTGGTGAGTCTGTTGATGAGCTTTTGGTTAGGGGTGAGTTATTACCTAATTGTGCCTGGGTTACGCTTTTTGGGATGGCGTTAAAACAGTTATCAGTTATCAGTGAACAGTTATCAGTTATCAGTGAACGATAACTGTTTTTCTCCATGCCGAAAACAAGATCCCCCTAGCTTTTTTTGCTTTTAGCTAGGGGGATCACATATGTGGTAGTCTATAAATGGTTCAGTATAGTGCCTTACGAAATTAATTCTAAACCCTAAATCTGGTTTTGTGTAGTCCCATAACTAGAATTTATCAGATTTTTATGGTTCTTCATCACCACTTCATGCGGGTCAAACCCTCACACTGGCTGTAAAGTAAGAGCATTTTGTTTCTCAAGATTTCTTTATCATGGGAACAAACTGAATGATAAAATATAGTAATGCTAACCCGTATTAAAGACTCAGCCACAAAATTAGCGCCCCGCTTAATTGAAATTCGCCGCCATATCCACTCTCACCCAGAACTAAGCGGTCAGGAATACCAAACATCTGCCTTTGTGGCTGGTGTGTTGTCTTCCAGTGGCCTGCACGTACAAGAGGGGATTGGTAAAACTGGGGTGATTGGAGAATTGCAAAATACTGGCACTGATGAGCGTGTATTGGCAATTCGCACTGATATGGATGCTTTGCCGATTCAAGAACGGACAAAGTTAGAATATGCTTCTCATACAGAAGGTGTGATGCACGCTTGTGGTCATGATGTTCACACTACTGTGGGCTTAGGAACAGCAATGGTGTTGTCCGAAATGGCGGAAGAATTGGGCGGTAAGGTGCGGTTTTTATTTCAACCAGCTGAGGAAATTGCTCAGGGAGCAAGCTGGATGGTAAATGATGGGGCGATGACAAATGTCTCGGCGGTATTAGGGGTTCATGTTTTCCCTTCTATCCCCGCAGGTTCTATTGGTATTCGTTACGGTGCATTAACTGCGGCGGCTGATGATTTAGAGATTATCATTACTGGAGAATCTGGCCATGGGGCGCGTCCTCATGAAGCGATTGATGCAATTTGGATTGCTTCACAAGTGATTACGGCTTTACAACAGGCTATTAGCCGGACACAGAATCCTTTGCGTCCTGTGGTGTTGAGTATTGGGAAGATTACTGGTGGTCGAGCGCCAAATGTGATTGCGGATCATGTACAGTTGTTGGGAACAGTGCGATCGCTTCATCCGGAAACTCGGACTCAACTCCCCAACTGGATTGAAAATATTGTAGCTAATGTCTGCCATTCTTTCGGGGCGCGTTATCAAGTTAATTATCGCCAAGGTGTACCGAGTGTGCAGAATGACTATGCTATGACTCAATTGTTACAATCATCGGCGGAAGAAGCTTGGAGTTGCGATCGCGTCCAAGTCTTACCTGAACCTTCTCTAGGTGCTGAAGACTTCTCTGTTTATTTAGAACACGCCCCCGGTTCCATGTTTCGCTTAGGTGTAGGCTACAAAGATAGAATTATTAATCACCCATTACACCATCCCGAATTTGAAGTCGATGAATCTGCCATTATCACCGGGGTTGTAACTATGGCTTACGCCGCTTATAAATATTACCAATAGTTCCTTAATGGTACAAGCCCCCAGATTTATCTGTGGAATCAATCAATCGAAAATCCCAAATCTAAAATCCTCAAGCCCGTAGATTTATCTGTGGGGTCAATCTAAAATCTAAAATCTAAAATCTAAAATTGTTTGACCAATAGTTCCTTAATGGTACAAGCCCCCAGATTTATCTGTGGAATCAATCAATCGAAAATCCCAAATCTAAAATCCCTCAAGCCCGTAGATTTATCTGTGGGGTCAATCTAAAATCTAAAATCTAAAATCTAAAATTGTTTGACCAATAGTTCCTTAATGGTACAAGCCCCCAGATTTATCTGTGGAATCAATCAATCGAAAATCCCAAATCTAAAATCCTCAAGCCCGTAGATTTATCTGTGGGGTCAATCTAAAATCTAAAATCTAAAATCTAAAATTGTTTGACCAGTAAATAAAACCCACCTGGGTGGGTTTCACAATCTTTATTTACTGTTAGTCGGCGGATGATGGCGAGTTACTAAACATTCGCTCCGGTTTTAGTACCGCCCAATCTTTCTTGAATTCTGCTCTTAGCGGCTTTAAATTGAGTCGCTAGTTGTTCAGTTTGTTCAGTACTCAAGTTATTGCGAATAGCAGCAAACATTTTGCTTTCTTCTTGACGAATATGATCGCCGACAAGATCCATCAAATTTCTGACTCTATCTTTAAACTCAGAAGCTGAGGGATTAATCGCGCGGATTTCTTCTAACCATCGTTTCATTTGGGCTTGTTCGTCATAAAGTTCTTGGGTGTCGCTCTCACCATAGAAAGAACGTACTCTGGGATAGACGACTTCCTCTTCAGCTTCAGCATGAGCTGTTAAATCTTTGTAGATTTGACCGAAATATTCTTGGATCTTTTGCGGATCGTTGCTTTGTAGTAATTCTGTAAACAGGATGTTCACCTTATTGTGATCCATACGAATCACATCCTGGATATTCATATCTTTTTTATCGCTGGTTTGGGTAACAGCGCTACCTACTGCGCCACTAAAAGCAGCGATCGCATCTTGAACTCGTCCCCAAATCCCGTGATCTGCATCTTGTCCAGTCAGTTCACGCACACCCAAAACTTCTAGAATACCTTTGAGTTGCTCTTGGTGAGCGCGGTTTTCAAAGTTAACGGTATTTAAAGGACTAATTGCGGCCATTACGTCAGCACCAACTTTTTGAGCCGCTTTGTGAATTACCACACCAGACATTACTTGTTGATGTTTTAACAATTCATGCTTAAATATTTTTTCATAGAAACTCAATTGGGATCCTTGCATTAATTGGCGGATTGTATTGCACATTTCTTCAACCATTTGTGCTGGTTCTTTTTGGATACCATACTGCACAATTGTAGTTTCCAGAACGCCTTGATTTTTCTGGTCATCTTCTAGCATTTTCCGCAGGCGATCAGATATTTCAGCATCAGTTGATTCTCTCAAAAACAGTTGCTCATTTTCGATCAGCAACTGTTGAATTAATTTCATGTCTGCCAATTTCATCGCAATAGCATTGCGTTTTGTATCATCTAATGTGGTTACCATGCTGCGTTATCCTCTGAAAATTGTTCGGATTATTACTCTATTTCAGAGTGGCATACAACTTAGGTAAATTCCATCTTTCTTTTGAATGATCGCTGTCGTCACTCTGGATAGAAAAATCAAATATTTTAGGACTTACGCACAAATTAGGGAATAACGAACCACACCAGACGCAGAGGATACAGAGGAATAAGGGTTTGAGAGGGTTTTTGCGTAAGTCCTGAGTTAAAGTTAAACCTAATTCCAAACAACAAAAAATTGAAGAACAAACTGATGGGAGTTTGATTGTCAGGTTAAAGTCTCCGCCAGTAGATGGTAAAGCTAATGAAGAATTAATTAAACTATTAGCTGAAAAATTCCATGTACCAAAATCTCATATCAGAATTAAGTCTGGGGTATCCTCTCGGCAAAAGCTGATTGAAATTGACACAGATATTTAATTTTTTAACTTTTATGTGTACCATCTTACCAAATATTTCAGGAAAGAATACACAAATCTTTATTCAGCAAAATTTTTATCTTGTGTAATCTTTATATATCTAGGCTGAGATTTGACTCGTTCTATCCAAGCTTGGATAGCAGGAAATTTTGTCAAATCAAACCCACCTTCATCAGCCACATGAGTATAGGCAAATAAGGCAATGTCAGCAATTGTATAACGCTCACTGACAAAAAATTCGTGAGTCATTAAATGATGTTCCATAACTCTGAGTGCTGCATAACCAGGTTCATGTTTTTGCTCAATAGCTGTGCGATATTCCTCAGCTTTACCTAAAATAGAAATCCAAAATCTTGATGTAGCGATAAAAGGTTCATGGCTATATTGTTCAAAAAATAACCATTGCAATACTTTCGCTCTTAAAAAGCGATCATATGGTAAAAATTCTGTGCCTTCACTCAAATAAACTAATATGGCATTTGATTCTGCCAAATATTGCCCAGTGTTAACTTCCAAAACTGGTATTTTACCGTTAGGATTCTTACTTAAAAACTCTGGTGTGCGAGTTTCTCCTTTCAAAATATTAACGTCTATTCTCTCAAAAGGCATACCCATTTGTGTCAATAAAAGCCGGATCTTGTAACTATTGCCTGATGGTAAGAAATCATACAATTTCTGATTTTTCATTTCCAAAATTATAATAATGAAGATCGAGATTATTGCGGGGCTAAAATACAATATATTACAAATAAAACTGGGGGAAACAGGATGATTTTCTTTATTTTTAGTATATGGGGACAAGATAGATTTTTCCAAGATATAAAAAACAAGAAAATAATAGTATTATTTAATCTTTGTATTGAAAATTTTAATTTTATTCAGTGTGGGAAAATAAAAGTATGTGTGGAAGATTTACTTTAAATCAGTCATTAGCGGCGTTAGCCCAATTTTTCGGTGTAGATGGTCAAATTCCAAATTTAGCTGCTCAATATAACATTGCACCTACGCAAAGGGTAGCAACAGTGTTAAATAATCCTGAAACTAATCAGCGTGAATTTAAACAGTTACGTTGGGGGTTGATACCCGCGTGGGCGAAAGATCCAGGAATGGGTGTGAAGCTAATCAATGCTAGAGCCGAAACAGTCGCCCAAAAACCAGCTTTTCGGTCTGCATTCTGGTATCGGCGTTGTTTAGTGCTAGCTGATGGTTTTTATGAGTGGAAACGACAAAATGGTAAAAAACAGCCGTTTTACTTTCGTCTTTCGGATGGACAGCCCTTCGGCTTTGCGGGGTTGTGGGAAAAATGGCAACCTCCACAAGGAAAGCCTGACTGCGAAGAAATTATATCTTGTACAATTTTAACAACGGCAGCTAATGAATTAGTCCAACCAATTCATGATCGAATGCCTGTGATTGTCTCTCCACAAGATTACGATTTGTGGTTAAATTCCCAAATGCCAACACCAGAGCGACTACAGCAGCTATTGTGTCCATATCCCGATCAAGTTATGACTGGCTATCCAGTTAGTAGCTTGGTGAACAACTCGCGACACAATAGTTCTGAATGTATTATCCCTTTGGTTGGGGAAAATTCACTGCCTGAGAATATCTTTTAAAACCATAGAAACACATATGCCAAGAACCCAAAAAAACGATAATTTTGTTGACAAATCCTTTACAGTGATGGCGGATCTGATCCTGAAACTTCTCCCAGCCAACAAAAAAGCTAAAGAAGCATTTGTGTATTATCGCGATGGGATGTCAGCGCAGGCGGAAGGCGAATATGCCGAAGCCTTAGACTATTACGAAGAAGCGCTGACTCTAGAAGAAGACAGCTACGATCGCAGTTATATTCACTATAATATGGGGCTAATCTATGCCAGTAATGGTGATCACGATACAGCTTTAAAAATGTATCACCAAGCCATTGAAATCAACCCACGTTTACCCCAAGCCTTGAATAACATCGCTGTAATTTACCATTATCAAGGCGAAAAGGCGAAAGAATCCGGCGATAATGACGCTGGTGAAGCCCTGTTTGATCAAGCAGCAGATTATTGGATTAGAGCTATTCGCATGGCTCCCAATAACTACATTGAAGCCCAAAACTGGCTAAAAACCACTGGACGGATGCAAATTGACATATTCTTTTAAATATTAGTAGGTTGGGTTATAAGAAAGAACCCCACCCCCTGCCCCTCCGGTGCAAGCGAGGAGGGGAGCAACCCCACCCCCTGCCCCTCCCATATCAAAGGTTTATCCTTTTCTTCCCCCCGTTGCGGGGGGATTTCGGGGGGTGCGAGGAGGGGAGCAAGATGTGGATTTGGCGGGGTGTGTTTTTCTTGAGAATTGACTAGAAGAAAGAAAATTAACGATTGAGGAACCATGATTGACAGGGAACAAGTTCACAAAGTAGCTCTTCTGGCTCGTTTAGAATTAACACCAGAAGAAGAGCAGCAATTTACTACCCAACTGGGAAGTATTTTGGATTATATCGAACAGTTGAATGAAGTAGATGTCAGTGATGTACCCCCGACAACACGAGCAATTGATGTGAGTAATGTGACTCGAAAAGATGAGTTACAACCATATCCTGAGCGAGAAGCTATTCTCAATGGTGCGCCTGAACAAGAAGGCGAATTTTTCAAAGTACCAAAAATTATGAATACCAATGATTAGGGAGGGTTGAATCAGTGAACAGTTAACAGTAAACAGTTACCAAGCAGATTTAGTCAGAGATTTCTATCCAATGATGTCTGATAACTGATAACTGATAACTGAAAAAGGAGATATATATGGGTTTGGGAATCCTCCAGGATGGTAAGTGGATATCAAGACGGGAGCAAGAAGATTCACAAGGTAAATTTATTCGCCCATCCACAACTTACCGTCATCAGATTACCGCAGATGGTTCTAGTGGTTTTAAGGCTGAACCGGGGCGCTATCATTTATATATTTCTTGGGCTTGTCCTTGGGCTTGTCGGACTGCAATTATCCGCCAATTGAAAGGTTTAGAAGATGTGATTGGGCTATCGGTAGTTGGGGCGGAAATTGATCAAAACAGTTGGGAATTCACTGATGAACCTGGGGCGATTCCTGATTCTGTAAATGGTACTCAATATCTTTGGCAACTTTATCTCAAAGCTGATCCTAATTATAGTGGACGGGTAACAGTGCCAGTTTTATGGGATAAGCACAAGGGGACAATTGTCAATAATGAATCCCGCGAAATTATCCGAATGTTTGATACGCAATTCGATGATTTTGCTCAAGAAGATATCAATTTTTATCCCGAAGATTTACAAGAATTAATTGATGAGACGATTGATGCTATTTATCAACCAATAAATAACGGTGTATATCGTGCGGGATTTGCCACTTCTCAATCAGCTTATGATGAGGCGGTAACAGAGTTATTTGCAGCCCTTGATGACTGGGAGAATATATTAGGAAAACAGCGCTATCTCTGCGGGGATAAAGTGACTGAAGCTGACTGGTGTATGTTCACTACTTTGTTGCGTTTTGATGCAGTTTATTATGTGCATTTTAAATGCAACTTACGCCGGATGGTTGAGTATCCTAATTTGTGGAATTACCTCAAGGAACTCTATCAATTACCGGGTGTGAAGGAAACTTGTAATTTTGACCACATTAAACGGCATTATTACAAGAGTCATCCGAATGTGAACCCGACCCGCATTGTGCCGAAAGGTCCGGTGATTGATTTTGATGCACCTCATAACCGGGATGAAGTGGTTAAAAAATAGCAGCTAAGTGGGAATTTATAGAAAATTAAATCACAGATAAACGTCCAGAAATTATCTGTGTTTATCTGTGTCTATCTGTGGTTGAAAATTTTCCGGTGCGTTAGCCTGCGGCGTAACACACCCTACTGGACTGTGTTCATCTGTGGTTGAAAATTTTCCGGTGCGTTAGCCTGCGGCGTAACACACCCTACTCAGGTATTCAGCACTTTTTGTAGTGTGGCGGTGAAGTCGGGGTAGGAAATGGCGGCGGCTTCTGCACGGTGAATGGTGGTGATTCCTGTGGAAACTAGAGAGGCGATCGCCAGACTCATAGCAATGCGATGATCTGTATAACTATCGACATCTGTACCCACTAAAGGCGTACCACCAGTAATTTCCATACCGTCGGGTAATTCACTGACTTTTGCGCCCATTTTATTGAGTTGCTGCGCCATCACAGTAATGCGATCGCTTTCTTTAACTCGCAATTCCTCTGCATCCCGAATAATGGTTGTACCTTCGGCAAATACAGCCGCTACTGCTAAAATGGGAATCTCATCAATCATTCTGGGAATGATATCCCCAGCAATGGTGCAGCTTTTTAACCGACTAGAACGCACTCTGATATCCGCTACTGGTTCCCCAGCAACTTCGCGCTGATTTTCCAGTTGAATATCAGCCCCCATCAGTTCTAAAGCCTCTAATATCCCTGTACGGGTGGGATTAACACCAACATTTTCCACTACCAATTCTGAACCGGGGACAATTGCGCCAGCGACTAACCAAAAGGCTGCTGAACTGATATCTCCTGGAACGATGACTTTTTGTCCCCGCAGTTGCGCCGGTCCGATGACGGTAACGCTATTAGTTTCGGGATCAATAGTGAGTTCTGCACCAAAAGCCCGTAACATCCGTTCGCTGTGGTCGCGAGAAAGGGCGGGTTCGGTGACGGTAGTTTTTCCGGCTGTTAATAAACCTGCTAGTAATATACAGGATTTAACTTGGGCGGAAGCGATGGGGGAATGGTAATGAGTTGGTTTGAGGGCTTGTCCTTGAATTGCTAAGGGTGCTAAGGAATTACCCTTACGTCCCCAAATTTCTGCGCCCATTTGTTGCAAAGGCTTAACTACACGGGACATGGGACGCGATCGCAAAGAACTATCCCCTGTGACTGTAAAAAACCGCCCTGGATGAGAAGCCAAAAGCCCTAACATCAGTCTGAGTGTAGTCCCAGAGTTACCAGCATTCAACACATCCACTGGTTCTTGCAATTGTCCCAAACCAATACCCTGAACTGTGACTAATTCGGTGTTTAGTTCCGAAATTTGCGCCCCCATAGCTTGAAAACAGCTGGCTGTGCTGCGGGGGTCTTCGCCTAATAGCAGCCCTTGGATTTGGGTTTCACCTTGAGCGATCGCACCTAACATTAAAGCCCGATGGGATATAGACTTATCACCGGGGACACGGATACGACCCTGTAACGACAGCCCAGCAGAGGGTCGCTGGATAATTAACTTCCCAGAAAGGTCTTTTTGAGTTTCTACAGTAATGACAGACGCTGACATGAGGTTACACTTCTTGGATACACCGGAAGTTCATCAGCGACTAAGTTTGCCACGACTGGACACTTCCTGCCTAGTATCCTATCGCTTTTTGTTCATGGAAATTTACCAAAATCTACCTAATATATGATAAATCTTCACTTCATATTTTTTTACTGGGCAAAAATCACTCTTAGGGGTCTTGTGTTTCTTGCCATTATCACTTGATATTTTTCTAAAAATTTTTATCAATAACAGCAGAGAAAATGTTTGAATTTATAATCTTTTATTTATTTTTACGTTGATTTATTCGGCTTACCAAATCAGGATCATCAGTTAATATGAAGGATGTTTGACTATTTACCAAAGAGGCAGAGGGGAAGGGGGCAGAGGATAAGAGGAATGGTTGTTAAGTAACCGGAAGTTTAAAGTAATTTCTTACTCCCCCTTGCTCCGGTGCTCCCCTGCTCCCCTGCTTCTTTTGACTGGCTGCTCCTGACTGTTAAAGATACTGGTGTTAATTTCACTTTGTTCAATAGCTTTTAGCCCTTATCGCTCCCATGCTGACCCATCACCGTAAGCCCGTATGTTTATCACTTATTTCAACTGACCTGCCATTCTGGTCTGTTGTTGAAGCTGCGGGTACATTGTATCAAAAAGACACAGATAGATTTCATTTACTGTTGACAGCACCGCCCCTAATTACCTGTGAACTGGCAAGTTCTCTGAATTCAGAAGACATTCCTCCCGAAAATCAGAGCAACCCTCAAGCCCCCAGGAGTCCCAGAATTTTGTGGCTGGAAATTTCCCCCTACCGGGTAATCATGACCATGCAAGGTCACGATCAAGTTAGTTATCGCCATTTCTGGGAAAAAGGTGTTTATGGCGTTAGCCGTTATTGGCTACCCACTGAGTCATTGCAACCTCATAATCCCATTCGTTTACGGAATTTTACGAAAGTCTTATCACTTAGCGGAGACCATTTGCCAGAACATTTACGTCTGGAATACGAATTGTGGGCTGAAAAAGTCCAATTGGGAAGCTACATCCTCAATTTGGAAATTAAACACTAACGCCGCCGCTAGGCGTTCGTCAAAAGTCAAAAATAAGTTTTTGACTCTACTGGTGCTTAGGAGTTGAATTAACCGAAATAACTGGGTTCGTTACCTGGTTTCCATTTAATATTGCAACCAATACTGGGCTTTTGTTCACTTGTAACGGGGTTATCCGCCAACAGGGAGGCGATCGCAGCGCGTAAATCTGCACCAGTCACGGGTTTACCATTACTGGGACGACTATCATCCAATTGTCCCCGATAAGCTAGTTTGCGTTCTGCATCAAATACAAAAAAATCAGGTGTGCAAGCTGCTGTATAAGCTTTTGCTGTTTCCTGAGTTTCGTCATAACACAAGGGAAAGTTAAAACCCAGTTTGATGGCCATTGCTTTTAAAGAAACTGGCGCATCATCTGGATATTTTGCGGCATCATTGGCGCTAATGGCTACGATTCCTAAATCATTTGAGGGGTAATCGTTTCCTAGACTTGCTAATTCTGTCTGAATATGTTTAACAAATGGGCAATGCTGACAAATGAACATTACCAACAATGCTTTTTGATCAGCAAAAGTGGCGAGGGAAATTTTTTTTCCATATACCACTTCTGGTAGATAAAAATCCGGTGCTTGCGTGCCTAATGGCAACATTGTAGATGCAGTTAAAGTCATAGCAATTGGGGAGTGGGGAGTGGGGAGTAGGGGACGATTCTGAGTCCCTAACCTTTTGTTTTATCTGTTATTAGTTTAAGCATGAATGATGGCTATTCATACAATTAGAGACGGAAATTTTCCCGTCTCTACATTTGTGAGATATTAAATTGTTAAAATTAGTTTTTACAGACTTGCCAAAAGACCGATGATACCGTGTCCTGTGAATACTTCTAATGCAATCAGAGAGACGAAACCAATCATAGCTAAACGACCATTGAGTAATTCGGCGTAGGGAGTGAACCCAGTGCGATCGCCTTGCTCGTCTATATAAACCTTTGGTTCTATGGCAAAGTTGTTCATTAGACCTTGGTCATCAATAATACTTGTATTGGTACGCATATAATTTTTCCTGTTCTCTCTGTGTATGTAAACAACTGTAACAAACTTATTAAACTTTGTAAAGTATCTGAGACAAATTTTTTTGAATCATCAGCAAGTCTGGTTGACCGAAAAACGAGACGCAAGCCCCTGACTTTAGGCATGGGGAGAAGGCGGTAAGAACTTTTAAGTTCCGTCAAACGATTGCGTGGCTTTAGCCACAGTGTTAAAATAGATTAGCGAGAAAACAAGTAGGAATAACCTTCAGCGCCTTGAAATATCCTAGTACGGAGCAATCCCGGCAACGGACATATCCGACTCGATTCGGAATAGTTAAAGGGCAAATAAGGGCAGGATATGGAGCGTTCATCTTTAAAATATGAAGGACTCAGAAAGTATGCGCGAATGAGAGCAAAAGCTCTTTGAGTGAGTAGAGGGATACTTGAATGTCCCGTTGTCGCCTTTTTCAGGTGGGCAAGAATCCCCTGGCTTTAGACGTGGGGAGGTTCAACTCTTTCTCCCCTCTCCTTAGCAAGGAGAGGGGCTGGGGGTGAGGTTCTGTATTTGATGAGATCAGCACTCCTGAACGAGATATCATAGTGAATCGGGTTCACAAAGACGTTTCACCAACAGGTTGCAATTTATCAATGCATCGATTCCGAGTAGAGGTTATTGCCAAAACACCAAACCCGCAGCAAGTGGTTTATGCTGCGATGCACCAAGACTATAGCGATGGCTTTGTTTATGACGAGCGCGACTCCTGGCCTTCGGAGTCACAATGCGGCGAAATTATTGTCAGGCGACTTTTGGCAGGCGAGAGGGGACACTATGGCCCGCTTGAGCATCCCCAGATTGTTTTTAACTGTGGTTATTTTCCTCACAGTGTGATGCAGCAGGCTCGTACACATCGGGTTAGTGTATCATTTGATGTCCAATCTTTTAGATACACGGGGAACCAGTTTATTGATGTAGTAGAAGGTAAAAAAGACATAGAAGACGTTTTCTACTTGCGTCCCGTTGGTGATTACTCTGATAGACAAGGCAAAAAATATTACTATTCACCAGAACAACGAGCCGCAGATTTAGCATGGTGTCTCGAAGCAGCGAAGCGTTACAAAGCTGATTTTGAGGGGGGAATGTCTGAGGAACACGCTAGAGGTAAAGTACCTTTTGACTATCGCCAGCATTTTGTCGTCAGTTTCAATTTAAGGTCTTTTATGCACTTTTGTGATATGAGAAATAAGAAGGATGCTCAATTGGAAATTCAACAGTTGTGTGAAATGATGTGGCCTCATTTTGCAGATTGGACTCCTGCGATCGCACAATGGTATGAAAAGCAGCGTCAAGGTAAGGCGAGATTAGCACCTTAAATTTTAGAGTTTTTTAACGCAGAGGGGCGCTAAGGTCACGCAAAGGTTCGCAGAGTTTTGATTATCCCTCTTTTCCTTGGCGTTCTTGGCGTACTTGGCGGTATGCGCTACGCGCACGCTGCGCGAACGATAATCTTATTTCCTTTCAACAAGGCTACAGGGAAATGTTTAAGTACATCACCAATTAACATGATTTTATCAGCGCTGACTATTTCCCCAGTAATGGTATTTTGCCAAACTGAAGGCGCTGCTGGTGGTAAATCAATATATGTATCCTCCCAGATTTGCTTATTTAGAGGATATTCTCCGGGTTGAATTAAATTGGTAAAAAATCGGGGTGCAATGGTAATAATTGTCTGATTACTATGAATTCTCGCAAAAGCAATGATATTATCTGCAAATTTTCCCCTAGTTTCTAAAGGTAGATAGCTACCTTGCTGGAAAAGTGTTAAATTTTCTCTTCTCGCTTTTAAAGCTTGGGTAATTAGAAACAGCTTAATTCTACTATCTTCCTTCGTTGCTAATAATTCATCTATTAATTTTAAAATATCAGTCTGGGCTTGTTCTTTAATGGCTTTGAGATGAGTCTCTCGCAGTTCAAAATCAACCGGACGACGATTATCAGGGTCAACCATACTGAAATCCCAAAGTTCAGTTCCTTGATAAAAATCGGGAACTCCAGGAGAGGTGATTTTTAGTAATGTTTGAGATAAGGAATTAAAAATACCATAGTATGCTATCCGCTTTTGAAAAGGTAGAAATTTCTGCAAAAATGTATTTTCATCTGAAGGTTTTAAAACTGCTGCAACAAACTTAGTTAAAGCATTTTCATAAGTTTCATTAGGTCGCAGCCATGCTGTGTAGACTTTAGCTTCTCTAGCAGCTTTGAGGACATAATCTTGAATACGTTGGCAAAAGTCATTATACTCATGTTCAAAGAATGGAAATGCACCAATTAGCATCTGATAAAATTGATATTCGTCGTTCCTATCTGGCATAGGTAAACTTTTATTTACACTTGTTTTGTGATCAAGATTCATTTCACAAAATGCGTAAACTTGTGTTTTCCACTCTTCGGGAATTTCTGATAAAACATTTAATCTGGCGCGGATATCTTCACCCCGTTTAGTATCATGGGTGGAAGTAGCATTCATTGAGTGTAACCAATGGGTTTTTCGCTGTTGATTAAAGTCGTGAAAATCGGCAATACTTACACCAAAATTATCAGGATTTCCACCGACTTCATTTAAAGAAATAAAGCGGTTATAAACATATAAAGCTGTGTCTTCAACTCCTTTGGCCATTAAGGGTCCAGTATATTGTTGTAGTCGCATGACAAAATAAAGCCATTGCTCTTGATCATCTGGTGTGAGATAATTTTCATATTCCAGTAATAGCAGTTTTTCAATGAAATTTAATTCATGATGTAGTAGGGGAATATTTGATTTTGCTTGTTGAATTACAGCTTGAATATATTGGCGGTCTGCTGGTAATATACCATCTTGATTTGTGTAAGTTCGATAAATTGGGAAGAGAGTTAAAACTTCTGCGATCGCACGTTTTAAGCCATTAATGGTAAAATCATTACCGTAACGATGTTTACTTGCTATTTTCTTTAAAAAATAAGTTAAATTATCAATATCTCCGGCTAAATTTCGTTCTAAAATTAAATGCTTTTTCTCAATAGCTAGTTGTTTTAAAGCTGTTCTAAAACCCGTTAAATTCCAGTAGATTTGGGTAAAATCTTCTTGGCTTGCAGTTTGACAAAAAATACCATTAAGATAATTTAAGAAATCATACCCTGTAGTACCCTGAACTGACCAGTGGTTTGGTAACTCTTCCCCTAATTCCAAAATCTTTTCGACGGTGGTATATGTATCACCAATTTTTTCTTTTAGTCTTTGTAAATACTGAGTTGGGTCATAAAGTCCATCAATATGGTCAATTCGTAAACCAGTAATTTGATTTTCTTTCACCAACCTCGTAATTAAAGCATGGGTCTTTTCAAATACCTGAAAATCTTCGACATTGACAGATATTAATTCATTGATTGTAAAAAATCTTCTGTAATTAATTTCTTCTGCGCCGACCTTCCAAAAAGCTAGACGGAAGAACTGTTCAGAAAGTAAAGTATCTAAAAGATTAAAAGTTTCTGGTTTACCTGGTTCTCCATTAAAAAGTTGAAGATTTTCGTCAATAAATGTTTGGACTTCTGTATTATCTGTGTAAAGTTCCCACAACAACCCTTTAACAAAATCTATTTGGTCTTGTCTCTCCTTTGGGGTAGCATCAGCAGGTATATGTCTTACCAAATAAAGAATACCAAGTAATCTCACAAATATGGGATTTTTCCTGCCTAAAATTTGAGATAATTTACCTATATTCTGATTGAGAAATATTGCATAAGATTCCAATTTTAGAGGAAACCTGAAATCGTAATAATTCACGCTCAAGCCATTTTGATCATATTTGAGTTGAATTTCTCCATTTTCTAAAGATTCACCGTAAAAGTTACCGAGTAAAGGTGCTAAAATTGGTTGTTGACTATCACCAAATCCATTGCTTATAGGAGAATTCCAGGCAATATCAAAGTAATTAGCATAAATAGAATTAACACCATTTTCGAGAACATCCATCAGATATTTATTTTGGCTATCATAAGCCATATGGTTGGGGACAATATCTTGTAGCCAACCCATATTTTGCTGTTTTAATTCTTCAACTAAGGCGGTAAAATCTTCTGGTTTTCCTAGTTCTGGGTTTAGTTGATTGGGATCAACTATATCATAGCCGTGACTACTACCTGTTCTGGCTTTAAATATTGGTGATGCGTAAAGGTCGGAAATTCCTAGTTCGTTCAGATAATTAATGATTTTTTGGGCTGAGTTAAAACCAAATTGGGAATTAAATTGAATTCGATATGTTGCTGTTGGTATTCGCATGGGTAAATTTAGTTTGTAAGAATTAAGATTTTACGAACCGCCAAGTACGCCAAGTACGCCAAGTGAATAAGGATGAGAGGATTTGTCTAATGATTAATAGATATTAGTGAGAAGATGTGAAGTATTTGGTTTTTCATTATTTTATAAATTGCTTTTCATAAAGGGCAAAACTTTGTTTAGACAGGGTTAATTCTTGATATAATTTAGTTTTTTTGGGTAACTGTGAACCTTTACCTAACCACTTTGTTTCGGCAGAATCTAAAATTTTTACCCAATTATTATCTGTGAATTCTTGGCTAAATGTAATGTCACAGTTATTAAAGTTTATTGCACAGAATATTTGGTTTTCTTGGCTATATTTAAACCAGGTAATTAGCTTTTGGTCTTCATGACAGCTTATTTTTAAACTTTCTCTTTCGCGTTTCAATAAGGCTGGGTTCTGGGTGCGTATTTGAATCAGTTTTTTGTAAAAGGATAATAAAACTTGATGTTTACCTGATTGGCGTTTTTCCCAATTCAGCTTACAATTATTAAAGGTGTCTGGTGATTCTGGATCTGGTGGTTCTCCTTGAGAATGAAAAGCGAAAAATTCTTGTTTACGCCCTTCTCTAACTGCTTTAATTAAATCTGGGTCTGAGTGACTGACAAAGTATATAAAGGGCGATTCTTCTCCATATTCTTCTCCCATAAATAACAGGGGAATATAGGGAGAAAGTAGGACTACGCCAGCAGCTAATTTTAAACCTTCAAAATCTACTAATTGTGATAATCTTTCGCCTAAAACTCTGTTACCTATTTGGTCATGATTTTGGATGGCTACTATAAATTGTGAGGGAGAGCGATCGCCTGCATGATTTCCGTGATATCGTTGGCGATAATAGGAATATTTCCAGTCATAAACAAAGCTGTCTTTGTAGGCTTTAGCTAAATGTTCACACTTGCCAAAATCGGCGTAGTAACCAGTGCGATCGCCTGTCAATAAACTATATAATGAATGATGAAAATCATCACTCCATTGAGCATCAATTCCATAACCGCCTAATTCAGCAGGGCGAATTACTTTAGGGTCATTTAAATCACTTTCAGCAATTAAATAAAGTTTGCGTCCCTGTTGCTGAGAAAGTGTAGCCACATTTTCGGCGAGTTCTGCTAAAAAGTGTTTAGCACCCAAATCATAAATAGCGTGAATTGCATCTAAACGTAAAGCATCAATATGAAATTCACCTAACCAGTAAAGTGCATTTTGAATGAAAAATTGACGCACATCATAACTATCAGCATCGTCAAAATTCATAGCACTTCCCCAAGGAGTGCGATAAGTTTCTGTAAAATATGGGGCGAAGCGACTTGTATAATTACCTTCAGGGCCAAAGTGGTTATAAACCACATCTAAAATTACAGCTATTCCTTGTTGGTGACAAGCATCAACTAATTGCTTTAACTGATGAGGTCCACCATAAGAATTCTGCACAGCAAAGGGATATACTCCATCATAACCCCAATTTCTATCTCCTGGAAATTGCGCCACTGGCATGATTTCAATAGTATTTATTCCTAACTCTCGTAAATCTGAGAGTCGGGGAATAATAGCTGCAAAAGTTCCTTCTGGTGTGAAAGTACCAACGTGCAACTCATACATAATCATAGTTTCTAAAGCAATACCAGACCAATTGCTGTCACTCCAAGCAAAGCTGTGATTTATAACTTGGGAAGGACTATGTACATCGATAGGTTGAAAATTTGATGCGGGGTCAGGTCTAGATTCGCTATTATTTAATTGATATAAATAAAGCGTTCCTGGTTCAATATCCCTGGCGGTAACTTGCCAATATCCTCCTTCTTGGCGCATGGGTAATAAGCGCTGATAAGGAGAAACAATTTCTAAGGCAACGCTTTCTAAATGTGGTCCCCAAAGTGTAAATTCACAAATACCGTCACCTAAATAATGAGCGCCAATTTTCATCATAAAACCTGATACTATTTCCTTGTAAGGAACCGCGCCAAATTTTCTTCCTTCTTCCTTCTTCCTTTGTGTACTTTGCGTACTTTGCGGTTAGTTCCTCCTAAAACCCATACAAACATTTAAGCCAGACGACGAAGCAAAACAAGCGATCGCTCAATTAATGGTACAATTTGATAACCTGATACCAACTTTCCTGGTAAAATGAAACGTGGTTCATTAGTATCAATCACCATCTCCCATCCCCTCTCCTTAAAACCATTGGGTAGAACAAAATCAATTGGCTCATAATGAGCGTTATAAAATAGTAAAAAACTCTCATCAATAATGCGCTCACCATGAGGGCCAGGAGTAGCAATTCCTTCACCATTCAAGAAAATGCTCATCACCTTGGCATAATTAACTAACCACTGTTCATCAGTCATTTCACTACCATCAGCATTGAACCAACTAATATCACCAATACCAAAACCATAAATAGGTTCACCTTGAAACCATTTACGCCGTCGAAAAACTGGATGCTGATGGCGGAAATAAATCAATTCACGCGTAAAATTCAATAAATCTGCATTTGATTCTTGCAAATCCCAATCTTTCCAAGAAATCTCATTATCTTGGCAATAAGCATTATTATTACCTTTCTGACTAAAGCCAAATTCATCTCCCCCCAGCAGCATCGGGACACCCTGAGACAACATTAAAGTGGCTAAAAAATTGCGTCGCTGACGTTCCCGCAAACGCAATATTTCTGGGTCATTAGTATCACCTTCTACACCACAATTCCAAGAATTATTGTGATTTTCCCCATCTTGGCTATCTTCTTTATTCGCCTCGTTGTGCTTTTCGTTATAACTGACCAAATCATTCAGCGTAAAACCATCATGGGCAGTGATAAAATTAATGCTTGCATTGGGACTGCGCCCATTTGTTTGATACAAGTCAGGGCTACCCGTGAAAGAGTAAGCAAACTGCCCCAGGCTGTTTTCTGCACCCCGCCAAAAAGACCGCACCGTATCCCTGTACCTGCCATTCCATTCAGACCAGCGCAGGGGAAAATTCCCGACTTGATAACCACCATCTCCCACATCCCAAGGTTCTGCAATTAACTTTACATCTGCCAATACTGGGTCTTGATGAATAATGTCAAAAAACGCTGCTAGGCTATCTACCGCATATAATTCCCGCGCCAACGCCGAAGCCAAATCAAAGCGGAAACCATCGACGTGCATTTCTGTCACCCAATAGCGCAGGCTATCCATGATTAACTTCAGGACTTGGGCATGGCGCACATTCAAAGAATTACCACAGCCTGTAAAATCCATGTAGTAGCGGGGGTCATCCTCCACTAGACGATAGTATACAGAATTATCAATACCTCGCAGTGATAGGGTTGGCCCTAAATGATTTCCTTCGCCAGTGTGGTTATAAACCACATCTAAAATTACCTCAATTCCGGCAAAGTGTAAATCCTTAACCATCTGCTTAAATTCGGTGACTTGCTCTCCTAATGTGCCACTGGCGCTATAACTAGAATGGGGTGTGAAATAGTTAATAGAATCGTAACCCCAGTAATTACTTAATCCTTTTTCTAGTAAATATCCTGGACAGGAGAAGAACTGATGCACAGGCATTAATTCCACTGCGGTAATTCCTAGTTGCTGGAGATGTTTAATTACTGCTGGATGTGCCAGTCCTGCATAAGTTCCCCGCAGTTCTGGGGGAATATCTGGGTGTAGTTTAGTCAAGCCCTTGACGTGGGTTTCATAAATGATAGTTTCGTGCCACGGTCTATACAACAGTTTGTCATCTTCCCAATCAAAAGATTGGTCTACGACAACACATTTAGGCATATTTTGGGCATTATCTAAATTGGAAAAAGCTAAGTCTGGTTGAGGATCATCCCAAGAATAGCCGAAAATAGCTCGACTATGTTTAATTTCGCCATCAATTGCTTTAGCATAGGGGTCAATTAACAGTTTATTGGGGTTAAAGCGATGACCAGTTTCTGGCGACCAGGGACCATGCACTCGAAAGCCATACCGTTGTCCTGGCCCTATTCCTGGTATATAACCGTGCCAAACAAAATTATTTTTTTCGCTGAAAGGTAAACGAATTTCATTATCTTTTTCATCAAATAAACAAAGGTCTACCCCTGTGGCATTTTCTGAAAATAAAGCAAAATTTGTGCCTTTACCGTCCCAATTAGAGCCTAAAGGATATACTTCCCCCGGCCATAGTGCTACATACATAGGTTTTCTATTATTTTTTCGCAAGCTTTAAAAAACCTCACCCCAACCCTCTCCTTATTAAGGAGAGGGAGCATGAAATTGAGAAATTTCCGTCTGGTGTGTGCTGATTTATGAGTTTAAGTAGGTGTAGTTAAAGAATAAACAGAATAATGCTAATTTGAATTTAACTCGGTAATGAGGGTTTTTATTCTATCAGTGGGGGGAACCATTATTTAAGCAGCAAGGTGCTAAGAGGTAGATTTATGTAAATTATTTTAGTGACCAAAATTACAATAAACCTCAAAATAAGTCTGCATGAAATCACAAATATCTATCTGAAGACTGTAATAGAAATGTAAATAATTTTTGTAATATTAGTACGAGTGTTTTTAATATCCAACTCATAAATAAATAGCTATAAAAATAAAAGGATAAAAGTTCAGAAACAATAGGGCAGTAATTAGATAAATAACAAAGTTTCAGCAAATCAAATGTAAATTTGCCCTAAATCAAGCTCTTAAGGAGAAAGGAATATGCCACGACCAATTAGAAATTCAGTCATCGTGATTACAGGTGCATCCACTGGTATTGGACGTGCCACAGCGCTGGAGTTTGCCAAACAGCGCGCCACCTTGGTGTTAGCAGCACGCAATGAGACAGCTTTAGAAGAAGTAGCCCAAGACTGTCAACGCCTCGGTGCAACTGCTGTAGCCATGCGAACTGATGTTAGTAGAGAGTCAGCAGTTCAAGACTTAGCACGTGGTGCAATTTCTAACTTTGGGCGAATTGATGTTTGGGTGAATAACGCCGCCGTCAGCTTATTTGCCCGCTTTGAAGAAGCACCCCCGGATCTTTTCCGTCAAGTAATTGAAACAAATTTATTTGGTTACATTTATGGTGCGCGTGCTGTTTTACCGCACTTCCGGGAACAAGGTAGCGGTAATTTAATTAATGTTTCTTCAGTAGTTGGCGTAACTGGTCAGCCATACACCAGCCCTTACACTATCAGTAAATATGCCATTCGCGGACTTTCTGACTCTCTGCGGATGGAATTATATTTAGATAATGCCAAAGATATTCATGTCAGCACAGTCTTACCAGGTTCTATAGATACACCAATTTTTCAACACGCCGCTAATTATACGGGTCGTCAGACTAAGGCAATGTCGCCTGTATATCCGGCAAAACAGGTAGCCGAAGCTATTGTGGGGTTAGTGGATAAACCAGAGCGAGAAATTATCGTTGGTCAAGCTGTATACTTGCAGCTTTTGCAAAAAACCTTAGCGCCAGACCTATATGAACCGATGATGGCCAAACAAGTTGATCAAGATCACTTTCAGGATCATAAACCAGCCCCCATCAGTGATGGCAATGTATTTGAGCCAATGCACGATTATACAGGCATCAGTGGTAATTGGCGCGGTACTGGCGGCATAACATCCCAAGATGTCTGGGATATGGCTAGAGAAACAGCACAGAAAATTGGTTTACCCCTTTCTTGAATGTGTGGGGGGTGTGGGGAGTGTGGGGAAAAGTAGATTATGAGTTTACGTCAGGGGAGATTACAGAGTCAATATACCATCGTGAATGGTTTATTGATGCACGCACGGGTATCAGCCGAACCACCAGATGCGGCTGTAGTGATTTTAGTGCATGGAGTGGTGGTTTCCAGTAGTTATATGATGCCAACGGCGGAATTACTAGCACCTAATTACCGAGTATATGCACCAGATTTACCTGGTTACGGTAAAAGCGACAAACCAAAACACACGCTGGAATTGTCCGAATTAGCAGATAGTTTGTGTAAATGGATGGATGCAGTCGGTATTCAACGCGCCACCATGCTGGGTAATTCCTTTGGTTGTCAAATTATAGTTGAATTTGCTGTGCGTTATGGCGATCGCATCGAAAGAGCAATATTACAAGGGCCAACCATCGACCGTCACGCCCGCACTTTACCGCAGCAGATGTGGCGTTTACTCCTCAATTCTCCCCTAGAAGACCCATCCCAGGCTCCTCTGCAAGCATACGATTACTGGGTAGCTGGATGGCCGCGCCTTGTCCGCACTGTCCAAATAGCTCTCGCAGACCGCATTGAAGAAAAACTACCGTATATGCACGTACCCACATTAGTTGTGCGTGGCAAAGAAGACCCCGTTGTGCCGCAGCAGTGGGCGGAGGAAGTAGTGCATCTTTTACCCAATGCTCGACTTGCGGTGATTCCCGGTGGTGGACATACCCTGAATTACAGCAGACCCCTAGAATTAACCCGCGTCACTCGCGCCTTCATAGAAGCTAAAGACCTCCAAACAAAAAAACACGAAATCACCTAACGCAAAAAACCTCTCAAAATCTCCTTCCTCTGTGTCCTCTGCGCCTGGTGTGGTTCGTTTCAGGAGAAATTCAATGCAAACGCCCATATATAACCGAATGTTAGCTTCCTTCATGGCACAATTCCGGGTTGCTCCGCCCTACCTTGCCGGATTTGACTCTGGTACAGCCATGCTCCGCGCCACTGCTGCTTACTTGCGCGGCGATGATTTTCCCGGAATGGGGACATTACCGACGGCTCTAGAGCCAATTGCCACTGCACTTAACAAGCTACCTCCACCAGCTAAAGAATTAATCTATACAGTTGGTAGTGCAGGGGAATCCATCCCGCCAGAACGATTGGGAGATGTCAGTTCTGAGGTAGTCTCAGAGTGGATGGTCAGTGAATATCCCCAAAATGAATATCAGGCTGTAGCAATTGGTTCTGCGAGTGGGGCGCTGGTGCATCTGTGTGCGGCGTTGGGTATGCCTTGGCTACCCCAAACTTTTCTGATTCCGGTGCTGTATCCGGAATTGCATCCCGATGAGCCAAAAAAGGCGATGGAGTGGGGTAGAAGGACAGCCCAGCCCCTTCTGGATGCCAATCCTGACCTGCAATTACATCATATGTATGACCCCAGTCAAGACCGTTTGACTTTGCGGGGAATGACCTATTTTAGAGTGAAATATTTGCGTTTGAGTTCAGCATACAAGCGCTTTTTAGAAAAGAATTTACCCAGAGGTGGGACAATTTTTATTGTAGAATGTGAACGAACTTGGCCGACAACTTCCATAGGCGATCGCCATTTTTTCCAGTTTGGGGCGTTGGGTGGAGCGACACCAGAGGAATACTTTGACAACAGCGATCGTGTCAGGAGATACTTAGAAAAATACCAATCACATCGGCGACATTGGGACGCACCAACACCAGACGGAGATAGTCCGGAAGCAGAATGGGGTTTTGAAACTAGTTTACGGCAAGATGTGGAAAACTTTGCACGCGATCGCGGTTATCGTGTCCGGCGAATTATCTTTAAAGAACCAGAACACCTGAGTCCTTTCGTCGCCGAACTTTATCGTTGGTGGTACAAACAACGGGGAATCATTGCTAATCGGTTATTAGTAGAGTCTTTCATTTTACTCGAACCCATGTGGACTTTACGTACTGGCTCAGTCCCATTCTGGATGAAGTTTAACATGGAACCTTCCCTAGATTGGATTAAAGATTATCTGGGCAAAGCTGACCCATACGATGAGATTTTCATGATTTTATTTTCTCACGGCGTGGAATCAGTGGGTTTACCTAGCATTTCCCAATGGCGCGAGGTCTTCAAATACGCACGCCAGCGCGGTGAATTTATCGGGATGGTAGAAGAGGATTTTCCCCGAAATTTCGTAACATTAATTCGTTATTATACTGACCTCAAACGCAATATCTCAGCCCGTTATCCCGTCCCCGGTACTCTCAGTTTAGAACGCTTAAACCAGTTTATTCAAGAAACAAGCGATCGCTTCCCCGTACAATGGCAATAGGACTTCTTATTCCCACCAACAAACGCTTCTTTAGGTGCAATGGTTCCGATGCTCGCAATTGTGGTACACGCAGGTATTTTAAGTTTATTGCTGTTCCAAATCAAGCGCCAATTGCAAAAAGCCGGAGAGTCAGCAACAAAGACATTATTAGCTGAAAATTAGAACCTGAAAAATCAAAAAACAGCCCAAAATTTCTTGTGGGATGGGTGTCCTCACCCGTCCCCTCATCGTCTTATTTACCAACTAAAACTTCTTTTTTGGCGAATATTTTCGGGGCATTGTAATTCGTGGCTAATTCGTGGTATACAGCCAAGGTTTCCGCATTCACCCGCGCTGCACTGAAACGCTGTAAATTTTCTTGGGCGCGATATTTCCACCTGTGTAATTGTACTGAATCTCTGAGCAATTCTGTCAAAGCCGTGGCTAAAGTTTGACTATCTTGAGGTGGAACTAAAATCCCGGCTAGACGATTATCTAAAGTTTCCGGGATACCATCTACATCGCTGGCGATAATTGCACAACCTGCTTCCCGCGCCTCTGTTAGCACTAAACCAAAGGATTCGCAATGAGAAGCCAAAACAAAAATATCCGTTGCTAGCAGATAGCGTTGCGGTTCTGGCTGGAAACCTGCAAAATGAATGCGATCGCTATAAACTGTATCTTGCGCCATGATCTCAAACATAGCACGGTCTGGACCATCTCCCACTAAGTATAGATGTGCGTCGGGAAATTCTGCCGCAATTGTCACAAAAGCCGTAATTAACTCCCCAATTCCTTTACGAGAATACATCCCAGCCACAGTGGTAATTGCTGGACGCTGTAGGGGTAGTGGTTGGTAATCTTGAATACTGCGATGTCGAGGACTGTTTAATGTCCCATTAGATACCACCCGCAACTTTTTTTGTGGTATACCACGCCGTACCATTGAATTAGCTACTGCATAACTAACTGCAATAACTCGATCCGCCAATCCCATCAGTACAGAACTACGCTGAAACTCATTATGTACCGTAGAAACTAAACTGTACTTACAAACGCTTTTGCAAATCCCCGCTAATACAACCCCTGTCATCATATGTGCATGAACAATATCTGGCTGAAATTCTTGCACAATTTGCCAATAACCCCAAGCAGCTTTGAGAATATTTAGGGGTTCCCTAGACTGACTTAATTGCCAGTGTCTCACATCATGAAATGCTAATAATGCCTCATATTCTCCACCATCTGAGACTACAGCCACAGTATGACCATCTTTACTTTGTAAACAAGCTAAGTCTACTGCTACATTGACAATGCCATTACCAATATTCTGCACATGATTGATTATATGTAATATCCGCATACAATTTTTATCCTCAGCAGTTATTTCACCTTAAAAAGATTCATAAGAGCCTAAAAACAGCTTAAATCAGAATTTGTCTCATTGATGGTTTGACTTGGTGTATATAATTTTTAGGACTTACCCACAAGCAACGGAGAAACGAACCACGAAGGTACGAAGGACACGAAGGGAAGAGGATTTCAGAGAGTTCCTGCGTAAGTCCTGATTTTCTTTCCTGCTTGTTGCATAATAATTCAATTATTGCTGCTTTTAAATGAAAAGAATTTATTTTTTTGGAAAAGGAAAAATATTAATATTAACTCATGTCTCAAATTGCCAAAAAATAACTCAGTTTTTATGGCTAAATGAGGTTGTTTTCTGCGATGAAATTATGTACGGGGATGTGAGTAAACAGAGAGCAAGTCCTAAGTTGACAATTTCATAGACAAAACTATACTTATATTGACAAAAGTCAATATATATTTTAGGAAAAAATCAACTACTTGATATATAATACGGTGATATCAAGTATTGAATTGAGACTATTGCCGACGCGAAAACCAAGCAATGATGGTGGTAGTCTTTTTCAGAAACTTAATTGGAACACAATCGCGTCTGGCTAAGGCGTGAAAGTCTACTGAGGGATAACTGCTCCCATGCTCCCGTTGAAGTAGAAAGTAAAGTCTAGTTTTGTCTAGGTTTTATATAGCAGGAAAACAAGACATAAAAAAAACCGGGTTACTAGAGAATAGCCAGAAACCCGGTTAGAATTATTTACGATCAACTTTGAGGTAATATTTACGGCTTAAAGCGATAAACAAGCACTTTAGCTTTGGCATTTTCTTCTACAAATACGAGATACTCACCATTAGCTCGGCGCATCGCCCGAATCCCATAGGGGATATCAACCCAGCCACTTTCCTTTGCAACTTCTGGCCCTGGTTTTAAGTTTTTGATAAAAGCCCCTGTCTTGGCATTATATACATATACTTCTGCGGTTTTTACTGTCACAGCAAAAACATAGTCTCCCGCTATACTCATGGCTGCGGTGGAAACTTCGCGTTTACCAGTGGTATCGTGGGGAACTACTATCCGCCAACGAGGTGTGCTATTTCCGCGACTCCAATTGTCAAAACGCACAATCTCCGATCCCAGAACTTTGGTGTCATCACCAACTGGGGGATGATCGACTGTAAAGCCGGATAAATACATGGTATCGGTTTCTGGTAAATACTCGATGCGCCGCAAATCGCTAAATAGGCTGGGGGTTTTTTGCTTTTCCATCGAACTATAGGTGTAGATGGGGTTCCCATGATTATCTAGACCCTGCAAAGGATAGTGTCGGATACCGTCTTTGGTTCGCAAGGTTTTCCAGACATCGCCTTGACTATCTACCCACCATCCGCCGATATAAGGATAATCTTCGCTGGTATCGTATTCACCCTTGTCAAATTTACCGTTATTGTTGCGATCGCGCCAAATCCATTCACCTGATTCTGGTTGCTGCGGAGGCCAATTTCCCCCAATTGATTTTCCCCCACCCCCACGAGTTCCCACAAACATTCCCGCCGGAATCGCAATTTTGCCATCTGTATCGGGATTGAAGCGATAAATTTGCAAAAAGCTTTCATACATATCAGTCAGAAAAACAAAGGGTTTTCCTTGGATGCGGCGTACCCAGGTAGCATCTGGGGATGTATGCAAACGTGGATCTTGGGGATATTTGAAAGGATTTAATGTGTAAGCTTTGTAAGTCCATTGCTGACCAGCCGACTTACTATAATCCATCAAAAATTGTTCTTGTTTGGTAAATAAATTTACCCCATCAGTCTTGGGATCAGCATCAGCATTATCAACAAACTTCAATCCCATTAATTTCCATAACAGCTTTCCCGATGATGAAAACTTGCGTAAATCTGTGCCGGAATTATTGAAACCATTACTATTTACATAGATATTACCTGCGGTATCTGTACCAACTCCAGTCAAACCATAAAGTTTCACATCTTTGACTTCACCAGCAACACCAGCAAAAATTCCCCCTTGACTACCCAAAGTACCAATCTGTACGGGCTGTTTTTTAATTTGGTAAATCAGCACTTGCTGACGAGGACCATTTTCCGCTACCAAAAGCCTGTCTTGAGGAGCAACAGCGATCGCACTTGGTTCTACAATATTAGTTATCTCTTGGGATAATTGCTTTCCTTCCGGGGAATAATGCACAATCTTAGCAGGATTACTGCCATTTTTATCTTGAATAATCCACAGATTCCCTTGTTTATCAACAGTTATTCCCCCCGGACTAGCAACACTAAAACTGCGTATTTCCTTCATGGTTTCGGTGTTATAGACACGCAGGCGATTAGCAGCAGCATCACTGACATATAACTCATTTCCCCTCGTTGCTAATCCAGTAACTGCACTTTTGTTACTGACAATTAACATACTTTTATCCCAACCACGTCCTTCGGTAAAGGGTGCAGATTTTCCCGATAAATCATAGCGTCTAACGCAATACCAATTTGTGCCTTCTGGAGGATAATCTTGATCTTTCCTATTAACATGATCTTGGCGCATAGCAATGTAAATATATTTACTATTTGCCGTTACAGCTTTTCCCCCGATACGATTCCAGCCGTGGGTATCACTCAATTTACCAATTACATCACCGTCTTTATATATGCCGGCTTCTCTACCTGCTTCATCCCAAATGCTATTAGTATAAACCGTGCCATTGGGTGCAACATACATCCCCTCAATATTATTTTGTACCCACTTTTCTCCACCACCAAAAGTATTACCAATCCAAGAAGTTTGATATGTGAGTTGAGGTGTTTTACTATTAGCCCCATCATTGGAAAACCCAATAGCCGTAAAAATTATCCCTACGGCTATAAATAAGACAAAATTGACAAATTTTAACCTGTGAAAATTTCTATTTCCAGTTAGTCTATTGATGTATTGATTCAGCTTGTCGTAAATTTCGCCCAACTGCTGTATTAATCTATTTCGCATATTATTTTCAAGCGTTATGAATCATAAAATTGAGTCACTGAGATTAACAAGACTGACGCAAAATCTCTCTCAAACCTCTTTCCTTCTCCCTTGGCGCTAGCCTCTCCCTTTGGGAGAAGGGGAGACGCTAACGCGAACGTGGTTCATTCTTTCCTAAGTAGGTAAGCATGAATAAACCAAAATATGTTAAGACTCGTAAACAAGACCCAAACCCTTACTAATGACCAATGACAAATGACCAATGACGACCCTAGCTAGTTAACTTTATTTACGCCGACCTACTTAACTTGTGCTTAACTCCTAATTAAATACCAATAATCAGCACAAAAATGAATTTAAAAACCTAAAATACCGAAATTTAATTATCTGCCACGAATTTCAGGTTTTCTCTTGATTTACATATTTAATGATAAATAATTCTTGCTAAAAATTCCATGTTTACTAAAAATTTACCAAAAAAACACATGATTTTAATTTACTGTAAATGTATTAATATTGACTTTTAATCAAGAAAAAATAGTAACCTTTAATACCAAACTTTCCCCAAAGTTCACGACAAACTAATTGAAATAATGCCACTAATCAAACACAGGTATTGACAGGGTAATATAAATAGTTTATAAATTATTGTTTTCGGAAAATATCTACAGAGTAGGACGTGAAAATTACGGATTTTGTTGAGAATGGCAGGATAGAATTACTAGCAGCATAAAATGATTTATCGCTGATTAGTATCAAAATAAACATACAGCAGTTTTGATGGAGATGAAGTACTGACTTATTTGTGTACCCGACATCTTTAGTTAATGATTTTTTGATGTACTAGATTCAGTTGCAAACTGCTGTATGCAGGTTCAATATATGATAGGAGCTAAGTAGGTGGAAGATAAAAAAGAACATTTTAATTCAACATCTGCATCTATTCTCACACTAGGAATAGGCTGGTTTCCCCAAACTCCCGGAGGATTAGAAAGGTATATTTATGAACTAACTCATAACTTAGCAGCCAATCAAGACCAAATAGAATTATGTGGAGTTGGTTTACCAGAAACTGAATTAAATGTGCCAATAAAGTTGACTAATTTGGCTGATCCAGATCAAAGAATTTGGCAACGCATGGGATCTATTCGTCACAAGTTTAAGAAAACAAGAGTCAGTAAACCAGATGCAATTAATCTGCATTTTGCATTATATAGCTTTCCGATTTTGGATCTTTTGCCCAAAGGCGTACCCATAACATTTAACTTTCATGGCCCTTGGGCGGCTGAAACTCAAGAGGAAACAGTTAATAATCAAGTTAGTCTTTTTCTCAAGCGCCGACTCATAGAACAAAGCACTTATAATCGTTGCGATCGCTTTATTGTTCTAAGTAAAGCATTCGGTAATATTTTACATCAACAGTATCAAATACCTTGGAGCAGAATTCATATTATCCCTGGGGGAGTGAATCTTCAGTGGTTTCAAGCCAATTTGTCACGCCAAGCCGCACGAAAGCAGCTAGACTGGCCGGAAAATCGCCGCATTCTGTTTACATCTCGCCGCTTAGTACAGCGAGTTGGGATTGACAAATTATTACAAGCCTTGGCGATAATTAAGCCACAAGTTCCTGATGTTTGGCTAGCGATCGCTGGTCGTGGTCATTTGCAAGCTACACTACAAAAACAGGTTAAAGAATTAGGCTTAGAAGACAACGTAAAATTTTTAGGTTTTCTCCCTGATGCACAATTACCCCTAGCTTACCAAGCGGCTGAATTAACAGTTATGCCTAGCCAATCTTTTGAAGGGTTTGGATTAGCAATTATTGAATCTTTAGCTTGTGGAACTCCAGTTTTATGTACCCCAATTGGGGGAATGCCAGAAATTTTAGCATCATTTTCCCCCGATTTAATTACTACTTCTGCCGAAGCTTCAGCCATTGCGGAAAAATTAGCCCAGATACTTTTAGGAAATTTATCAATTCCTGTAAGAGAAATCTGCCGTGAGTATGCAGTCAATAATTTTGATTGGCAACAAATAGCCCAAAAAGTCCGCCATGTTCTCTTAGCTTAAGTGTAGAATATACCCAGAAGATTATCATATATGAAAATTCTGTTTTTAGACCAAAGCGGTAAACCTGGTGGTGCGGAACTTTGTTTAATAGATATTGCTAAACCCTATGGCGATCGCGCTTTGGTAGGCTTGTTTGCAGATGGTGATTTTAGAAAGTTACTCCAGCAGCATCATATCCCGGTAGAAGTGTTAGCAACTCAAGCAATTCAAGTTCGCAAACAAAGTAATTTGCTGCAATCTTTAGCCAGTGTCGGACAACTTGCACCACTATTAGCTAAAGTAGTACAAACAGCTAAGGAATATGATGTCATCTACGCCAACACCCAAAAAGCCTTAGTTATTGGCGCACTGGCGAGCTTTTTAGCCCGTCGTCCCTTGGTTTATCATTTACATGATATTCTTTCCTTAGAACACTTTAGCCAAACTAACCTGCGGATTGCTGTTACTTTAGCAAATCGTTTTGCTTCATTAGTAATTGCTAATTCTCAAGCTAGTCAAACAGCCTTTATCCAAGCAGGAGGAAATGCAAAAATCACCGAAATTGTGTATAATGGTTTTGAGTGCCAAAATTATCAAATTTCTGCATCTGAAGTTAAAGAATTACAGCAAAAGTTAGGGCTAGAAGGCAAATTTGTAGTTGGACACTTCAGCCGGCTTGCACCCTGGAAAGGGCAACATATTTTAATTGCGGCTTTGTCTCAATGTCCGCCAGAAGTAACAGTAATTTTAGTTGGTGATGCCTTGTTTGGCGAACAAGATTATGTGCAGCAATTGCATGAACAAGTTGCACAGTTGAAATTAGAAAACCGGGTGAAGTTTTTAGGATTTAGGGCAGATGTTCCCCAATTAATGGCTGCTTGTAACTTGGTAGCGCATACCTCAACAGCCCCAGAACCCTTTGGGAGAGTGATTGTTGAGGCGATGCTATGCGGTACGCCTGTGGTAGCTGCTCAGGCTGGGGGGGCGATGGAATTAGTGGAACATGGCGTTAATGGTTTTTTGGTGACACCTGGAGAAATTGCGGAATTGGCACAGGTGATTAATACTTGTGTTGCAGAAACAGCTATGATTGCAACTATGGCGAATCATGGGAGAGCGATCGCTTGTCAGCGTTTTGATATAGTCGCTATTAATCAACAAATTGCTCAACTATTAAATCAGTTATCAGTGAACAGTTATCAGTGAACAGATTTGACAGGCGATTATAAACCGACTAATTCACGAGATTCAAAGTCAGTCAGTTGTTGGGCGATCGCTAATCTGGCTGATAATTTAGCTACACTAAACTGGTTACGCAGATATTCCAAATGAGCTATCGCATGGGCTTTTTCCCCAGTTAAGCGAATCTGAGTATCCATAGCCTGTTGATATTCCTGATTCACCAGCAAAACTTCAAACCGACGGGCTTTGCGTTGAGCATCATTTTTCAAATCCACATCAAAAGCAGCAGCGCGATCCGCATTACCTTCAAATCGGTCAATTTGCTGCTGTACCGCCATTAACTGAGAATCTATTTCAGCCACCCGTTCGGCAGCTTGAGCGATCGCAGTGGGATAATGACTTAGTTCTACCATCAAATCCTCTTCCTCATAAAAAAACTACTCCCCACACTCCCCCCACTCCCGACTCCCCAACTCTTACGCCACTTCTCGCAGTTGTGACGGGATATTTACTTCTGGAAGTGGTAGCGAGAGTTGTTCGGACTGAGGCGCAGCAGCTTGTTCTAAAACTTGTACTTGAATATTTACACTCACTAAATAACTACCAGTGTCAGTACCAACAGCTTCAGCGATTAATTTAGCAATATCCGGGCGTTTCGCAGTCAGTGGGTCACGTAAAATACACCGATCCCATTCGTGCTTGGCAGTCGGATTGAGGTTGAGAATATAATGCTTCATCATTGGACTAACCCTTAAATCCATCTTCGGTGAACTCTTTTACAGAGCCGTTTTGGTCTTTACTAGGCTTTGTGAGCGCTATGATCATTATAGTACAAATGTTCTAATAAAGCAAGGGCTTATTTGCTAGCTATGAGGATGAATTAATCTCATTCCAACGCCAGTGTAACTTGACTCGCTGACGACCCAGGCGATCGCGATCGGCAGTCACTGTTATCCGATTATCTGGAGTAGTCTAAACCCAGCTTACAGGCATCCCTTCATTTTTTGCATACCTGCTACCTAACGATCGCTCTTCGTTTAGTCTATTGATTTCTGCAAGCCTATGAGCGCTCAGATGAAAATACACAGGCACTGAAAAAGTATTAATAAGAACATTTAAAATTAAATATTAATTAAATTTACACTTAGCTAAGTATATATTGCTCATACAAGTGTTTATAATATGTTCAAAAAATAAGTTTAAAAATACACACAATCTTAATAAATATCATCAAAAAATATGATTGAATTCAATATAGAAAAAATAAGCACCCAATGATTTTTTCTGCACGTGCATCTTCCTATTTCTCATACCAATTCTACGTGAGGCTCAGTTATCTTCACCTTGAATCTTTTACCTGTAGCTACACAAATAAGCCGACAAACTCCAGGTAATTAGGGGTATCCTCAGAAAAAAAGGTATAAAAAATTAAATCAAACATTTCAAAAGTATTTGGCATGGCTGCATTTAAGTATCAATTGCCGATTGGTTGCAGGGATAACTTCTATCGTGACATCTCTACAAAATTGGGTTGTAGGTCTTAATTGTTTCCCAAAAAGGGAATTCATCTTTTGATTCAGCAAAGCCTTTTCTTGAGATTGTGAACAAACATTACCTCTCTTTATACAAATGAACCAAACTGAGATGTCTGTAATTAATGCACTTGCCAATCAGTATTATATCTACATGAAACGAGGAGAACAACCAATACCTTGGGATATATATGACATTAATCCACCGATTAACTTTGGTTCAGCTACATATTTTACTAAAATATTACAGATTCTTGAGAATAGTTTGCAGGTTAGCGGTTTAATATTTTATCTAACTTGGGATGAAATTGATGAACTACCATCCTATGGGACAAATGTTGTTGTTTTAGTAATAGGCGATGAGTGGTATCGCATACCCAAGTATGCTCACAAAGTCAGGGCAGTATTTAAATGCATAGGTATAAAACCAATACTTGGATGTAATCCCTTGCGTAAACTTTCTTTGCTAAATTTATTAACGCTAATTCAATTTTTAAGAGTATTGCTTGTTGGTTTGCCTGGTCTGATTAATTATCATTTCCACAAGTTTAAAAGCTTGTTTTTAGGCGAAGATCCAATTGGCAGAATTTATGAAATACCTTTGGGTTACAACAACTCCAAAGATATGCCAATCAAGAATATCGAAGATCGTCTCTATGAAACTTATTTTTCTGGTAGCATCATACATATACCATATCCCCTATGGTCTTTGAAATACTGGTTAGGAACTCCCAAAGCCCTGGCTCGAAAACTAATGATTTCGAGTTTAAACAAGTTTCAGAAAAAAAATCCTGGTCTGAATATCGAGTTATCCATTACTGGGGGCTACCGTAATAGAACTACTGAAGATGAGCGTAGTTATTGCGAAATCATGATGGATACTAAAATATGTTTGGTTCCCAGAGGTACGTCTTTTGAAACTACTCGTTTGTTTGAAGGTATGAAATATGGTTGTATTTTGGTGGCAGAAGCTTTGCCTTCCAGGTGGTATTTAGATGGAGCGCCTATTATTCAAATAAAGGATTGGCAGGATTTAGAGAGTATATTAGGAAACCTGATAGATAATAAGCAACTCATGGAAGAATTGCACTATAAATCGTTGAATTGGTGGCAGCATAAATGTTCAGAAGCGAGTGTGGGAGATTACATTATTGAAAAATTGAACGGGGATATCCCACTGTGGAAGAAACACGCAGCAGAATTGTCTATGTCTTTGACTCCGCCCTAATTAAATATCTCACATCGACTTGATCCTTTGTTTTCGATTCAACCCAGAACCCCACCAAAGAGAATGTAGAGACGTTGTATACAACGTCTCTATAAGAGTTCACCGAAGACGCATATCTGAATTCGGTTGATGACAAATAACCAATGACAAATGACAAATGACAAATGACAAATGACTATTCAGATTTGCCATTAACTTCTGAATGCAGCAATTGACCTTCATTTAACCAAATACCTTGTTGAGGAACAGGAATAGCAAATCCGGCGTGATCAAAGGCAATTTTCAAGCGACGGCGAAACTCTCGCCCTACATCCCATTGCTTGAGTGGGAGTGTTTTTATCCAGACACGAATCATCAAACCGCGATCGCCAAAATTATCTATTCCTAGAACTTCCGGCGGTGCTAGTATGAGACGTTTCCAGTGCGGATCATGATTCATCTCCGAGGCTACCTGTTTCAGTAAGTGTAAAGCATCATCAATGTTATTTTGGTAAGCAACGGGAATAGTTAAATCAGCGCGTGACCAACGGCTAGAAAGATTCGCTACAACTTTAATTTCACTATTAGGAATTGTAATCAAACGCCCTTCGGCATCCCGCAGCTGAGTAATCCGCAGATTGAGATTTTCTACTAAGCCTCCCACATCGCCCACAACAATCACATCGCCCAAAGCATACTGGTCTTCAACGATGACGAGAAAGCCATTAATCGCATCTTTGATTAAACTTTGGGAAGCCAGAGATAAAGCCACACCAATTAAACCAGCACCGGCTAATAAGGGGACAATATCTATACCCAAGGAAATCAGGGCTAATAAGATACCAATTCCCAACCAAATCCCAGTAATGATACTTTTAGACACACCAGAAAATGTAGAAACTCTCAGTTCCATACGTCTGGAAGCTTCTGAGTTTAATAAAATACCACTGCTGATCAAAGTTGAGGTGAAGCGGTCAATCAGAGCATAGGTGAAACGAGTTGCAACATAAATTCCTAATATTACAACACCCAATCTTACAGGAATTTGGGCTGCCGAAAGAATCCCCAACTGAAACACTCGCGTATAAGGAAATAGACCCAATATGAAAACAATTCCACCTCCCCAAATCCCGTATTGAGTTAATTGAAACAGGATTTTTTTCACTTCCTGAATATCTCGATCTTGCTGTTTATTTAGTTGAGTTGTCAGTTGTTGAGCATTATCGGCTATCGGCAAAATAGGGTGTTTGGAATGTTCTTTGGAACGGCGTTGAAAGTAATATACTCCCCCGCTCAACACAATTATTAACAGTGCAATACCACCCGCAATTTGAGCTTGTTTGATTAAAATTACAGTTGTGCGCTCTCTGCTAGATCGTTGCAAGGCTGTTTTCAACTGTTCGGTGATTTGAATTGCCGATACAGGTGGCTCTTCTCGTCGCAATCTCGCATCTTCGGTCGTCACGGTCATCAGGTATTGACCATTAACATAAATTACTGGTAATCCATTTATTGTTTGGGTTTCAACGTTATTTTCTGGTTCAGGTAACCTTAAGTAATTTTGGTGTATTTGATTTAAATTTTGTTGGATATTTCGGGAACGCTCGGATAAATTGGTTTTTGTTGCGGCTATCTGAAATACTTGGTAGCCGTCCAAATAAATCCACCCAGAAACAATTCTGCTATCTGCATCGCTACTGATACCACTGGGAGATTGTAGAAAAGGCACAATGGGAATCGTGAGCGGAAGCTTTTGGGATCGAAACAACAGCTATAGCCATTGAACTTGCCATTGTCACCATCACACCTTTACCGAAAATACCTTTGGGTGATATCCGCCTCATTGGTGTGTGGGAGGCTTGATTAGATACCTCTAAATTTGGCATCTGCTTTGCCGCATTCCGGCTATTACCAAGGCAATGTTCGTCTAATAATGCCTGTTTCTGCTCAATAGAAGCAAAATTGGACAACAGGACTCGCTTGGCGATCGCCAAAAATTGAAAGCGCACTCAAATACCTCCTTGAACAAAATTTACCATCGGCTACTTCCAGAGTTATCCTCCAAGACTGGCTTGTGTAAATGTACCTATCTAAAGTAAAGTATTTAAAGTCAGGGAATCTTTCTAACTTTCGATAGATGACAATTTACTTCATCGGCTCTGGGTAACAGATAGATTGGCCCTGATCATATTCTTAGCAAAAATTTAGTCAAAAAAGAAAAATCAGTGATCAAGTTAACCTGAATCCTCTGCCAGGTCAAGCTAGAAAAGAGCAAGTCCTAAGTTGACAATTTCATAGACAAAACTATACTTATATTGACAAAAATCAATATATATTTTAGGAAAAAATCAACTACTTGATATATAATACGGTGATATCAAGTATTGAATTGAGACTATTGCCGACGCGAAAACCAAGCAATGATGGTGGTAGTCTTTTTCAGAAACTTAATTGGAACACAATCGCGTCTGGCTAAGGCGTGAAAGTCTACTGAGGGATAACTGCTCCCATGCTCCCGTTGAAGTAGAAAGTAAAGTCTAGTTTTGTCTAGGTTTTATATAGCAGGTTAGTGTATTGAATTAAATCCGCATTCCCCAAAAAACACAGATGAAATATTCACGCTGAACTCTTTGAGAAAGATTAAACTTGGAAAATAATCTCAGTTAGCTTTACTCAAACGAGCTTGTTTTGATCATGGTTTCCACTTTTCCCAACTCTTCTGTTGATTTATCTCGCGTTCGTCTGGAAATTCGCTCATTGCAACCGCAATTGGTAGAGTGGCGGCGGCGACTGCATCAAAAACCAGAGTTGGGGTTTAAAGAAAAACTCACGGCTGAGTTGGTTTCGAGCAAGTTGCAAGAATGGGGAATTGAGCATGAAACAGGGATAGCTCAAACTGGTATTGTGGCTATTATTAAGGGAAACAAACCCGGTTCTGATAAAGTGTTGGCGATTCGGGCTGATATGGATGCTTTACCAATTCAAGAACTGAATGAGGTTCCCTATAAATCGCAGCATGATGGAGTGATGCACGCTTGTGGACATGATGGACATACTGCGATCGCACTTGGTACAGCATACTATCTTCAGCAGCATCGGCACAACTTTAGCGGTACAGTTAAAATCATCTTCCAGCCAGCCGAAGAAGGGCCAGGCGGCGCACAACCAATGATTGCAGCCGGGGTACTCAAAAACCCTGATGTGGATGCAATTATCGGGTTACATTTGTGGAATAATTTGCCATTAGGGACAGTAGGTGTCCGTCCTGGGGCGTTAATGGCATCTGTAGAGTGCTTTAACTGCACCATTTTGGGTAAAGGTGGACATGGTGCTATGCCTCATCAAACCATTGATTCTATCATCGTTGCTGCCCAAATTGTCAATGCCCTACAAACCATTGTAGCCCGTAACGTCAACCCCATTGATTCCGCAGTGGTAACAGTCGGCGAACTTCATGCAGGAACGAAGCTGAATATTATTGCTGATCAAGCCCGCATGAGTGGTACTATCAGATACTTTAACCCTGATTTAAAAGGATTTTTTAACCAGCGAGTTGAGCAAATCATCGCCGGAGTTTGTCAAAGTCATGGGGCAAAATATGACTTAGAATACTGGAGTCTTTATCCACCAGTCATCAATGATGCGGGTATAGCAGAACTGGTGAAGTCAGTAGCAGAAGAAGTGATTGAAACCCCTATCGGTATCGTCCCAGAGTGCCAAACTATGGGCGGTGAAGATATGTCATTTTTCTTACAAGAAGTCCCTGGTTGTTATTTCTTCCTCGGATCTGCCAACCCTGCCAAAAATTTAGCCTATCCCCATCATCATCCCCGATTTGATTTTGATGAAACTGCCTTAGCAATGGGTGTGGAAATATTTGTTCGGAGTGTAGAGAAATTTTTAAACAGGACTTACGCAAAGTTTTGAAAAAACGAACCGCATAAATTTAAACATCTGCCAACAGAACTTGTTTCACTGTGTGAGAAAATAATTACCGCAGAATATTTAGCTCAAACAGCAAGAAGCCCTCGAACTGCAAAAGTATGATCAGTTTATGCCCCATTCGCTGTTACGAAAAGCGTTTACTGAGGATTATTGAGATATTTTAGAAGTTAAGCAGCAAAGATTACAATGGTAGGTAATTAGAATAATGTCTATTGCTCCTTGGCGGAGTGCGATCGCTCGTGCGTTGCATCGTAATCGTAGCCTAGCTTATGCCCGTTACCTACAACTAGCAACAGTCCGGGAAAATAATCGTCCTGCTAACCGTACCGTTGTTTTTCGTGGTTTTCTGGAAGATAGCAACCAGTTAAAATTTATTACTGATGCCCGTAGTGATAAAGTTGACCAAATACAACAACAACCTTGGGCAGAGATTTGTTGGTACTTCCCCAACACGCGAGAACAATTTCGGCTTTCTGGCTGCTTAACTTTAATTAGAGATGATAATTCTCACCCTATTTTCCAACCAGCCCGGATCAAAATTTGGCAAGAATTAAGTGATGCAGCGCGTTTACAATTTGCTTGGCCTGATCCTGGTAAACCCAGAGTAGATAAACCAGCAGCCTTTGAGCCATCACCACCTAATCCCGCCCAGCCAGTGCCGAATTTTTGCCTACTGCTACTCGACCCCCTGGAAGTAGACCATTTAGAATTGCGGGGTGAACCACAAAATCGCCGAATTTACTGCCGCGATGAGCAAGAAGAGTGGTCTACCCAAGAAATTAATCCTTAGTAATTAGTCATTAGTCATCGAACGAATTTAAATATGCGTCTTTCATCACCCTTGTAGAGACGTTGCATGGAACGTCTCTACATTATTTGTAATCAGATGTCTATTGGTCATTGGGAAGTTACCGTCTTCTCCCCCCAGCACCCAGCACCCAGCCCCCCTGCCTCTTTAAATTCCTGCACCATCGAGAAATTCTTGAATTGCTTTATCTCTGAGGCTACACAAGGGAGCATCTTTTAACAAATCACTTTCGGGAGAAACTACAGAAACAGCCAAAACATGAGTTTTTGGTGAAGACTGATTGTTTTGGAGATTTTGGACTTGTTCTTCCAATGATTCAATCCGATCAACTAAAGCACGAATTACTTGAGCTTCCGAATCTGGCAAGTTGTTGTGTTCTAGGGGAGCGACTCGCGCACCAGAACGATAGACAACACGACCAGGTACTCCTACAACTGTGCAATCAGTAGGCACATCCCTGAGAACAACTGACCCTGCACCAATGCGGACATTATTGCCAATTTGAATATTGCCTAGCACCTTTGCGCCGGCTCCAACTACGACATTTTCGCCCACAGTGGGATGGCGCTTGCCGGTTTGTTTACCAGTTCCCCCAAGGGTGACACCTTGATAAATCAGGGTATAATCGCCCACTATGGCCGTTTCACCGATTACCACGCCCATGCCGTGGTCAATAAACACACCCTGCCCAATTGTTGCGCCTGGATGGATTTCGATTCCGGTCAAAAACCTAGCTGTGTGAGAAATCAAGCGGGGTAAAAATGGGAGACCAATATGATGCAGCCAGTGAGCCAGCCGATGAAATAGCAGGGCTTGCAAACCTGGGTAACAAAACAAGACCTCTAACCAGTTACGGGCAGCCGGGTCCCGTTCAAATATGATGCGAAAATCAGCACGTAGTCTAGATAGCACGAGATAGTACCCTCGGAAAGCAAAACGAGCTACCTTCCCATAATATCGTTCCTGGTGTCAACTCTCAAAGTTGGGGAGTGGGGAGTGGGGAGTAGGGAGTGGGGAGTTATTTTTCCTGCACTGTTAGAGTATAGTTACGCCTCATCCCAGGATTAAAAGTACCTACACTAATCCTATAAGTACCACTTTTCCAGTTTTTGTCGTCAATGCTGGCATCTTTGTTTATACCAGTGTCATCGCCGCAGCGAATTGTGTTGTCGTCTGGCCCTTGGATGAGTAACGTGGTGTCATACCCGCCACTGTTGACTGGTATGTTGAGCCGATCAAAGTCTTCTTCCAACTTGAGAATGTGATCTGGTTGGGGGTCAGCAAAACCGACGCAGGCATTTCGATCGCGATCGCGTCTGCTAATGTTAGACAGGGAGTAAGAACCACCTGTGTTACCAGTCACTATTCCTGCTGCTGGCTCAAAACCTGGTGATAGGCTAAATGTACCAAAAAGTGATGTTTCTCCTATTGCAGGTGTAGCTGTAATGGCGACAATTATAACCACCAGAAAATTCCCTCGAAAATGATGCCGAGGGCGAAGGTATTTCATAAAGGAGCATCCCAACAGGCTTTATCTTGATGATATATACAACATATTTTTGTGCAACAATTCCAGATAAGTTTTTGGACAATTGGCAAATTTCACAGTCGGGATCAAAGGAAAAATGTCACAAAACGTTTTTTTACCCTCTGTAAAAATTTATCAGTCCAAGAATCGGAATAATACTCCACCTTTGAGTAATCCTTCCTCGTGACCGTAACTACTGATTGTGAGCGATCGCAAATTTTGAAACAACGGTTTACCCACTATTTCCACCAACTGCAAAATCGGCAATTGACGCTCTAACAGAGTTTGGCTTTTTGTCCAATCAAGATAGACATACCCCTGATTCGGTTGGGGAATAGCAGCAATAATATCTTGGAAATTGCTATTGCCAATCAAAGCACTTTCCTTGGTTGTGATTACTTCGTCCAAAGTTTCCAAATTAGAGGCAAAAATCTCGTATTTTCCGAGAGTTGTGTGTACTCCCTGAACTTTGGCCTCGATGGCGAATGATCGGCGTTCTTGAGTATCGGTTTGTTTAGTTGCAGCTGTTAACTCTGTCCAAGCAAAGATTTTTTGTTGATTCCAGTTGAAAGAACTAATACTGAGTCCACGGGATGAGGCGATCGCATCTAAACGAGAAATTCCTTCTGGAACATCCTCTAATTTTTCCACTACAAAAACCCAATCAGCAGCGCTTTCTCCCGCATGGGGTAACACCGCCAAGGCATATTCTCCTGTTACCCAACCAAAAATATCCTCTACCAAGTTTATACCCTGGTTTTTTTGCAGTTCTGCCAAGGGTTTTACCAAGCTAGAAATTGCATCAGTTCCCGAATCAGAGAAAGCCGTTTTGACTTGTGTCCACAGTTGAGCTAAATCGCTGTTCCCCAAATTGTTTAAATGAGAACTGGAAATCACCAAACCTGCCGCATCTGGTATATATTCTAACGCCCCTACAGGTTGAGTCAGTGGTGGAGCAGCCGAGATGATTTCCGAGTCAGTCAGAAAGTTAGTTTCTGCTAGCAGTCCCTTGGGGTTCAATGACAAAGAAATAATTTGGCTATGGAAGGTGGCTTCTGGTAGTTCTAAACCTTGCCATTCTGCCACGGCGGGAAGATTGAGAAAAGCTGTAGCTAGGGAAGTTTTAGGCAGTTGTTGGGCAGCTTTTTGGTATTTAGACGAACTGGACAAATTTAAATCAGGAGCCTGGACGTTATTAATTGCGTCTCGCAGCACTTTAGGATTATTGGCAAATAAGACAAAGCCATCGACAACTGCACCAGCGAGGGAATCTTGCTGTGGTTGGGAATTGTCAGATATTAGCTTTACGCCTTTATATTGCTCAACAGCCAAATTTGCGCCAGCCAATACCCTGCGAGAAAATAACAAATCTAAAAACTCACGGCTTTGCTCTGGTTTCTCGGTAGCTAGTGCCATTAAATACCCTGGCTGTCGTCCGTTCTCTGGATCGCGATCAATATCTACAGTAGTAACGGAGAGAGTAATTTCATTTCCTAGCCAGGGCTGAATATCTTGTTTGTAATCGATGCCACTCTTAGCCAATAAACTGGTTTTGAGTTGAGATAATTCCCCTTTGCGCTCAAATGACTGCAATCGCTCAGGATTTGTCAGCAACGAAACCGTCACCGGAGCCAGTTTTGACACGAATATAGTAGCATTTGGCTGTGAGGTTGAGGCGAAGAACTTAACCGGAGTCTTGGCGAAAAACCAGTAAAAACCTGCGGCTATAATTAATAGTGAGATCGCACCAGCTACCAAGAAACCAAACAATGAGCGTTGACCATTGACATTAGACATACTAAACCAGAAATAAATTTTACAGTGATTTGATTTGCCAGCCCACCGCCTGAGAACTGCTGAATGGGCGATAGGGAATGACTAATAACTACTCCTGTGGGAATAGATGCTGATGCTACGAAACAGATTTTCTGCCACCATAAAGGATATAAGGTTGTTTACAAAAATCTCATGACAGGGAATCCTTCTGGTCAAATCATTACTCAGATTAGTGTAGAGGAACTGGCGCAACGTCTGTCTTTTGGTGATGCAAGTATTCAGTTAGTAGATGTGCGCGAACCTCAAGAACTAGCAGCCGCTAGAATTGAAGGCTTTGTCAACCTCCCCCTGAGCGAATTTGTAGAATGGGGCGATCAAGTCCCCACTATGTTCAATCCCCAAGCTGAAACCCTTGTATTATGTCATCACGGTATTCGCTCTGCCCAGATGTGCCAGTGGCTAATGGTTCAAGGTTTTACAAATGTTAAAAATATTACGGGTGGCATTGATGCCTATTCTCTATTAGTTGATGATTCAATTCCGCAATATTAGTCATATTTATGTATGGGGTCTTCTCCCCTAGCCCCAGCCCCCTTTCCTCTGTTTTGACTCGGCGTAGCGGTTTGATCATCCCTTGAAAGATGGCATTGCGAAGATGCGGCTAATATTTCCCTCTGAGCAATGCTATTCTAAACACAATACCGTTTCAGTTGAGGATCTAGCAAACAAAACTCGCGACTCTAAGAGGATGTTTTAAAAGTTTTGGGCGAATATAATTCGCTACTACACAAGCAAAGTCCACCTGCGTGGACTAATGAAAAAGTCAGGTTTTTAACCCGCGCAGGCGGGTTTGGTTTGTTGGACCGCGACTTCCTGTCGCCGAGGCTCATAATAAATTAGACTTGTGCATTCATCCTCTTAGTAGCAGTTGGACTTTACTGATTTTGCATATATGAATTCTGTCTAAAAATAAGTATTTTTAAATACAGCTTTTTCTTAAAGACCTGCAATAATACTTAAAGATGCTGACTTTGCTCGTAAAACACAACAAAATTAAATATTTTGCTAAATTAATTAACTACTATTCATATTTTTTGCTTTCAAATCCCAAATTTTTTCCCAGCTTAATTAAAATTTGCCTTCAGCAAAACATACCCTATGGAAGTCCAGTTAACGAATCGACAACAGCATATACTTTGGGCAACAGTACGCCACTATATCGCTACAGCAGAGCCTGTAGGTTCAAAAGCTTTGGTTGATGAGTATGACTTGGGTGTGAGTTCAGCCACAATTCGGAATGTGATGGGTGTGCTAGAAAAATCTGGGTTACTTTACCAGCCACACACCTCTGCTGGACGAATACCTTCAGACTCAGGCTATCGGATTTATGTTGACCAGTTAATTACACCTGGTTTGCGAGATGCGGCGCGAACGGATGTTTTAGCCAAAGAGGTAGAACTGGCGCTGCAAAATCGCCTCCACTGGGAAGATTGGAGTTTGGAAGCGGTACTACAAGGTGCAGCGCAAATTTTAGCCACCGTGAGTGGCTGCATTAGCTTAATTACTATGCCGCAAACCACTACAGCAATCTTGCGACATCTGCAATTAATGCAAATTGAAGCCAACAAGATCATGCTGATTGTGGTGACGGATGATTATGAGACACATTCCAAGCTGATGAATTTGTCGCCCACCGAGGAAGAAGCAAAACTTGATGCAGACGGAATAGATCATGAATTGAAGATTGTCTCTAACTTTTTGAATACCCACTTGCGGGGACGCAGTTTATTGGAATTAGCTACCTTGGACTGGAGTGATTTAGATCAGGAGTTCCAACGCTATGGCGAATTCTTGAAAGGTTCAGTCACAGAATTAACTCGTCGCCATCTGACACCAACTACAACCCAAATTATGGTTCGCGGTGTGGCGGAAGTTTTGCGTCAGCCAGAATTTTCTCAATTACAACAAGTACAGACAATTATCCAACTGCTGGAAGAAGAACAAGACCAACTGTGGCGATTAATCTTTGCAGAACCGGAAACAGAAGAGGCGGGTAAGTCTAAGGTAACGGTTCGCATTGGTACAGAAAACCCCCTAGAGCCAATACGTACCTGCACTTTAATTACTTCTACCTATCGCCGGGGTTTGCTACCTGTAGGAAGTGTAGGAGTTTTGGGGCCAACCCGCCTAGATTATGATAGTGCGATCGCAGTTGTAGCGGCTGCGGCTGATTACCTCTCAGACGCTTTTAGTTAATTTGTTTAAATTATGTTTAGAAAAATTGCCTTTGGTTTACTATGGCTGGGATTTCTTACCTATGCTTTTCTCTTTGCTCCCCCAGATCAACCTGATACATTTGAATTAATTAAAAATCTTTCCGTTGGTAAATGGGAAGGTATTAACCCCCTAGTCATCGCATTATTTAACGTGATGGGCATTTGGCCTGTAATTTATAGTGCAGTCTTGTTTATGGATGGTAGAGGGCAAAAAATACCCGCATGGCCATTTGCTACCGCTTCTTTTGCCCTCGGTGCTTTTGCTTTATTGCCTTATTTAGCTTTACGGGAACCAAATCAGGAGTTTTCTGGTGAAAAGAATTTCTGGCTGAAATTACTAGATTCTCGGATCACGGGTTTGATTTTGACTATAGGCGCAGCGATTCTAGTCGCCTATGGTTTACAAGGAGATTGGGGAAATTTTGTACAGCAGTGGCAAACTAGCCGCTTCATCCATGTAATGAGTTTAGACTTCTGCGTACTTTCTCTATTATTTCCCGCATTATTGGGAGATGATATGGCACGTCGGGGTATGAAAAATGAGCCATTTTTCTGGTTAATCACCTTGATTCCCCTATTCGGCCCCTTGATTTATTTATCTGTGCGATCGCCTTTACTTGAAACCAACATTAATACAGAACTTTCCCACTAAAAAAACCAAATAAAAGCATTAAACATCTTGATTTATCGGCGTTTATCGGCGTTTAATTATTCTTATCTTAACCAGAATAAATCTTGTGTGAGAGGGCAAAGATGCCCGCCTTACGTAGCTACTCAGATGAAAAGTATTTAGCGTGATATTAATGCCACCGTCACAAATTTGATTTAGACATTTTATAAATTTCTGGTAATTGCCACCAAGGAACATGGGGATATTCATGATGTTCGTAATGATAACCAAAATGGTAACAAGTTATGAATGACCACCAAATGGGACGGCTAATAGTTTGGGAACGATGAGGCTCTTTATAACCTTCTACAGGCTCACTGTGGGGTAGAAAAGTTCCAAAATAAAATAATTGTAAAGAACTTAAAATTGAGGGAACTACCCAAAAATAAGTCATATTATCCTCTGGAAAATGCCATATATATTTTAGTAAGTTATAAATAATCATTAATGTGATAATTTGTAACCAACTCCAGTAACGCTTCATAAAATATAAATACCAAGCAAAAAAGTTTTTATGCTTACCGTTGTGAAAATCTGGATCTGTTTCACTGGCTGGATTATGGTGATGTAGCCAATGCTTTTTTAAAAGTTTTTGATAAGGTAAAAGACCATAAATAAACAGGCACAATGAGCCAATGAAATGGTTGATTTTAGGATTTTTGGGAAAAACTACCCCATGCATGGCATCATGAGCTGTAATAAATAATCCCGTATATAAAAATGTTTGCCAAAATATGAGCGGCAACAACATCCAAAACTTGAATTCGGATATATCAATATAAAGTAACAAACCTAGGCTGATAGCCCATATACTAATAATGGCGATCGCCATGAAAATGCCCCCAAATAGGGATTTACTTTTCACGGCCGGGGTGGTAGCAGTGATTTTAATTTCAGGTAATGGTGGTTGTTCTAACTGGAACACGCTTTTACTCCGCGTAGGATTCAGGTGAAAATTCTCAAAATACAGTTATGGAAAAGCACTGCGTATTAGCCAGAAACCAATTTTAGTGGTAAGCGTTCTGCACTAGGCAGTGCTAATAATCCTCAACTGTGTAGAAATATTAAGAAACTTAATTATTATTACACATAATAATCGCCATACCAAAAACTGTCTTCAGCTAAGAGAATAGGTAACGACGGTGAAGACACTGTGTAAGTAGGTGGGCGTAAATAAAGTTAACTGGCGGGGGTCGTCATTTGTCCTTTGTCATTGGTCATTGGTAAGGGTTTCATGGGTGTTTACGAGTCGTAATATAGTTTGGTTTTTCCCTACCCACCTACTTAGTATCCACAGCAAGCAGTATTTCTTCATGGATATGTTCTCAACAGCCGAAGTCTAAAACTCAGAAAGTCAGTATTAGGAACCGAAATTGAGTACTTCCCGCAGGACGCTGTAGCCATTGAGATCCCAATGTAGGTAAGCGACAAACCCAATCATCGCCAAGCGACCATTCCAAAGTTCAGATTGAGGCGTAAACCCAAATTTCAAAGCATTACGATCTTTCCTGTTATAAGCGGTTTCAGTGGCATCAGTAGGATAAGGTCCCATGAATTTTCCTGAAAGTATCAGATTACCTTTTTCATAGTATTTACCTGCTCATTTAGTGATATCTGTCTGCTATATAACACCTAGACAACTCTAGACATTTATTTCTTACTTCAATGGGAGCATGGGAGCAGTTATCCCTCGGTAAGCATTCACGCTTTAGCCAAACGCGATAAATTAATCGATGCGTTTAAATCCCTATCTATGGTATACCCACAATTGCCACACTGGAATATCCTTTCTTTTAAAGGCATTTCTTGTTGATGTCCACAAACAGAGCCAGTTTTACTTGATGGATACCAACGGTCAGCGACTATGATTTCACATCCAAATTTCTGAAAAGCCAGGGTTTTTGTCAGATACAGGACTTACGCAAAAACCCTCTCAAGCCCTCTTAACTCTGTGTCCTCTGCGTCTGGTGTGGTTCGTTATTCCGTGATTTGTGCGTAAGTCCTAAGATAAAGAAACCGAGTTCTTAATTTTGGATAAAGTCGAGCTAAGGATGAGTTCACATACCATAACAGTGAGGCATTAAAATTATTATTCAACGCTTTTAACTGACCTCTTGAGCATCAGTGGTGATTTCTGGGGTATCTACAGCTTATGCCCAAAGAGCTTTTCAAACATCCTCTCAGTTCTGACTAAGAATCGCATTAATCATAGTGGCGTTTTGATTGAGATAGGGGGGATTAATCATCTCACGATGAGTGCCATAGGCATAATGATTGATTCGTTGACTTTTTGTAGCTTGTGTCCAGTCATCTTCACAATCATAGTTTTCCTCAGCACGCATCAGATGAATAGTCCCATTAATCTGCAAATTTTTGAGGTCTGAATGCCAGAGAAAATTAAAGTATTCCCAAACTTGATTGTAGGTGCGATCGCGTAACTTTTGGTTATCCATAAAGTAACGTCTCAATTCTTGACGTTTGGGATTTAATAAGAAACTATCAACCCCTTCTTTAATTTCTGACATTTCAGCTTGGGTTGCTTCACGACCTCCTCGATAAGTATCTAGTAAAATTATATCCGAAACCACGCGATCGCGCCTTTCTAATTGTTGAGCTATCAACATTGCCAAAAAACCACCTGCTGAGTGTCCCATCAATTTTATATCTTGATTTGGTGTGAGGTTGTCTATCAATTCTGCATATTTTTCTAAAGTTGCTTCATCGGCAATATATCTAAAAGTGTAGATAGCATAATCTCTTAAATACTCAGCTAAATTTGCATAAGCTGCGGCAAAACCCAAGGCGGGAGGAAACAGGAAAACTGCTTTTTCTCGCTCTTTATGGAAAACTACATAGGGACGTTCCTTTGGTTGGATATTCATCTCTTTGGCATAGATGATATACTCACTCAATTCCCCTACAGTAGGCTTTTCATAAATCATTGATAAAGGAATTTCAATCTCAAGCTCTTGATAAATTAGTGCCATGAGATTCATTGCTTGTAATGAATGACCACCTAAATCAAAGAAGTTGTCATTCACCCCTATTTTTGATATTTGCAAAATTTGTTGCCAAATTTTGACTAAAATACTTTCTGATTGATTCCGTGGGGCTAAATATAGTGATTCGACTAGGGATATTTCATCAGGCTTGGGCAATTTTTTGTAGTCTATCTTGCCATTAGGATTTAAGGGAAAATCTAACAATATTACAAAAGCTGAAGGGATCATGTAACCAGGCAATTTATCCTGTAGAAAACGACGCAGTTCACCAGGATTTAATGACTGGTCTTTCCTCAGTACATAAGCTACCAATTGTTTATTTTCTGCAATATCTTCTCGCAGAATCACAACTGTTTGCCCTACTTGAGGATGAGTGTCTAAAACCGATTCTATTTCTCCTAATTCAATCCGTAAGCCTCGCAGCTTGACTTGATTATCAATGCGACCAAGATATTCAATATTCCCATCTGGTAAATAACGAGCTAAATCCCCACTTTTATATACTCTGCCCTGACCAAAGGGATTATCAATAAATTTTTGGGCAGTTAATTCTGGTTTGTTGAGATAACCTCTAGCTAAAGAGACACCACCAATATACAATTCTCCAGGAATGCCAATGGGAACTGGTTGTAACTGAGAATTGAGGATGTAAATTTGGGTATTAGGAATTGGGCGACCAATGGGAACTATCTGATAATTAGACTGTGGTGTACACTGCCAGAAAGTGGCATCAACTGCTGTTTCAGTTGGCCCGTAGAAATTGTGTAATTCACAGTCCAAGCGCTCAAAAAATTGTTGAGTAAGTTCATAAGATAGTGCTTCTCCACCACAAAATACTCGCTGCAAGCAACGGCAATTTTCTAAATTTGGCTGTTGCAGAAAAACTCGCAACATTGAGGGAACAAAATTGATTTGGGTAACTTGTTGCTGGACAATTAAATTAATTAAGTAATTAGGATCTTTATGACCGTCAGGTTTAGCCACCACTAAAGTAGCCCCAGCTATTAAAGGCCAGAAGATTTCCCAGACTGAAACATCAAAACTGAAGGGAGTTATTTGCACAATGCGTTGGCTTTTGCCAACCCAGGCATCTTTTGCTATCAGTGGGTAAGCATCCATTGTCCGCAATAAATTATTGCAAATACCTTGATGAAGATTCATCACACCCTTTGGCTTGCCTGTGGAGCCAGAGGTATAAATGACATAAGCCAAATTTTCCGATGTCACTTGGCTGACGGTATTCTGCTGGCTATAGTGAGCAATTAGTTGCCAATCACTATCTAAACACAGCACCTCGGCTTGATTTGTTGGTAAAGAGGCTATTAAGGATTGCTGGGTGAGCAATATTGACAGCGCTGCATCTGAGAGCATATAAGCTAAACGGTCGGCTGGATAACTAGGGTCTAAAGGCAGATATGCTCCTCCTGCTTTTAAAATCCCCAATATTCCAATCACCATCTCCAGGGAACGTTCTACAAATATTCCCACTAATACTTCTCGGTTTACACCTTTTGCTTGCAAATAGTGAGCCAACTGATTAGCTCGTTCATTTAACTGTTGGTAGGTCAATGTTTGACCTTCAAATATTACCGCTACTGCTGCGGGGGTAAGTTTTACTTGTGCTTCAAATAGCTGATGGATACATTTATCTTGAGGATATGAAACTGCTGTCTTATTCCATTCTATGAGTAACTGATCACGTTCTTCAGGAGTTAATAAATTAATTTGTGATAATTGGCAATGAGGATTTTTTACTACTTCCTGAATTATTTGTAAAAAATGACCGCTCATTCTGGAGATCGTTTCTTCTCGAAAAATATCTGGTTCATATTCTATGACCAATCTTAAATCATTACTATCTTCAAAGAGACTCCAACTCAAATCAAATTGAGCAGTTCGTGGTGCCAGGGGGTATTCTTGATGCTCAAGTCCGGGAATTTTCATCACTGCTTTGCTTTCTTGACTGAGGAGTGAAAACATCACATCAAATAACGGATTTCGTGATAAATCACGTTCTAAATCGAGGGTAGATACTAATTTATCAAAAGGATAATCACTATATTCATAAGCATCGAGGCAAGTGTTGGTAATTTCTGCCAGTGCTTGTTTAAAAGTTCCCTTTTCTGGGAGTAAACTTCTTAAAGCTAGGGTATTAACATAAAATCCGACTTGGTTTTCTAAGTCTGGATGATTGCGTCCAGAAATCGGGACACCAATGACTAAATCACGCTGTTCTGTATAACGATAGAGTAATATTTTAAATAAAGTTAGTAGAGTGATAAATAGAGTTGTATGATTCTTAGTAGCCAAAGTGCGTAATTGTTCACTCACACTATGACTAAAACGACAAGTATATAAAGCTGCTTGAGAAGATTTAAATTTAGGTCGGGGAAAGTCAGTTGGTAAGTTGAGTATGGGTGGTTGTTCGGTAAAGCGATCGCACCAATAATTATGTTGTTCTAGTACCTCTTCACTTTCTAACAACTTATTTTGCCATGCAGCATAATCCTTATATTGCAATGGTAGTTGAGGTAAGGTAGCAGTTTTTTGTTGGGTATAAGCACAGTATAAGGTTAAAAATTCTTGGAAAAGTATATCGAGCGATCGCGCATCACCAATAATATGGTGTATAGTCAAACAAAACAAAAATTCATCTGACTTAATCTGCATTAACAAAACTCGCATCAGTGATAATTTCTCTAAATCAAAACGCGAGTTTGCTGATTCTTGAATCAAGGTATCCGCTACTACTTCAGCATTCTTTTCTTCTCTTAAATCTCTAAAAAATATTAGTTGCTCTTTAGGTACTTGCTCATGAATAATTTGCTGAATATTTCCTTCCACATTAGTAAAGGTAGTTCGCAAAATTTCGTGGCGGATCACAAGTTCTTGAAAAGCTGCTTCAAATGCCGAAATATCTAAGCAGCCATTTATTCTCATTGCCAGCCTAATATTGTAAGCGCTGGAATATTCATCTATATGGTGCAGAATCCACATCCGCTTTTGAGCATGGGATACTTCATAATATTTTTGTGGTGGTACTGGACTAATAGCGTCCCATCGTTGTAATGTGATCATTTTGCCTGCCGCGATTGAATCAAAACAGCTTGTTCTTCTAAAGTATTATGAGTAAAAATTTCCCGCAATCGTAGCGATATGCCAAAGCGGTTGCGGATCTGCGACACTAAGCGCATCGCTTTTAAACTATTTCCTCCTAGTTCAAAGAATGACTGGCGAATGTCACTCACCTCCACCACCAATAGTTCACCCCAAACAGAAGCTAATAAAGCTTCTTGTTCGCTGAAACTAGTAAATTGACTAGAGGTTTGTGCAGTATTTGCTTCTGGTTTTGGTAGTGCCAAACGATTGATTTTTCCATTGGGTAATAAAGGAAAATATTCTAACCGCATCAAAAAATTTGGTTGCATATAAATCGGCAACACTTGTTTAATTTGTCTTCTGATGTCTTCCTGATTTGCCGTGTCATTTCCTTGATAATATGCAATTACTGTAACCAATTCTTCCTTTTTCTCTGCAACCACCAGCGTTTTTTCTACACCATCTATAGCATAAATTGCATTTTCAATTTCTCCCAATTCAATCCGTACCCCATTCAATTTTATTTGGTTATCACTGCGCCCTACCACTTCCAAACTCATATCCGGTAGTAGTCGTCCCAAATCTCCTGTGCGATAAACTAAATCACTACCGTTATTCAAAGGATTTGGCACAAAAACCAAATTAGTTAATTTTTGATCTTGGTAATAACCTTTAGTCAAATAAGGCGATTTGACAAAGATTTCACCAACTTCTCCCACAGCACAGGGACGAGTGCCATTGATGACCGCAAACGCAGCATCAGACAATGTTTTTCCGGCAGGAACTCTGGCATACGTAATTTTACTTGGGTCAGGAATCCGGTAAAAATGTTTGACAAAAGTTGTCTCACTGGCTCCATAAATATTCACAAATTCTGTTTGTTCACCAAAAACTTTATGCCATTCACAAAGTTCTTTGACGAATAAAGGTTCCCCTCCCAAAACCAAAACTTGTAAGTTTTTTAGTAACTGATCAGCATGAGCTAAATTCTCACCAATCTTTAAAAATAGGCGCATTACCGAAGGGACTGTGTGCAGTAAGTTAATCTGCCATTCTCCCAAGCGCAGTAACAAACCCTCCAAATCTTCGCGGTCTGTGCTGTCAGGAATATACAGAGTTCCTCCAGAACATAAAGTGACGAGAGTTTCCCTGAGATAAGCATCAAAGTTAATTTGAGCAATTTGCAGACAGCGCCAGTTTTGGTTAATCCCAAATTCAATTTTTTCCCAATTTATGAAGTGCCGTAAACTGCCATGACTACCAAGTATGGCTTTAGGTTCACCTGTTGACCCAGAAGTGAACATAATATAATTAGAATCATCAGCATCAGGTAATAATAGAGTTTTTGGATTCTCACTTTCGACTACAGAAAAGCTTTGATAATTCGTTCCATTCCACTCATAGCGCTGCGTAATTTCATTAGCAGTAATCACCAATATATGAGGAGGTTTTGATAATGCTGCTAGTCGGGATTTCACTACATCTAAATACTCTGCGGCTGTCACCACAATCGAGGGAGATGTTTTTAACATCATGCGTGAATAGCGTTCTTCGGGTTCATCCAAACGCAGAGGTAAATAAATTCCCCCAGCTTTGAATACAGCTAGCATTGCTGCCACCTGACGGCGATCGCTTTCTAAAATAACGCCACAAATAGTGTCTTTTTGAGTGCCTAAATCTTGTAAAATATTAGCCCAAGAATTAGTTAGTCTATCCAATTCTCGATAGCTGAATTCTCCCCCAGGATAAATAATTGATGTTTTTTCTGGTGTGGCTTTTACTTGTTCGATAAAGTCATGGATGACTGTGCGTGTTTCTAATCGAGGGATGGGTTTGATAAAGCTTTGAATAAAAGGCGTTTCTGTTGCTGATATCAGAGAAATTGCACAGACTGCCTGACTAGGATTTGCTAACATTTCAGTGAGCAATTTATCCAAATGAATCAAAGCTTTTTTTATCCTATCTGCTTGGAAGATATCTGTGTTGTAAATTAAATCTAACTTCAATTCGTTGTTTTGTTCGACAAAAACAAAAGATAGGTCAAATTGGTAATCTACACTTGGACTCAAGTTTTGCAAAAGCACCAAAACATCGAAGAATGGTGTGCGGTTAATTTCACTGGAAGTTGCCAGTTCTTTGACCAAAAGCTCAAACGGGTAATTTGAATGTTCAAATGCCTCAGTTATAGTTTGACTAACTTGAATGAGCAGATTTTTGTATCCTTGTTCTGGCTCTAATTTGTCACGGATTACAAGTGTATTTGAGGATGCAATCTCTGTACCAATAGTAATATCTTGCTGACCACTATAGCGATAAAGTAATACTTTGACTGCTGCCACAAGTCCCATAAATAAAGTAGTCTCTGTTTGTTGGCAAATCATTTGCAACCCAGAGATAATTTCTGGTGTAAATGTCCAATTCAAACGAGAACCATTGAATGTTTTTACCGGAGGACGATGAAAGTCTGTAGGTAAGTGAACGCGAGGTATTTGTCCATCTTCAAGTTGCTTTCGCCAATAATCTAGATGTTTGTTACTATCTTCACTTGGAAAAATATTACTTTGCCAAACTGCATCAGTATTTAGAGCAATTTGTTGTAAGTGAAACTGGCTAGTTTGAGCATTTGATATTGCAGTTTGGTCTGGTTCTAGAAGATGTAAATTGAATGAATCATAACGTTGCAACGGGTCACTAGCTATTGCCGTTAGGGTGTTAGTGTAATAATTGCCAATGGCGATCGCTTGTTGTTGACACAACTCGCTGGCATTATATTTCAGGGTTAAGTTTATTTGGGATGAGAAGAGGTCCAAACTAAAGTGAACTCCCAGAGTAAAGTTCGTTTTTCCGAGAAATTTACTCTCTAATACTTGTAACCCTGGCAACCCTAAAATACTGTGGTAAACGTGAAAATGGGTAAAGTTAAACGATGTTTCAAATAAAGGCTGACCACCCAAATTCCACTGCAAATCAGCTAGAGGATATCGTCGGAAAGGTAGGGATTCTCGTTCAGCCTTGAATGTTTCCTGCATCAAGTCTATCCAAGTGCCTCCCAAGAGTTGCAACCGCAATGGCAAGGTATTGAGAAAAAGTCCTAATACCCGCTCTCCATCTGCTTCTTCTGACCTACCATTAGATACCAAACCTGTCAGGACATCAGATTGATTAAACAGCACACTTAATACTTTGAGATGTGCCGCTAAAAGCAAACTTTTGAGTGTAACTCCTGCCTGATTTGCGACCTGTTTCAACCCATGAGAAACTGTTAAAGATAAAGTTACTTCATGAGTACCCAATGTCTTTAAGTTTTCTGGTTCAGATGAGCGGTCAGATTGAGACCAACGAGGCAGTTTTGTAATAGTAATATCTTTGAGTTTTTCTAACCAGTGTTGTTGGTACTCTGGGGAATTGAGGGCTGTTTGCTCCAAAGCGACAAAATCCCGGAAGGCAATATTAGGCGGTGGATTAAGAAGTACAATTTCTTCACCCAACAGCGATAAATATCTTTGCAATAACTCAGTAAACAGTAAGCCAACACTCCAGCCATCAAGAATAGCGTGGTGTTCAATCAAAGTTAGCTGAAATGTCTCATCGGTGCGGCGATGAAGATGAAAGCGCAACAGAGGAGGACTATCTAAACGAAAGTGTTGTTGTCTTTGTTCTGTAAACCAAGCATCTAAAACGCTTTCTTGGTCAGTTGCAGATAAATGGCGCAAATCCACTACTTCCAAGGGAACCGGAACTGTGCGCCCAACTAACTGCAATGGTTCACTAAAGTTGCTGACATCAAAGAAAGTCCGCAGTACGGCATGAGTAGCGACAAGTTCCTGTATGGCTATTCGCCATTTTGATTCATTGAAAGCAACTCTGAGATGGAAACTGTTGACGTTGTGATAAACAGCAGAACCAGGACTGTACTCGCTGTGAAACAACATCCCCATCTGGAGTCTGGCCAGAGGATAGGCATCTTCTACATTTTCGGGTAACTTGAGACGGTCTTGTTCACTGATGAGAGCCAAGGGTTTGACTTTCTGGGTGATGCGATTACCAGTCTCTGCCGTTGCCAGGTTTTGTGTCAGTTCGTAAATCGTCTGATGTACGAATATCTGTTGAACTGAGAAGTGCAAACCTCGTTCTTTAGCTAGAGCGAGAACTTGAATGCTGCGGATGGAATCGCCGCCTAAAGCAAAGAAGTTGTCGTGAATACCAACTCGCTCTAGACTCAAAATTTCAGCCCAAATGTCAGCTAGTACCTGCTCTTCTAGAGTCCGAGGTGCGACAAAAGCTTTTTCTAAGTCGGCTCTAGCTGTCTGTGGTGCAGGTAAAGCGCGGCGATCAACTTTGCCGTTGGATGTGAGCGGTAATGCCTCCAGCGTCACAAAGGCAGAGGGAATCATGTAGTCGGGAAGAGACTGTTTGAGGAAACCACGTAGTTGCGGCACTAGCTGGCGAGTTAATTTCCCCTGCAAAGGGTTATTTGCATATTGACTCCAGGGTTTTAGCTGGGATGCTTCTTGAAGTACGGGTGGTATCTGATGAGATATCAAACCTGAGCGCCCAAACATTACATCGTAGCAACCATTGGCTCCAGCATCTGACCAGCTGATGTCAATGGTATAAGGTAACTCATCGCCCAAACTCCAAAAATCTTCCGGTTCGATGCCAATTTCCTCCAAACCTTGGAGTAGACCGCCTACTGTCGCTGGTTTCTCATCCCTTGCTACTAGTTCTAATAGCTTGACTTGTTTCCAAATACGTGCATTGGGGACGTTTTTAATGGTAAGAATCTCTGGCTTTGTCTCAATTAAAAGTTGGCGAATTGAGGCTAATGTCAACTGATCCTGCTGCCAATCCAAATCCTGAGACTCAATTGGGGGAACTACCTCTGTTTCGATATGGAGAATTACATCGTAGCGGAAGCGTGTTAGCTCGTTGCGATCGCGTCCTCGTTTCAGCTGAATTTGCACCCGGCGAATTTGCGGTAGATGCTGCATCAGGGCAGTAAAAAAGGCCGGGTCAATTACCAATTCCTGGTCTTCTTGCAGATTTTTCTGCACGCGTTGCCACCAATCTGCTGTGGGTAGGTCGTGGGATGACTGATGCAGCACGATATCTGCATGAAAAGCTGGCAGTAGCGGTAAACTACGCACATCCCCCACAAAAATCCAGCCCCCTGGTGCCACCATCTCCACCGCACCTTCTAAGACACTTACCAAATAATCAATGCTGGGGAAATACTGGACAACTGAGTTGATGATCACTGCATCGAATGTTTTTGGCTCAAAACCCTGGAGGTTGTGGGCTGGTTGGTTGTAAAGTTGCACCTGTGACCAAGCACTACCAACTTTTTGCATTTGAGTCTCAACATAACGAATCGCAGTGTCGGAAATATCAGTGCCACAGTAACGTAAGCATTGGGGAGCAATCCTAAACAACAGCATCCCCGTACCGCTACCAATTTCCAGCACTCGCTCAGGCTGCAAAGCCAGAATCCGCTCAACTGTGGAATTTAACCATTGACCCATCTGTTCTTGAGCAATGGGTAAACCGGTGTAGCTGTCGTTCCAGCCGATAATATTGAAGGTCGAGTCTGAAGTAGCAGCATTTTGGCTATAGGTATCATTAAATACTTGTTGCCATTGGGATATCTGCTCGCTCAGGGATTGGTTCTCGGATGCTGGATTGGAAGATTTGGCAACTATATAAGCTACTAAGCGCTTGTCTCCTGGTTGGTCAGTGCGAGCCATTACCACAGCTTCCTGCACCTCTGGGTATTTTAGTAGAGCAGCTTCAATTTCTCCAAGTTCGATGCGAAAACCGCGAATCTTAACTTGATTATCGATGCGATCGAGGTATTCAATATCTCCATTTTCCAAATAGCGGGCTAAGTCGCCAGTTTTATACAGCCTTGCTTCTGGTGCATCACTAAATGGATTGGGAATAAAACGCTCTGCTGTCAATTCCGGGCGATTGAGATAGCCACGAGCCAACCCTGCACCACCAATATACATCTCCCCCTTGATGCCGATAGGTAGAGGTTTTAGCTGTTCATCCAGGATATACAATTGCAAATCGGGAATGGGGACACCAATCAAGCTCTTGCTATTGTTAACATCTGCTATGCTCAGTGGTCGATAGGTAACATGGACGGTTGTTTCTGTAATGCCGTACATATTTACCAATTGGGGAGACTGGTCTTTGTATCCCTCAAACCACGGCTGCAAGCTTTGCGGCTCCAAAGCTTCGCCACCAAATATCACTAGGCGTAAGCTGAGTTGCGATTCCCCTGTTTTTGCTAGTTCTTCTACGCGGATTAGTTGGCGAAAAGCGGATGGCGTTTGGTTGAGAACCGTAACTTGCTCTTGGCGCAGCAAAGTGTGGAACGCTGAGGGATCGCGGCTTACCCAGTAGGGTACAATTACCAAACTTCCACCATATAGCAAGGCACCCCACAGTTCCCAAACGGAAAAATCGAAGGCAATTGAGTGAAATAGTGTAAACACATCACTTGCACCAAAGTGATACCAAGCTTGAGTGGCAGCAAATAAACGGATCACGTTTTGGTGGTTGATTAACACTCCCTTGGGTTTACCTGTAGACCCAGAAGTATAAATCACATAAGCTAAGTTCTGAGGTTGGGCATGACTAACTATATTTTCTTGGCTGCAAGCAGCAATTACCCCCCAGTCTCTATCCAAACACATTACTATTGCCTGATTCTCTGGTAAAGATGGCAATAGAGATTTCTGAGTCAACAATATTGGTACTGCTGCATCTTGAAGTGTGTAAGTTAAACGTTCGGCTGGATAGCTGGGGTCTAATGGCACATAAGCTCCCCCTGCTTTGAGAATTCCCAATATTCCCACTACCATTTCCAGGGAACGGTCTACGCAAATACCTACCAGTACTTCTGGTTTGACACCTTTTGTTTGCAAGTAGTGCGCCAACTGATTGGCTTGCTCATTGAGATGTCGATATGTCAATTGCTGATTTTCAAATACCAGTGCTATCGCATCGGGACTGCGCTCTACTTGCTCTTCAAATAACTCATGGAGGCATTTGTTTTGGGGATATTGAATTTCTGTTTTATTCCATTCTTTTAGTAACTGATCATGTTCTTTTCTTGTGAGGATGTCAATTCCTGACAATTCACTGTCAGGATTTGCTGTTACTACTTCCAGGATTTGCTGAAAATGTCCCAGCATTCTTTTGACAAAATCTGGATGAAAAACATTTTTAGGGAAAGTTACAGCAACAGAAGTATCTTGAGCATCAATTTCCCAAACTAATTGAAAGTTGTTTAACAAAGAACTGTGGGTGCAAAATCCCTCTTGTAACACAGCAATATCAAAAATTGCTGCGGGATTTCCGTCTCTGGCCAGAAAGGTTTCTATCAAAGCGTCAACATCATAACTTTGATAGCGGTATCCCTCTTGGAGATGACTGCGGGTTATTTTGAGTAAATCTTTAAATGTGGTGAATTTTTGCGCGTTAAATCGACAGAAGATCAGGCTATCAGATTTGTCTTGGTTTAAAGCTCCGGTCGCTACAACAAATTCTTCTTGAACCGTATATTTAAATATTAAAACTTGAATAACTGAAAGATATAAAGCTAGCTTATTAGCCGGCTGCTTGGCAGTTAAGCTGTATATTTGACCACGTAACTTTTCAGAGATAACAGCAATTATTTGCTCTTTATGTTCTATTTGATTTTGACTTACATGATTAAATAACGGTGTAACTGGCTGGATTTCTCGAAGTTGCCGAATTTGGTAATCAATGGCAACCAAATTTGCTTCCATAACTTCCATAAGCTATTAATATATATTAGTGTTGGGGTGATTAATTTTGTTCATTTTTCGATTATACTACTGTTTGACTCTCAGGTATTTATCGCTTCACCAAAATACTATAGAACCCATAGCGATCGCTAAAACAAAATTCTTTTAACTATCTGTTTGCACAAATAGAAGATTATCCTAATTTTTTCGTTAATTTGTCCGGATTAGCACATCTTAACAATCATTGACAAAAAGATGATTTTGTCGATTATTTGTACCGTAACCGTTTACCGCTATATCAACCCAATTTTACTTCTGGGATTGTGAAGATGCCACAGGGTAATTATGATTAGCATCACAATTATTTTTTCTGACAATAGGCCGAAAGAAGGTAAGTAACTACAATACATAAAGCACTGGTTATGTCAATAGCATTTGAGATGAGCTTGCCTTGGTTAAGTTGTGGGATGATTTGTTGCCTTTAAACAGTTGCAATTACCAGAATTATACAAAATAACTTTACACCATAAGAGTTTGGGAAACAATAACTCATCAAAAAAACTTGCGTTTATTTTTTACGCTCTCCATGACGGTAACAGCCGGAATGCTGATATAAATAGAATTTTATACATTTAATTTAGTTGTAAATTTTTTTTTGCATCGGGGTCACTGGCTGTCTCATTGGTATTGTTTGCAGGTAAACTGAAAAATATTTACCAGTAGCCATTCCTCCGTGATCGTAAAATTGCCTCACCTCCCCCTAAAATGGCATTTTGCTGGTGGTGTCAAAGCAATAATTGTGAAATGGGAGCAAAATTTTCGTATCCATGGCGACACACAATTAGTTATTCGTCAATCTTGGTATATTGGTTTACTCCGTCCGTAGAAACACTTGTACAAGCCAACCACCCCCGGCATGAATGACTCACCGTCAAAGCCGCATCCACAATACCTATTTTTGTAGAGAATCTAGCGATTTTGTGAGGATCGCACCCGATATGACAAAATTAAGTTGATTCCATATTCAAATTATGCTAAGATACCAAATAATTCTACACGAAAAACAAAATTGACAATACTACAGGGTAAACTTAATGAGATAAATAGATTCATATTTATAATTATTTAGTCAATTAATCATCTATCAATTACAATTGTCAAAATAAAATCTATGCCTAGTCCTCAGACCAACAAACTCATCGAAACTCCGTTAGATGAACCGTTTTTAGGGGATCATAATCAAGCAGAAGCCTTGAAAAAATCCCTTATTTTTGGTGGAGAAATAGAAGATAGTTTCAGAACTCTACCAGAAGTTTTGGTTGATGCTGCTTGCCATGAAAGCAAAGGGATTACATATATAAAAAACGATGAAATTGAATATTTTCAAACCTATAAAGATTTATATCACGAAGCTTTAACCATTTTACATGGGCTGGCTCACCACGGAATAAAGTTTGGAGATAAAGTTATCTTCCAAATTGGCCGAAATCAAGATTTTATCCCCGCACTTTGGGCTTGCTTTTTAGGTGGAATTATCCCTGCACCTCTGAGCGTTGCTCCTAATTATGATCCAGAAAACGCCGCAGTTAAAAAACTTTATAATGTCTGGCAGATTTTAGAACAGCCGATAATTTTATCAGATTGTGAATTAATTGGCGAAATCGAAAAATTAGCGAATCAACCTCATCTAGAAGGCTTGCGAGTCTTATCAATAGATGAGCTAAGAAGTAATCAATCACACCCAGAGTCGGCTGTAATTCCGCAGTTGACACCACAAGAGCCAGCGTTGTTACTATTTACATCTGGTAGCACAGGTCTTCCCAAGGGAGTCATGCTGCATCACCGCAATCTTCTGTCTATGTCCGCCGGTACAGTGCGGATGAATAATTTTACACAAGCAGAAGTAACGCTGAATTGGATGCCCTTAGACCATGTGGGGGCAATAGTATTTTTAGGAATTATGGCTGTGGATTTGGCTTGCAATCAAATCCATGTACCAATTGAATTGATTTTGCGGCAACCCCTCAAATGGTTAGATTTAATTCAAAAGCATCAAGTTACTATCTCTTGGTCTCCCAATTTTGCATTTTCCTTAATTAATCAACAGTCCGAAGAACTGAAGCGGTGTTGTTACAACCTCTCCTCAATGAAGTTTTTAGTGAATGCAGGAGAGCAAGTTTCGGCTAAAACTATTCGCTTATTCTTAGAGCTTTTAGCAAAACATCAACTGCAAGATGGAGTAATTAAACCAGCATTTGGCATGACTGAATCTTGTTCTGGGATTACTTGGTCAGCAGGTTTAAGCAAAGATGAACTCCAGCAAGAGAATAGTTTTATCTCTCTGGGTAAACCTATTCCTGGGGCTACTATTCGGATTATTGACCAAGAAAATCATGTTTTACCAGAAAACGAAATTGGTAGACTTCAGATCAAAGGGTGTTCTGTTACTGAAGGATATTATCATAACCCTGAACTCAACCAAGAAGTTTTTCAGGATGGCGGTTGGTTTACTACGGGAGATTTGGGCTATCTCCACAATGGTGAGTTATTTATTACTGGTCGAGAAAAACAAGAAATTATTATTAACGGGATTAATTACTTTGCCCATGAAATTGAAACAACTATAGAAGAATTAGATGGTGTAGCTATTTCTTATACGGCTGCCTTTGCAGTTTTCGACCAAACTAGAGAAGTAGATTTATTAGTTATAACTTTTAGCCCAGAATCAAATAATGTTGAGGAGTGGGTAAAACTCGTTAGAGAGATTCGCAGCCATTTAACTCAAAAACTAGGAATTGCGCCAAGTTACGTGATTCCTTTAGAGGCGGCATTAGTTCCGAAAACATCGATTGGTAAAGTTCAAAAAGCTAAATTAAAAAAAGACTTTGAGCAGGGATTATTTACAACTCGTATCCAAGAAATTAATGAGTATTTGGTGAAAGAGAGGAATAAAACCCAAAGCTTACCACAGTCGGAAAATGAACGCCAAATCGCAGCAGTTTGGTGTGAAGTATTGCAGCTTTCTTCAGTAGGTCTACATGATAATTTCTTTGAATTGGGAGGGCATTCTCTCTATTTAATTCGTGTCCAAAACCTGCTGGAAAAACTTTTTGAGCGCCAGCTACCTCTAGCTGAGATGTTTAAAAATTCTACGGTGGCGACATTAGCCAATTTCTTAACTGAACCATCAAATTCAACAAAAGCTACAGAACAAAAAAGTCGCCAGCGTGCCGAAAACCGTTCGCGTCGCAGTCATGAAACTCATGATATTGCCATTATTGGCATGGCTGGGCGATTTCCTGGAGCTAATAATCTGCAAACTTTTTGGGAAAATCTCAAAAATGGAGTCGAAACAATATCCTTGTTTTCTGAGGCAGAATTATTAGCATCGGGTGTTTCTCCTGAACTGTTCAATCAGCCTAACTACGTCAAAGCTAGACCGATTATCGATCAAGCTGAGTATTTTGATAGTGAATTTTTTGGCTACACAGACCGGGAAGCCGAATTGCTCGACCCTCAGCAACGTTTATTGCTGCAATCTAGTTGGGAATGTTTAGAAAACGCTGGCTACAATTCTAACTCATACCAGGGTGCGATCGCGATGTTTGCTGGGGCAAGCATGAACACTTATTTTATCAATAACTGTTATCCCCATCGCGGTCAATTAGATAGCACTGACGAACTGCAACCCTTCACATTAGATTCGATGGGAGGGTTCCAAACGATGGTGGCTAACGACAAAGACTATTTGACGATGCGGATTTCCTATAAACTAAATCTGCGTGGCCCCAGTGTCAATGTCCAAACAGCCTGTTCCACCGGTTTAGCAGTTGTGCATCTGGCCTGTCAGAGTCTGTTGAGTGGAGAAAGTGACATGGCTTTAGCTGGTGCTGCTTCTGTTCACTCTCCTCAAAAAATTGGTTATTTATATCAAGAAGGTGCGATTATTTCTCCAGATGGGCATTGTCGCGCTTTTGATGCCCAAGCAAGTGGGACTATTTTTGGTAGTGGCATCGGGGTGGTTCTGCTCAAGAGACTAAAAGATGCTTTAGTCGATAACGATCATATCTATGCTGTGATTAAAGGATCTGCCCTCAATAATGATGGTGGCACAAAATTGGGATTCGCAGCACCTGGAGGAGAAGGTCAGACTTCAGTAGCAATGGAAGCCTTAGCCTTTGCAGGAGTTGAGGCTGATACTATCGGCTTTGTAGAAGCTCATGGTACAGGTACTAAACTCGGAGACCCCATAGAAGTTGATGCGCTGGCTAAAGCATATAGCGCTGCTCAACCGGGAGACTGTGCTTTGGGGTCTGTGAAGACAAATATCGGCCATATACAAATTGCTTCTGGTATTGTTGGTTTGATTAAAACGGCTCTGGCTCTCAAACATCAAGTTATTCCCCCAACTTTACATTTCAATACTCCTAACCCCCAAATTGATTTTTCCCAGACTCCTTTTTATGTCAATACCGAAGCCATACCTTGGACTGCAAAACAACGAGAAGGCAAAGAATTGCCTCGACGCGCCGGGGTGAACTCTTTAGGAATTGGTGGTGTGAATGTTCATGTCGTGTTAGAAGAAGCTCCTGCTATTATTCCCCAGCCCAATGCAATTCAGCGCCCCCACCATTTACTCAAACTTTCTGCCAGAACAGAACAGGCTTTAATAGATTTAGCCAAAAGCTATGGAGAATTTCTCGAAAATCATCCCGAAAGCGATATCTCAAATGTAGTATTTACAGCCAATACTAGCCGAGTGCAATTTTCACATCGTTTGGCGGTAACTGGTGATCAAATTAGTGATTTTGTGACAAAATTGCGTCAGTTTGTCCAACAAGATGTAGAGTCAGTAATTCAGGGTCAAGTTGATGCCAAGAAGCCTCCCAAAATTGCCTTTTTATTCACAGGACAAGGTTCTCAATATCTGGGAATGGCGGCACAACTTTATCAAAGCCAGCCAACTTTCCGGCAAACTTTAGACAAATGTGAAACCATATATCAAGAACTAACTGGGAAATCTTTACTGCAAGTCATATTTGCTAATTCTGATGCGGCTTTAAACCATACATCTCATACACAACCAGCTTTATTTGTTGTCGAAGTAGCACTAGCTCAATTGTGGCGTTCTTGGGGAATTCAACCTACTGCGGTTTTGGGACATAGCTTGGGTGAATATGCTGCGGCTTGTTTTGCGGGAATTTTTGATATTGAGACTGGTTTAAAACTCGTTACAAAACGCGCCCACCTGATTGGTGAATTACCAGCAGAACAGGGAGGGATGGCTGCTATTTTTGTGAGTGAAAATTCTATTCTTCAAGTATGCCAGAGTCTAGGAATAAAAGTAGCGATGCCTGCGGCGGGCGTAGCCATCGCAGCGATAAATGCAGCAGAACATACAGTAATTTCCGGCGAAAAACCCATCATTCAAGACATTTGTCAACACTTTACCAACGCAGGAGTTAAAGTTCGACAATTAAAGGTTTCTCATGCTTTTCACTCCCCATTAATAGCACCTGTATGCGAAGAATTTAAAAATACTCTCCAGGAAATTGACTTCGCTAAACCCCAAATTCCCATCATCTCTAACTTGACGGGAGAAGTTGCTGATGACAGCATTGTTACTCCTGAGTATTGGATTCAGCATTTGTTGCACACTGTGCAGTTTCACCAAGGAGTTTTATCTCTGCAATCTTTAGGGTGTGATACTTTTATCGAAATTGGCCCCCAACCTGTTCTACTCGGAATTGTCGCTACATCGATATCTGAGCCGCTAATTTTACCAAGTCTCCGCTCAGGAATTTCTGATTGGGAGGTTTTATTACAAAGTCTTGGCAAGCTTTATGTTCGTGGCGCAGAGATAGATTGGTTTGGTGTTGAGCAAGATTATCAATCGAGAAGATGTCCTTTACCAACCTATCCTTTTCAGCAACGCCGACATTGGATGTCTTTAAAGACTCAATTGCCAACTGCTTCAGAGGAATCTGCTGTTGTGAAGATGCTGTCTCAAAATGATCCCAAAAGTTTGATGCAGGCTCTACTAGAAACTGGCAATTATTCGGAAGGGGAAAAACAAACTTTATCAACAATTGTTCAACAATTAATTAAGTTACATCATCAAGACACAGATAATTTTACTTTTAATAACTTACTTTACCAGGTTGAATGGTTGCCTTATGCTTTATCAACTAGAAAGTTACAGAATCTAGAAAAACTGCAAACTGATTTAGATTCTTATTTAGGAAAACAAATAAAATCTGCACAAATTACCGGAGTTGCTCTCGCTTTTAGTGAGATGGAAAAACTCAGTGTAGACTTTATTGTTAAAGCCTTAAAAGATTTGGGATTATGGCAAATAAATACTATTCTCTCTCCTGAAAACAGTTTTATTCAGGCTGGAATTAAAGAGGAGCATAAATTGCTATGGAATCATTGCTTGAAGATATTGGGAGAAACAGGGATTATAGAAAAGCATGGGAATGACTGGAAAATTATCAGTGAATCGCCACAAGCTCACCCTGATTTAACAGTAGATGATTTGATTTCTCAGTACCCAAATGCGCTTGTAGAACTGACACTATTTAGGCGCGTCGCTGCTAATTTAGCCGACATACTCACAGGCAAAATTGCTCCTTTATCAATTTTATTTCCCCAAGATGGGCAAATTGGAGCCGCGCAGTTTTATAAAGAAACATCTTGGGCAAAAGTTCTGAATCTGGGGATTTCTCAAACAGTTGAGCTTTTATTATCAAATTATGCTCCATTAGAACCAATCCGCATTTTAGAAATTGGTGCGGGAACTGGAGGAACTACCCATCAAGTCCTGAAAGCTTGTGCCTCTCACCAAATTTCCTACACGTTTAGCGATATTTCCCCATTCTTCTTGGAAACTGCTAAAGATACTTTTGCTCAGTTTTATTGCATAGATTACAAGGTTCTGGATATAGAAAAAGACCCGGAACTGCAAAGTTTTTTACCCAGTTCTTATGATTTGATTATTGCGGCAAATGTATTACATTCTACGCGGGATTTACAAGGAGAAACTTTACCCCACATTCGAGGTTTACTGCGTCCTGGAGGACATTTATTACTCCTAGAACTAACTCATCAGTCGCGGTGGATTGATTTGATATTTGGTGTGGCTCAAGGGTGGTGGCGGTTTAGCGAAGCCAACTTACGACCAGACCATCCGATAATTACAGCATCTACTTGGAAATCTATCCTTTTAGAATCTGGCTTTGCTCAAGCTGAATTTGTTTCTCCTGACGCAGAAATTGGTAGTCCTTTATTTCAGCAAAGTATCATTGTTGCTCAAAATACAGAGAATGATCTTTCGGGAGACTGGTTAATTGTTACAGATAATCAGCAAAATCTGCCCTTAGCAATACAAGCGCACCTGATTAAAGATCATAGCTCTTGTGCGATCGCTTCTCCAGAAAATAGCTCTGAACTAGAAACATGGCTGGCTAATTCTCCATCTCCTCGTGGGATAATTTATCTAGTTAGCGACCGCCACCATCAACCTGAGTCAATTTTATGCGATCGCTGTAGTTATTTGCTCAATCTTCTCCAAGCCATTCAAAAAATCCCAAATCCTCCCAAATTATTCCTCGTCACCGCAGGCGGACAGCCATTTGGACTAGAAAAGCCATCTTTTCTCACTCAGTCTCCCCTTTGGGCATTGGGACGCGTGATAGCGCTGGAAGAACCAGAATTATGGGGGGGAATGATTGACCTTGACCCCAACGCCGATATGGCTCAAAATCTTGCGGCTTTACTTCCAGCCTTAACAAACTCTGCCAGAGAGGATCATCTTCTCTTCCGCAACGAGCAAGCCTATGTTGCGCGTCTGGTTCCACAGGAATCTTTACCTCCAAAACCAGTAACTATCCAAGCCCAGGCCACCTATTTGATTACAGGAGGTATTGGTCATCTAGGGTTGGAACTTGCTCGCCATCTGGTTGATTTAGGAGCAAAAAACCTGATTTTGACTACACGTCGTCAATTTCCGCCCCGAACTGAGTGGGGATCACAAGTAGAATTTTCAGCAATTATTCAAACTCTGATCACTTTAGAAGCTCATGGCGCATATGTGGAAATTTGTCAAGCAGATGTAGGAGATTTTCAGCAGATGTCTGACATCTTTGAAAATATCCAAAAAACATCCTCTCCCCTACGGGGTATTTTCCATCTGGCGGGAGTGTCAGGAAGGAAAGCACGATTGAGCGAATGTACATTCGATGATATTGAAGATGTTTTTCAAGCCAAAGTTCGGGGTTCCTGGAATTTACACCAGTTATCTTTAAAGACGGAATTGGACTACTTGGTATTTTTCTCTTCCGCCGGGGCAATTTGGGGAGCTAAGGAACAAGGTTTATATGATGCTGCTAGTCATTTCATGGATGCTTTGGCTCATTTACGTAGTCGGCAAGGATTACCAGCTACTAGTTTAAATTGGGCTTTATTGGCTGGAAATGGCATAGTATCTCCAGAATATGAAGATTGGCTCAAACAAATTGGCATGAAAGAAATTGCTTTAGAACCAGCTTTTCGAGCCATGAATGCTATTATGGCATCTGGCAAAACCCAAGTTTTATTGGCTGATGTAGATTGGGTAAGGTTCAAAAATATCTATCAATTTCACGGAAATAAACCTCTTTTAGAGCAATTGGGAGAACTGCCAATCCCAGTTAAATCTGAGAAAGCATCAAGCTCATCACGGCGTTTTATAGAAGAGCAGCCGCCAGGAGAACGGCGGGAACATTTGTTTGCATATATTGGCAAACAAGTTGCTACTATTTTAGGAATTAAGCAGATGCCTGACCCGGATCAAGGATTTTTAGCAATGGGGATTGATTCTTTACTTTCTATTGAGTTGAAAAATCGGTTAGAAAAAGGTTTGGAAGTTTCTTTACCTGCTTCTTTGATCTTTGATTTTCCTAATATTACCAGATTGGTTGATTATCTAGTAGAACAGGTTTTTGGTTGGGGGGTTAATGCAGTTGTAGAGGCTGCTCCAATTCAGCAGGAGGTTAATGAGGATTTGATTTTGCAGGAACTGGCGGATTTGGAGGCTTTTCTGGGTAATTATTGATATTTTTAGCTCAGGTATCAGGGGCAGAGAAGGAGAGAAGATGGAGAATAATGATCAGTCTGTTCAAGCTAGGGTGTTTAAGGCGCTGAATGAGGCGAGGGAGAGATTAAAGGCTGTTGAAGCTAAAGAAAGTGAACCGATTGCAGTTGTGGGTTTGGGTTGTCGTTTTGGTAATGATATTTCTACGCCCCAGGCATTTTGGTCTTTTTTGAAAGCTGGTGCTAATACCTTGCGGGATATACCGCGCGATCGCTGGAATGTTGGGGATTTTTATGATCCAGATCGCAGTAAAGCTGGTAGAATCTATGTGTCTCAAGGCGGTTTTCTCGATCATGTCTCAATGTTTGACGCGCAATTTTTCGGAATTGCACCGCGAGAAGCTTTACATATTGATCCTCAGCAGCGTTTACTGTTAGAGGTTGCCTATGAGGCTTTGGAAGATGCTGCTATGGCAGCACCTACTTCTAGACTTGGCAAAACTGGGGTTTTTATTGGGATTACAAATAATGATTATGCTCGTCTGATAGCTCCTGGGAAAGACTACAGCACCGTTGGGGCTTATCATATCTCTGGAAATCATATCAATGCTGCTGCTGGTCGCATCTCTTATCTTTTGAATCTGAATGGCCCTAGTTTGGCTGTGGATACGGCTTGTTCTTCTTCACTGGTGGCGGTTCATTTGGCTTGTCGTTCTTTGCGCTCGCAGGAATGCAGACAGGCTTTGGTGGGAGGTGTAAACCTGATTCTGACACCGGAAGTACCAATCGCGTTGTGCAGAAATCAGATGTTAGCTGCTGATGGTAGATGCAAAACTTTTGACGCAAGCGCTGATGGGTTTGGAATTGGCGAGGGTTGTGGAGTTGTTGTTTTAAAAAGGTTGAGTGAAGCTTTAGAAGATGGAGATCGCATTTGGGCGTTAATTCGGGGAACATCTGTAAATAATGACGGTGCAAGTGGCGGTTTTACAGTTCCCAATGGCCCTGTGCAGACAGATTTAATTCGTGAAGCTCTCAATGACGCGCGTTTGAGTGCCGATGTCATTGATTATATCGAGGCTCACGGTACTGGTACGGCTTTGGGAGATCCCATTGAAATTAAAGCCATCGCTGATGCTTTATGTGTCAACCGCTCTAAATCCCAACCTTTGTTAGTCGGTTCGATAAAAACAAATCTCGGTCATTTGGCGGCGGCGGCGGGAATTTCGGGTTTAATTAAAACTGTATTATCTATATATCATCAGCAAATTCCGGCTCATCTGAATTTCCACAAGCCAAATCCTCATATTAATTGGGACAGTTTACCCCTGGCTGTGGTGACACAAACTCGTCCCTGGACTGTTAGCAATCAGAAGATGAGAGCAGCTGGAGTCAGTTCTTTTGGCGCATCGGGAACTAATGCTCATGTGATTTTGAGCGAACCTCCTCAAGTACAATCGCCGATGCCAACAACTTGGCCTATACTGATTACTCTCTCTGCTAAAGATGAGGAACGTTTGCGTCTGTTGGCGGGTCGTTTTGTTGATGATGTTGATTTAAATTTAAGTGATGTTGCGTTAAGTCTGAATACAGGTCGTTTTCATTATCAGCAGCGATTAGCTTTGTTGGTTTCTAGTATTAGCGATTTTCGAGCGCAGCTTCGGGATTATGCAGGTTTCACGCAAAGGCGCAAAGGCGCAAAGGTAGGAAGTGGGGTTATTTATGGTGAGGCGCAAGGGAATATTAAGGTTGCTTTTGTTTGCAATGATCAGGGAGTGATTTTGTCTGGTGTGGGGGAAGAGCTTTTTGCTCATGAGTCTGTATTTCGTGAGGCGTTTGGGCGATGCGATCGCTTATTTCAAAGTTATTTAAATTTTTCCATAAAAGAGTTACTTGAGCGCAATCAAGATATAGATGATCCTTTGTATGTGCAACCTGTTTTATTTGCTCTGCAATATGCTATTTTTGAACTCTGGAAGTGTTGGGGAATTCGCCCTTCGGCAATTTTAGGTTCTGGTTTGGGTGAGTATGTTGCTGCTCAACAAGCTGGCGTTTTTTCTGTTGAAGATGCTGTTAAGTTGGTTGCTAGTCGGGCGCTTTTGTTTAACCAAAAATTTGGGGAAGACGGATTTTTGGCTTTTGAAAAAGTAGCTGCATCAGTTGATTATCATACTCCCCAACTGACTTTAATTTCTCATGTTAATGGTGAAGTTGTTAGTAGTTATATTAAAACTGCTGCTTATTGGGTGCAAGAACTGCGTCCATCAAATCATGTTGACAAGGGAATTGCTACTCTGCATCAGATGGGCTATGAAATATTTCTAGAAATTGTTAATCATAGTCGTGAAAATTTGCCAGCCAGCGAAATTCTCTGGTTGTCTAGTTTAGCGAAGGATGTTAGCAATTATCAGCAACTGCAAACTGTCTTAGCACAACTATATGTCCGGGGCGCAAATATTAATTGGAAAGAATTTCATCGTTATCGACCAGGGCAGAAAATTAGTTTACCAAATTCTCCTTTTATCCGCAAACACTATTGGGTTACTGCTGTTAATGAGCAACAGAATTCAGTCAGTAAATCTCATCACTATGGACATCCTTTATTAGGCGAGCGTCTACCCTCACCGCTATCTTCTATTCAATATCGAGCTAGTATTAGTCAGAATAATCCAGCATTTTTGGCTGAACATCAAGTTTTTGAGCAAGCGATATTTCCCGGCGCGGCATTTATTGAAATGGCTTTAGCTGCGGCAGAAGGTAAGGCGGTTAGTTTAGCAAATATTGAATTTACCAAAGCTTTATTGCTGGGAAATACGGAAAATGTTCTGCAATTGATTATTGAGCAAAACCTCGGTAATCAAGACAGTTTTTCTATCTATAATCAAGTTGATAAAAGTTGGGATATCCTCGTTACAGGAAAACTGGAAAAGTTAAAAGCAATTGATGCAATTAAACAAAATTTAACGGAAATACAAGCGGAATGTCCAGAAAATCTAGATATTAATTCATTTTATCACACATACCAAAAATCTGGAGTCAATTACGGTAAGAGTTTCCAGCTAATCCAGAAAATTCAGCGTGGTAATAATTGTGCATTTGCTCAAATTAAGTTAACTGAACCTCTGAGTTTAGAAGCCAGAAAATACCAATTTCATCCTACAATGCTGGATGCTTGTTTTCAGGCGATCGCAGCTATTTTATTTCAGCAAGAGTCATCTGTAACTTATGTCCCAATCAGCATTGCTAACTTCCAATTTTTCCGCTCTCCCGATGCAATTGTCATCAGTGCCGTCAGACTAACTAAAAATGCTCATAATTTAATTGTCTCTGACATTGATATTTATTCAGAACAAGGTGAGCTACTAGTAGCAATTACCGGATTTGAGCTAAAATCAGTTCAACGCCAAGAAATTATCCGCGCTCAAAACCAAGCTCCATCCTACTTAGAAGAGTGGATTCCCCTAGCACCCTTATTACCCGATGGTAGAGATTCTTTACTTACCCCTGATGTAATTAAAACTCAAGTCCAACCCCAGGAATTAGAACAGCAATTGGCGGATAAATTGCGCCAATATGAACGCTTGCTGGGGGAGATGGAAACTTTAAGCATAAATTATATTTGGGAAGTTTTAGAAAAGCTGAACTGGCAACCGAAATTAGGTCAAACTTATCCAGAAGCAGAAATTGCTGCTCAAGGTGGAGTAGTTGATTTTTATCGTCCCTTATTATCGCGGTGTTTAGCCATCCTAGCCGAAGAAGGAATTTTAACTCAGCAAAAAGATGGCTGGTTATTAGCAAAACAACCTAGTACATCTGCATCTCAATTACAAATTCCCCACCTTTGTCACGAATTTCCCGATTACCTAGCAGAAATTAACCTCATAGAACGTTGTGGTTCAGCTTTAGCTGCGGTGATGCGTCGCCAAATTGAGCCATTAGAACTACTATTTCCCCAAGGCGATTTAAATGCGATCGCATCTGTATATTCTGATGCGGCTGGTGCTAAATTGATGAATGAACTAATTGCCGAAACGCTTAAATGTGCATTAGCAAATTTACCAACAAATCGCCGGCTAAGAATTTTAGAAATTGGCGGCGGAACCGCATCAGCCACCACAGCGATTTTACCCCATTTAAATAATAGTCACATTGAATATGTATTTACCGATATTTCCTCTATATTTTTAACCAGAGCCAAAGAAAAATTCTGCGATTATCCGTTCATCAAATATCAAACCTTAGATATAGAACAAAATCCCTTAACTCAAGGTTTTCTCTCAGGAAGTTTTGATATTATTATCGCCGCCAACGTCCTTCATGCCACAGCAGAGATTGACAAAACCCTCCAGCACGTACATTCCCTAATTGCACCTAACGGCTTACTCATACTATTAGAAAGCACAGGCGCACGTCGTTGGATAGATTTAACCTTTGGCTTAACAGAAGGCTGGTGGCTATGCACTAACGATCCCCACCGCAATGGCTATCCTTTACTAAATACAAAACATTGGCAAAACTTACTTACTGCTCATGGATTTGCCCAAACTAATATTATTGAACCAACCCACCCAGACACACGCAACCTATTAAAACAAAGTGTAATTATTGCCAAAAGCCACCTTTCACCTCTGTGCGCCTCTGCGCCTGTGCGTGAAATAATCTTTGCCGATACCAAAGGAATAGCCCAAAATTTAATCACCCCATTCCAACAACGAGGTGTTGCTTGTTCTCTCATCTTACCTCAAGAAATTGATCCTGATAACGCCGAAGACTACCGATTAATATTACAAAAACTCATCACCCCAGAAACTCGTGAAATTGTCTACTTTTGGGCATTAGAATCAATAGAAAGTGAAATTTATCAAGCAGTAGAGACTCATTGTAGACGTTTCCTCTTTCTACTTCAGGCATTATTACAGTTAGAAAATCCCCCTGCCCTGATTCTCGTCACCCAAGGATCTGTACCAGCCAAAGAAGTAACAACGCTGACTTCTCCAGCCCAATCTTCATTATTAGGAATCGCTTTAAGCCTAGTAATAGAACACCCAGAATTAAATTTTAGAGCCATAGATTTAGATCCTGATCAACAAGATTTAGGAGAAGAATTATTCCGAGAAATCTACAGCGATACACAAGAAAACCGTGTAGCATTGCGAGGAGAGCAACGCTTTTCTCCGCGTTTAGTCGAGCAAAAACTAGAAGATGGAAACATTAATTTCCGTGAAGATGGTTTTTATCTAATTTCTGGTGGTACAGGCGGATTAGGTTTAGCCACCACCCGATGGATGATAGAACGTGGCGCTCGTCATTTAGTCTTATGCAGTCGTAGTGGTGTAACAGCGCTCACTCCCGAAATTCTGGCAAGTCTGCAATCACTGAACGCAGACATCCAAATCAAAGATGTTGATGTCACAGATGCAGAGCAACTGCACACCATACTCGAAGAGTGCCGATTGCAGTATCCGGTGCGGGGAATTTTCCACATCGCCGGCACTTTAGACGATACAACATTACTGCGACTGACACCAGAACGTTTTAACCATGTTCTAGCACCCAAGGTAAAAGGAACTTGGCTACTTCATCAATTAACGCTCAAAGATCCTTTAGATTTCTTTGTTTGTTATACCTCGGCTGTGTCGCTTATTGGCTCGGCTGGACAAGCCAATGCTGCGGCTGCGAATGCCTTTGAGGATGCTTTTGTCTATTATCGTCATGGACAGAATTTGCCTGCAACAGTGATAAATTGGGGACCGTGGAGCGAAGTTGGTGCAGCAGTTGATCGCAATGTTTTAGAAAGATTAGCCGCAAAAGGTTATGATGCGATCGCACCTAATTTAGCACTCCATACTTTAGAAAAAATCTTGGTGAACAAGATTGTCCGGGCTGGTGTAATTGCCATTGATTGGCAGCGTTTCCCCTACATTAACCAAAGCTTTTATCAAAACTTCTTACCTCAAGTAAAAACTAAATCTCCAACCGCAGCAAATATTTTAGAACAATGGCAAACAGTACCTGTAAAACAGCGTCGAGATTTGCTGATCAGCCACATTAGTTTAAGCGTTTCCACTGTATTAGGACTATCAATTAATGAAGTAGTTTCTCCCCAACAAGGCTTTTTTGACATGGGGATGGACTCACTCACATCCACAGAACTTCGCAATCTTTTGCAAACAGATTTTAACTGCTCTCTACCCACAACAATTACTTTTCGGTTTCCCAATGTGGAAACTTTAGCAGATTATCTCCTGCGGGAAGTTTTAAATATCTCTGAGGTGCAAATTCCTGTCCAAAAGATCATACAAGAAGTCCCTCAAATACAACTGGAAAAATATTCTTTAGAAACACCACAGCTAGAAGAAGATCCCATTGTGATTGTGGGGATGGCTTGCAGATTTCCAGGGGGTGCAAATGATCTGGAATCATTCTGGCAACTTTTAGCACAGGGAAAAGATGCCGTGAGAGAAATTCCAGGCGATCGCTGGGATATGCAAGCGTGGTATCATCCAGATCCCGATACACCAGGAAAAATATATTCTCCTTACGGAGCATTTTTAGAGCAAATAGATGAGTTTGATGCCGAATTTTTTGGCATTCTCCCCCGTGAAGCTGTGGCCATCGATCCTCAGCAGCGCTTGCTACTAGAAACTACTTGGCAAGCCTTAGAATCTGCCGGTCAAAACCCCCAGCAGTTACGCAACACTCAAACAGGTGTTTTTGTGGGGGCGATGACTCAAGACTATGCACAGTTGAGTTATGCTCCAGAAGCAATCAATGCCTATACCGGTTCTGGAACTTCTGTCAGTGTCGCCGCCGGTCGAATTTCTTATGTACTAGGCTTACAAGGGCCTTCCATGACAGTGGATACAGCTTGTTCTTCTTCTTTAGTCGCAGTACATCTAGCTAGCAATGCTTTGCGTAATCATGAGTGTGATATTGCTTTAGCAGGTGGTGTCAACATCATTTTAACCCCGGTAATTTCCTTAATTGAAAGTCGCGCCCATATGCTTGCACCTGATGGACGTTGCAAAACTTTTGATGCCAGTGCCAATGGCATGGTGCGGGGCGAAGGTTGTGGGATGATAGTTCTCAAGCGGTTGAGTCAAGCAATTAAAAATGGCGATCGCATTTTAGCGAAAGTTCATAGTACAGCCGTCAATCACGATGGGCCAAGTAGTGGGCTGACTGTACCCAATGGCGATGCTCAAGAAAAATTATTACATCAAGCACTCAACGCAGCCAAACTCAAACCAGAGCAAATAGATTTTATCGAAGCTCATGGTACAGGTACAGCCCTGGGAGATCCCATTGAATTAGAAAGCATGGCCGCAGTGTTTGGAAACCGTCCCCAAAATCGACCTTTAATAATTGGTTCCGTCAAAACCAATTTAGGACATTTAGAAGGAGCAGCCGGAATAGCTGGGTTAATCAAAACTGTTTTAGCCTTGCAAAAGCATCAAATTCCTCCCCATCTCCACTTTCAGCAACCAAACCCCCGTTTTGATTGGAGTACCGATATTTTTGAAGTCCCAGTACATGGAAAAAATTGGTATCCTAGCCAGCGAGAACGCATTGCCGGCGTGAGTTCTTTTGGATTTAGTGGTACTAATGCCCATATTATTGTCGGAGAAGTTGCCCGAAATTCTCCCCAACCATCAGAGCCAAAATTTTACTTACTACCCCTTTCCGCTCGTTCCGTAACATCTCTGCAACAGTTAGCTAAAAATTATCAGTCCGCCTTGAATGACTCTGTTAATTTAGCAGATGCTTGTTTTACTATCAGCACAGGTAGGGCTATTTTCCCCCATCGATTATGTATTCTCGCCGACTCCATTTCCACAGCCCAAAAAGCCCTGGCTGACTTCCAAACAGGTGAAGATTCAGACAATTTAATTACACAAATTAGCTCAGAAACTCAGCCCAAGATCGCCTTTCTCTTCACTGGACAAGGTTCTCAATATACCGGCATGGGAGAAACGCTTTACAACCAAGAACCAGTCTTTAGAAATACTCTAGATATTTGTGACCAAATCCTCCAACCAATTTTAGGAACATCACTATTAGATTTAATCTGGCAATTGCCAAATAGCGAATTACTGGCACAAACGCAAATCACACAGCCAGCCCTATTTTCACTGGAATACGCCCTAGCTAAATTATGGCAATCTTGGGGAATACAACCCTCAGCACTTTTAGGACATAGCATTGGTGAATATGTCGCCGCTTGTTTAGCTGGTGTCTTTTCTTTAGAAGATGCTTTACAACTAGTTATTCAACGCGGTCGCTTAATGGCAGAACTCCCGCACAATGGCGCGATGACAGCAATTTATGCTGATTATGCCACTGTCGCCGCTTATATTCAGCCCAATGACACTCAAGTAAATATTGCCGCAGCCAATGGTGCAATTACTGTCATTTCTGGCTCTGATGAAATTGTCGAGCAACTAGAGAAAACCTTTATAGAAAAAGATTATAAAACTAGACGTTTGACAGTATCTCATGCTTTTCATTCTCCTTTAATGGAGCCAATGCTTGATGATTTTGCCAAAGTTTTACAGACAGTTTGTTTCCATGAACCAAACTTAACTATTATTAGCAATGTCACAGGTAAACCAATTAATCAAGAAATCGCCACTCCCAATTATTGGCTAAGTCACATTCGCCATACTGTACATTTTGGCACAGGATTGCAATATTTAATTGACAGTGGTTATCGTTGCTTTGTGGAATTAGGCCCCAAGCCAGTGTTACTGGGTATGGCGCGACTAACCACTCAAAATCCAGAAATCTTATGGTTGCCCAGCATTATACCAGGAAAAGATGAACAAGCCCAGATGTACCGCACCTTGTCCACACTCTTCGTCAATGGTCATTCTATAGAATGGACGGAGGTATTTCAGCCAGGACAGAGAATTTCTTTACCTACTTATCCATTTCAACGAGAACGCTACTGGTTATCAAATTCCCAATTTCCTGTAGCCGAAATCAAAACTAAATTGCATCCTTTTATTAGTGATTTCAAAAAATTAGCTACAGGAGAAATTATTTTTGAGGGAGAAATAAGTGCTGATAGTCCCGATTATCTTCAAGAACACAAAGTATTTGGCAAAACTTTATTTCCGGCTACGGGTTTCATAGAAGCAATTCTAGCCGCCAGTCAGAAAATATTGACTGGGAATGGGGCAATTATTCAAAATGTCTCCATTCATCAAGGATTAGTATTATCTCAATCTCCAACTACTGTACAAATCATTTTTAAACCCCAAAAATCTCACTACAGTTTTGAGATATTTAGTCAGACTTCAGCCGCAAATAATTGGATTCTCCATGTAAACGGTGAGATTAAACCCAACCATCAGCCAGCACCTGCATCTGTGCATAATTGGTCTGATATAGCCGGAGAATCTGTTGCTATCTCTAAATTTTATCAACTTTATGACCAGATGGGAATTAGCTATGGTCAGCGTTTTCAAGCTATTCAAAAACTACGCCATTTAGAAAATGGTTCTCAGGCGGAAATTAGTATTGATAGCAGTTTGACAGACCAGCGATATTGTCTGCATCCCGTGCTTTTAGATGCTTGCTTGCAAAGTATTGGCGCGGCGTTCCCCCAAATTCACGGTCAGGAATTACATTTACCTTACGGTTTCTCCTCCTTAGAATTATTTAGTAATCCTGGTTCTCAAGCTAAAACGCACATTCAGATTAAATCTAATACTCATGATGCCATAGGCGTAGACTTAGAAATTTATGATCAACAACATCAGCTTTGCGCTCGGTTTACAGACTTAACAGCACGGCGGACTAATCCCGCAATTTTACAGAGTTTATGGACAGAAAAGGCTAAAAATTGCTTTTACCAATCGCAATGGAAACAGCTAAATTCAATTGCCAAAATTACAGTCAAATCGGAAAAATCTTGGTTAGTATTTGTGCATCCTGGCGCAGGGTTGCATCAGGTGATCAACTTATTACAACAAGCAGGAGAACGAGTCATTACTGTCGAACTTGGTGATGGTTATAAATGCCGTTCTCAAGATGATTTTGTGATCAATTTTGAGCAAAAGTCTGATTTTCATCGCTTATATCAAGAAGCATACCCAGCAGGAGAATTTCCCACAGGGGTAATTTTCACTGGGGAAACAGAATATGCAGATCCAGTCTACAAGAGTTTTCATAGTGCGCTGCACTTAATCCAAACCGTCACCACCCACTGGCAAAAATTACCTGATTTATGGTTAGTAACTCGCGGTGCAAATAAAATTCTGGCGGAGAATTCCTTACAACCTCAACAATCTTTGTTATGGGGATTAGGTGCAGTCATTAATAACGAATATCCCCAAATGCGGTGTGTGTGTTTGGATTTATCACCAACGGCAGAACCTGATGAAGGGGAATTTTTGTTTAAAGAACTTCATACCCCCAGCAACGAGTTACGCCTAGCTTTACGCCAAGGAAACCGCTATGGAGCCAGGTTAGTCTCTGCAACAATTCCCCCAGCCCAAAAGCAACAATTAGTAAGCCAAGAAGGAGCTTATTTAATTACTGGCGGTTTGGGTAAACTGGGCTTGTTGCTGGCGCAATGGTTATCAGAAATGGGAGCTAGTCATTTAGTTTTATGTAGCCGAAATCTGAAATCTCCACCAGAAGCCATCACCTCATTGGCAAAAAATGGGACACAAATTACAGTTATCTGTGCTGATATTGCTTCACCAACAGATATAGAAGAAATTTTCGCTCGTTTTGGTCAAGATTTACCTCCCTTGCGGGGAGTAATTCACGCGGCTGGTGTTTTAGATGATGGGTTGTTAAGCAATCAAAATTGGCAAAGATATCAAAACGTGATGCGTCCTAAAGTAGAAGGTACTTTATTATTAGACCGCTATACTCGTGATTTATCTTTAGACTTTTTCGTTACCTTTTCTTCGGCTGCTGTGGTTCTTGGTTCACCTGGTCAAAGTAATTACGCTGCTGCTAATACTTTTATGGATGCTTTGATGCAGCAACGACAAAGTTTAGGATTACCTGGTATCAGTATCAATTGGGGTGCATGGGATACAGAAAATGAAATTGACAAAAAACGTTTGGCTGGTTGGGGTATTGAAAGTATGTCAGCCCAGACTGGTTTTAAATATCTGAGTCAATTGATTTTGGCTAATGTTTCCCAATCGGTAATTATTGATATTGATTGGGCTAATTTTCAAGCCGCTTTTAATCTGAATCAGATGTTTTTTGCCGAAGTAATCCAACCAAAAGAACAACAGGAAAAGATTTCTGCTAAAATTTTAGAAAAATTAAACTCTGTATATATAGATGAGCGCACCGCAGTTTTAACCAAAGAGATTGAGCATGTTTTACGGGAACTTACTGGATTAGCGCCCAATAGTATTATCCCGCAAAAAACTTCCTTTTTAGACTTAGGTTTAAACTCTCTAATGGTGCTAGAATTTAAAAATAGTCTGGAAAGAGAGTTAGGTTGCAATTTACCATCGTCTGTAATTTTTGACTATCCTAATCTTACAGAACTAATCACTTACTTGCAGGTAGAAATATTAGCACCTAATATCGATTTTGAGGTGAAAACCAATTCACTAGTAGATCCTGGAAATCCCTATGACAGTCTCAATGAAGATGAACTAGCAATACTACTTAATCAAAAACTAACGGAGTTTGATCAATATGGTGAGTGAATATTGAGGCAATAGTTCATAAGGTAGTAAAATTTCAGCAAATCAAAAAGTTTTAGTTGACAAATAGGAGAGTATAGCTTTGGAAAATGTTGGCAAAATTCCCTTCAAGTATGAATGGCGAAATCGCTGGATAATCATCAAAGAATTTATCCAGAATCCAGTTCAAGAAATCTCGTTTTTACGAGACACATTCCAGGTATCTGAACTTTACACAGGTATAGCTAAACGAGATAAGGATCTTAACAACCCCAATATTCCCCAATGGCTCAACTTTGGCTATTGGCAAGAAGAAACTACTTACAATGGAGCTTGTGCAGCTTTAGCCCGTAAGTTAGGAGAAGTTGCTGAACTTAGCCCTGGAGAACAAGTTTTGGATGTTGGCTTCGGTTTTGCTGAACAAGATATCCTCTGGATGCGTGAAAACAATTTGGGCGCAATTACTGGTATAAATACTACAGAGCTACAAGTAAAAATTGCTCAAGAACGAGTAGCTAGGGCGGGACTAGAGGAACGAATAAATCTTCAGGTAGGTTCGGCAACAAAAATACCTTTTGCAGAGAATTCTTTTGATAAAGTTACAGCTTTAGAATGTGCTTTTCATTTCAATACCCGTGAAGATTTTTTTGCGGAAGCATTTCGAGTTTTGCGTCCTGGTGGGAAACTAGCATTAGCAGATTGTTTGCCTAGAGTCGGACGAGATATTAACTTTTGGTTGCGCGTCAATAGCAAGAAAATGTGTATTCCTTTCGTCAACCAATATGACCGAAATACATATGTGGAAAAACTCAAAAAGCAGGGATTTGTAAATATTCAAGCTATACCAATTGGCGAATATGTTTGGCCTGCTGTTGTGCATTACTTTGCTCAGGTAGGTCAAGGAATTAGTAAGCACGATCTAGTAATTAATCTCCAAAAAGATAATCCCGGACTTGAGGCTTGGTCACGAGATCGGGGTTGGTTTATGGCGTTTGATGATTATATTTTATTTTCAGGAGAAAAACCAGATTAGATATTTCCTGAAAATAATAAAATTGCGGAGAGAACAATGGCTCAAAATATAGATAATAAAAAACTAATAGCCGCAACTTTAAGCAAAATGGAGGCAATGCAGGCTCGCATTACCGAATTAGAAACTAGACAAAGTGCGCCAATTGCTGTTATTGGGATGGGATGTCGTTTTCCTGGAGGAATAAGTTCTCCGGAAATCTATTGGAATTACTGTCAAGCTGGTGGTGATGCAATTGTAGAAGTTCCTGCCAACCGTTGGGATATTTCAAAATATTATGCTCCAGAGCCAACCCCTGGCAAAATGAATTCTCGTTATGGGGGATTTCTGCAAGAGGATATTACAGAATTTGATGCCCGTTTCTTTTCTATATCTGCCCGCGAAGCCACCTCAATGGACCCCCAACAAAGGTTATTGCTGGAGGTTACATGGGAAGCTTTAGAAAATGCCAATATACCACCTACTAATTTAGCAGGCGATCGCGTGGGTGTGTTTGTTGGTATTACTAGTGTTGACCACGCCATGACGGTCTACAAAAGCAATTATGAGCAAATAGATTCGTTTTTTGGGACAGGAAATTCCCTGAGTGCCGCCGCCGGTAGGTTATCTTATTTTCTCAACCTCCGCGGCCCTGCTATGTCTATTGATGCGGCTTGTGCTTCTTCACTGGTTGCTATTCACCAAGCTATTCGCAGTTTAAGGAATCATGAGTGCGAACTAGCTTTGGTCGCTGGGGTAAATCTCATCTTAAATCCCGCAATTACAATTAACCTTTCCCAGTCGGGGATGATGTCTCCAGATGGTCGCTGCAAGACCTTTGATGCGGCTGCAAATGGTTATGTGCGGGGCGAAGGCTGTGGGGTTTTAGTGCTGCAACGCTTGTCTGCGGCTCAGAAAAAGGGCGATCGCATCCTCGCTGTCTTACGCGGCTCGGCGGTCAATCATAACGGTGCAGCCGCCGGTTTAACAGTTCCCAGTGGCCCAGCACAACAAGATCTACTCCGTCAAGCCTTAACTGATGCCAGAGTATCTCCCCAAGAAGTGGGGTATATAGAAGCACATGGAACCGGAACATCTTTAGGAGATCCCATAGAAATGAATGCGATCGCAGCTGTTTATGGAAAGCGATCGCAACCTCTTTACGTCGGTTCAGTTAAAACTAATATCGGACATCTTGAAGCCGCCGCAGGTATAGCGGGAATGATCAAGACAATTCTATCCCTCCAGCATGGCGAAATCCCGCCTCATCTCCACTTCCAAAAGCCAAATCCCCTGATTAATTGGCAAGGATATCCCATCAAAATTCCCAGTCAAATCATACCCTGGTCTAATCATGGCGAAATCCGCATAGCTGGAGTTAGTTCCTTCGGTTTTTCTGGAACCAATGCTCATGTAATTGTTGAACAAGCACCTGCTGCAAAAACAACAGAAATTAAACTGCAACGTCCTAGCCATCTGTTGACGATTTCGGCTCATAACGAAACCGCCCTCAAAGAGCTAGCGCAACGTTTTCACACTCGCCTAGAATCTGATCCAGAAATCGGAGATATCTGTCATAGTGCAGCTATAGGTAGATCACCTTTACCTGAACGATTGGCCATTGTTGCAGACACATTACCAGAATTGCAACAAAAATTATCAGCTTTTGCTAACGAAAAAACCATTGATCATCTGACTTTTTCTCAACGCTTCTCAGGCGAAAAACAGCCCAAAATTGCTTTTCTCTTCACTGGTCAAGGAGCTTGCTATGCAGGGATGGGTGAGCAACTCTATCAAACCCAACCTACATTTCGCAAATATATTGATCAATGTGCCGACATTTTAGCCAATCATTTAGAGTATTCATTACAAAATATATTATTTGGTAATCAAACAGATTTACTCAATCAAACTGCATACGCTCAACCAGCTATATTTGCTCTAGAATATTCTCTGACAATGCTGTGGAAATCTTGGGGAATCGAACCCAACTTACTTATTGGTCATAGCGTTGGTGAATATGTAGCAGCTTGTGTTGCTGGAGTATTTAGCTTAGAAGCAGGTCTACAATTAGTTGTAAAACGTGGGCAATTAATGCAAACTGCGCCCACAGGAAAAATGGCTGTAGTTTTTGCAGATCAAGCCACTGTACTTTCTCTGCTCGAAAATTACACTGATACAGTTTCAATTGCAGCTATTAACCATCCCCAACAAATTGTAATTTCTGGGGAAAGCCACAGCATTGACCAGATAATTGCCAATTGCAAAACTCAAAATATTCCTGTGCAATTCCTCTCACTTAGTGGGGCTTATCATTCTCCATTAATGGAGCCAATTTTAGATGAATTTGAAACTGCGGCTCAGAGTATTGATTATGATGAACCAAAAACCTTGCTACTTTCAGGAATTGACGGACAACCTTTAGAAACTGCGCCAAATGCCAGTTATTGGAGAAAACAATGCCGTCAAACTGTGCAATTCTTGCAAAGTATAATTACTGCCTTAAATAAAGGATATAACCTGTTTTTAGAAATAGGATACAGACCAATTTTAGCAGAACAAGGTCGTCGTTATCACGATGAAGCTATCTGGCTTAGTTCTCTCAATAGAGGTTTAGATAGCTGGCAGACAATGCTGGCAACATTAGCCCAACTTTACATTCATGGAGTTAGTTTTAATGCCGAAAAATTCAATCAAGATTACGGCTACCGAAATGTACAATTACCAACCTATCCCTTTCAAAGAAAACGTTTCCAATTTCAGCCGCCAAGCCAAATTAACGAAGAGCATATAGAAAGAGAGCAAACTAAAATGACAGTAGCAAAAGTTTCCCATACCCAAAAACATCAGCAAGAAATCGGCAAGCAGTTAAAATCTATCTTGGCTGTGCTTCTCAAAGAAGATGAAAATGAGATTAGAGATGATGAAACCTTATTAAATCTAGGAGCAGATTCCATCATCTTGACGGACTTTACTCGCAAAATCGAAGAGAAATTCAGCGTTAAGGTCAGAATAGATCAATTGTTTACCGATTTGCAAAGAATTGTTGATATAGCTAATTATCTCTCTAATTATATTGCACAGGAAGCATTAGAGACATCTGAGCCAATATCCGTAGGTAATATAATATTAAGTCAAAACTCCGAATTAAATAATTACCTGTGGGTAATTTCCCAATTACAACCGATTGTAGTTGCCTATATTCTCAAAGCTTTAGGAGCATTAGGTCAGAGCCTAAATCAGGCAGAAACTTGGACAACAGAAAACTTATTGCAAACTTTGCCCATTGCTCCCAAATATTATCTTTTAATCACTCGTTATTTAAAAACTTTAGAGCAAGCGGGAATTATTCAAAATCAAGGTAATGTCTGGACGGTAAAAAACTTACCTACGCCTTTTTCTTTACCAGAAACCATAGAAAATCTGCAAACACATTGTCCCGCAGCGAAACCTGAGTTGGAAATGTTGCAACGCTGTGGAGAAAATCTAGCAGAAGTCATAAAAGGAAATATAGATCCTTTAGAGTTAATTTTCCCAGCAGGTTCACTGATTCATGCAGAAAGCATATATGGCAATTCTCCTGTATCTCGTTTGATGAATCAACGAGTAGCCCAAGAAATTAACCGAATTTTAGAGAATTTTTCTAGTAGCGATCGCCCTTACCAAATTATCGAAGTTGGAGGTGGTACAGGTGCAACTTCCGAAGCAATTCTTAATAACTTAAATCTCACTAACGTAACTTATTCTTTTACCGAACTCTCTCCTGTTCTCCTCAATAAAGCCCGTCAAAAATTTCAACACAGAGATCATCTCAACTTCCATCAACTAAATATTGAAAAATCACCAATTTCTCAAGGGATACCAGCACATTCTTATCACATAGTTGTTGCGGCTAATGTGCTTCACAGTACCCGAAATATAACAGAAACCCTCAATCATATTCGGGAATTACTACTACCCGGTGGTTTTTTAGTCCTACTAGAAACAGTAGAAAATAATTCCTGGCTAGATTTAACTTTTGGACTCACACCAGGATGGTGGCGTTTTCAAGATAAAGAATTACGTTTAGATACTCCCTTGTTGAGTGGCGAAACTTGGTGTTCTGTTTTAAAACGTTGTGGTTTTACCACCACAGATATTTTTTCTCAACAAAACAATGTCAGCATCTACAATGGGCAAGAGTTAATTATTGCTTCCGCCCCTGCTGAAAGTGCTATTGTTAGCCAACCAAAAACAGTAGCTGTATCAATCCCCACCTCTGGCAAAGAAGCTTTGATGATGGCTCAATTACAATCTTTGAAAGACCTCAAAGATATACATGAAAAAACCATAATCAAGCAATTAGAAATACTCCAATCTGCATCTGTTGCACCAAGCCCGACATCAGAAGTTTTAATTAGACAGACAGAACCTGCGCCTCCTCAAAAAGCCACAATAGAAATTGCACCTCTCCCCCAGAAAATTAAAACTGATTCACCTAAAAAACCTAGCTCTCCCAGTTTAAACCCGCTTGCCTTAAAGCTGGCTGAAAATAAATCTTTAACGGAAAAACAGCAAGCTTTTATCAGCAATTTACAGATTATTTATAATCAAAAAACCGCGAAATCAAAGGCATATTCACAAAATAGCCGTAAAACAATGGTTGATGTCAAACCTACCATTGATTTCCGTATGGCTTTAAAAGAATTTCAATATCCCATTGTCTCAGAATCAGCCCAAGGTGCATATTTTCGGGATATCGACGGTAATGATTATATCGACTTAGCAATGGGATTTGGGGTTAACTTTTTTGGTCATAGTCCTGATTTCGTCATCGCAGCAGTTCAGCAGCAAATGCAACACGGAATAGGATTAGGAATGCAATCTAATATTGCGGCAGAAACGGCTGCTTTAATTAGTGAAATAACTGGTGTGGAGCGGGTGGCTTTTAGCAATACTGGCACAGAAGCAATTATGGCAGCAGTTCGCATTGCTCGTTCTCGGACAAAACGCTCAAAAATTGTCCTGTTTTCTGGTTCTTATCACGGTACTTTTGATGGCATTTTAGCGCGAGTCGGAGAAGAGCCAGGAACTGCTCAACCATTGAGTCTCGGTACACCATCAGGAATGGTTGAAGACGTAATAGTTCTTACTTATGGAGCCGAAGAAAGTCTAGAAATAATTGCGGCTCAAGCTGATAATTTAGCAGCAGTTTTAGTAGAACCAGTGCAAAGCCGTAAACCCGATTTACAGCCTCAAGAATTTCTGCAAAAATTACGCAAATTGACTCATGAAAAAGAGATCGCCTTAATTTTTGATGAAATTATTACTGGATTTCGCATGGCTCTAGGAGGAGCGCAGGAATGGTTTGACGTTGAGGCAGATATAGTAGTTTACGGTAAAGCCATTGGTGGCGGTTTGCCTATTAGTATGATCTGTGGTAAAGCAGATTTCTTAGATACAATTGATGGCGGTTTTTGGAGTTATGGAGATAATTCCCATCCGCACACAGAATTAACTGGTTATGGTGGGACTTTCTGCCGTCATCCTTTGGCTCTGGCTGCTTGTCGTGCAGTGCTGCTAAATTTACGCGCACAAGGTGGAACACTTCAGAAACGAGTCAATCAATTAACTAATCGATTAGCAACAGAAGTTAATGAATTCTTTCAAGAAACTGGAATTCCCATCCGCATAGTTAATTTTGGTTCTCTGTTTCGCTTTGAACCCTTTGGAGCTTATAGTCTTTTTCTACAACCAATTGAATTACCGCTTTTTTATTACTTACTAAATCTCAAAGGTATTTATACATGGGAAAAACGCGTTTGTTTTCTCTCTACAGATCATACCAATCAAGACATCGATAAAGTAGTAATTGCTGTCAAAGAAGCGATTAGAGAACTGCGACAAGCGGGTTTTTTTGAAAATGCCAAACCACCCCAAGCAAAGAAAAGAGAAGAAAGCGATCGCTCTGACGATGAAGATGGTAGGAGTAGTATAAACCAGAGATTTCCTACTAGTGAAGCGCAACGTCAACTTTGGCTATTGGCAGAATTAGACACAACCGCTTCCGCATCATATAACGTCACTACTTCCTTAGAACTTCGTGGTAACATAGAGATTTTATATTTACAGCAAGCTATTAATGAAGTAGTCAATCGTCATGAAGCTTTGCGAACCCAAATTTTAGAACAAGGCGAGTTACAGGAAGTTCTCAATACTGTCAAAATTGACTTACCGCTCATCAATTTAATAGATGCAGAAAATCCCGAAGCTGCTGCTTTAACATTAAGAACTCAGCTATCTCAAAAGCCTTTTGATTTAGGTAGCGCTCCACTATTTGCAGCTGTTTTGATGCGTTTAGCACCTGAACACTATCTACTATCTTTAAAAACCCATCATATCGTTGCCGATGGTTGGTCACTAGGGCTAATTTTGAATGAAATCGGCAAACTTTATTCAGCTAAAATTGGCGTTTCTACAGACAATTTAGCGCCACCAATGCAGTTTCGCCAATATTTAGCTTTGCGACAACAAGAAGCGCAAAGTTCACAGATGCAAGAGCATCGTGATTTTTGGTTGAAAACCTATGAGGGAGAAATTCCCGTATTTGAGCTTCCTACTGACTTTCCTCGTCCTGCTGTCAAAACTTACACAGGAGGTAGAGAAAGTAAAATTATTGCTCCTCAACTGTGGCGAAACTTGCAAACTGTAGGACGCAAAAACCAAGCAACATTATTTATGACCATGTTCGCCGCTTACACAGCTTTTCTGCGGCGAATTTCTGGTGATGATGATTTAGTCATTGGTATTCCCATTTCTGGACGACAATTTGAGGGAAGTGAGGGCTTAGTTGGTTTTTGTTCGCAATTTTTACCAGTTCGCATCCAGACAAATATCACTGCTTCTTTTGTTGACCATCTTCGCCATACTAAAGAAACACTCATAGCTGCCTTTAAGCACCAAAGTCATGCCTTAGAAGAGTTATTAGCAGCTTTACAATTACAACGGGATTTTTCTCGTTCTCCCTTGATATCCGTATCTTTCAATATGGACCCTAGTTTAACTCTACCTGAGTTTGAGGGATTAGAAGTATTGTTGCCGCCAGAGCCAATTGGATACACTCCTTTCGATTTAGGCTTTAATTTCATCGAAATCAATGACGCGCTGATTATCTACTGTAACTACAATACAGAATTGTTTAAACCAGAAACTATCAAACAGTTTCTCGAAAGTTTTGAATTTTTGATGGAGGGCGTAATTAATAATGGCAATAGGTTACTTTCTCAGTTGCCTTTATTAACACAGTCGCAAGAGGCAAAATTACTAGCAGAGTTGCAAGGACAAACCATAGATTTTCCCCAAACCGCCACAATCATTGATGACTTTATTGCAAAAGTTAATTCTACACCAAATGCACCAGCATTAATTGTGGGGGACAATACTCTCAGCTATGGAGAATTGAATCAGAAGGTTAATCAATTAACAAATTACTTGCATCAAAAATATCAGCTTAGTTACGGAAAAGCGATCGCACTCATAATTGGACGTAATCAAAACTTAATTATCGCCATTCTTGCTACTTTCAAAACTGGAGCTACTTATGTTCCCATAGATCCAGAATATCCTCAGAGCCGCATCGATTTTATCTTAAAAGATAGTGGTTGTGATGTCTGTCTCACCGAGAGTAATTTTGTTTCTCAATTACCTCAAGATATAGAAGCAATTTGCTTGGATAAAATTGATCATACTCTGGCAAAATTTGACACCAGTGAACCTCATATTAAACGAGACTCTAGCCAAATTGCCTATATTTTATATACTTCTGGCTCAACAGGAACCCCCAAAGGAGTCATGGGTTGTCACATCTCTATTTTGAATGTAATTCGGAGTTTACGACTTACCTTTGACTTAGATCAACATCCTGACTGGCACTATATCTTTACCGCACCTATCACCCATGATCCCTCTTTGCGGAATATTTTTCTCCCGTTAACAATCGGCGCTGCTTTATATATGTACGAAGTCAAGCATATAGGGCATTTAGTTTCCTTTTTACAGGAAAACCAAATTAATGCACTGCACACAACGCCATCTATTTATCGGGAAATCTTGGCTGTACTTGACACTGGAGAAACTATCCCCAGCTTAAAATATATCTCTGCTGGGGGCGAGAAATTAGACCGAGAAACTGCGATCGCTTTACGAAAACGGTTCCCAGCCGATATCGTCAGTAATGTCTATGGCTCCACAGAAACTTGTGTAGGAGTAGCTCAATATAGAATAGACGAAAATTTAAATACAGACGTACCTCTTGGGGAGGTTTTCCATAACAATCGCTTATTTGTCCTTGATGAATTTAATAACACCGTACCTCTTCATGTAGTAGGTGAAATTTGTGTAGAAGGTGTAGCATTAGCAGCAGGTTATCACAACCTCCCCCAAATCACCGCAGAAAAATTTCAACCTAGCTTTATGACTGAGGGAAAAACTATCTTTAGAACCGGAGATTTAGGTAAACAAATTGCCCCAGGCGTGATTGAATTTCTTGGTCGTAAAGATAATCAAGTTAAGGTGAATGGCTATCGTATAGATCCAGGAGAAATTGAATACCAACTCAGCCGCCATTCTCAAATTGAGAGAGCAATCGTATTGCCTACTAATGTAGATAATCAAACCCAGTTATCAGCCTATTGTAAAACTGAGTCAGACATAGAAATTTCCGAAATTCGAGAATTTCTATCGAACTTTTTGCCCGTTTACATGATTCCTACTTTCTTTATCTTCTTAAAGCAATTTCCCTTAACCAGACATGGGAAAATTGATTTGCGATCCCTGGCTGAATTCAAGGGAATAGGTAACTTAACACAGTTAGCGTATACTGCACCGCGCAATAATTTAGAGTCCAAGCTCGTACATATTTGGGAAAAAATTCTCACCAAACAACCCATTGGCATTTTTGATAACTTCTTTGAAATTGGTGGACACTCACTGCTGCTTTCCAGAGTGGTAACTCACGTTCATAAAGAATTAAATGTGTTGGTAAAATTGGCTGAATTCTTTAAAGTTCCCACAATCGCCGGATTAGCAGCTTTAGTATCTAAAACCCAATATGACTATCAAGAACCCATACCAGCAATAACTCAGCAAACGTCTTATCCTATGTCTCATGGGCAACGCCGCCTTTGGGCTTTAGAATTCTTAGATCGCAATCATACTGCCTACGGAATGCCCAGTGCTTATCTATTCAAAGGTAATTTAAATATTGCTGCCTTTGAAAATGCTTTTCAACATTTGCTCCAACGCCACGAAATCTTGCGTACTACCTTTACATTAATAGATAACGAACCCCGTCAAGTTGTACATGAGAGCATGAATTTTCAAGTCAAACAAATAGACTTGACCGAGGATGAAGAACAAGCAGAAATCATTGCCGAAGCTATTCACAACAATGCCAAAAATACTTTTAATTTAGAAACAGGGTCTTTACTCAAAGTTAACTTACTAAAAGTCACTCAACAGAGCTATATAGTTCTGTTTAATATGCATCATATCATTTCCGATGGTTGGTCAGCAGGCGTTTTAATTAAAGATTTCCTTGTGCTGTATCATGCTTATGGACAACAGAATCTAGAATTACCACCACCTTTAAGGATTCATTATAAAGATTATAGTTCCTGGCAAGAAAAGCGGTTAAATACATCAGAGCTACAAGCACAACGTGATTACTGGCTAAATAAATTGACTCCTGCTCCTACACGTCTTAACTTACCTTTAGATTATGCTCGACCAGGAGTTCAAAGTTTTCAAGGATCTGCGGTTATCTGGCAGCCAGACCCAGAATTAATCAAGGGTTTCCGGGTATTATTGCAAAATCAAGAATCTAGTTTGTTTATGGGGTTACTGACTTTGGTCAAGAGTTTTCTGTTTTGCTATACCGAACAAAATGAGATTACAGTAGGCTCTCCCATCGCTGGCCGAAATCATCCCGATTTAGAAGAACAAATTGGTTTTTATGTGAATATGTTAGTCTTACGCGATCAAATAGCAGTAGATGACAGTTTTGCAACTTTACTTGCCAAAGTCAAAACAACCACACTAGAAGCTTATGACAATCAAGAATATCCTTTTGATAAACTAGTCTCAGATTTAAATTTTCCTCGCGATCCTAGCCGTAATCCTCTATTTGATACTGCCATTGTTTTGCAAAATAATCAAAATGTCGAGTTATTACTAGATGGAATTACTGTTCATCCCCTTGACCAAGAGATTGTGAGTGCTAAATTCGATTTAGAATTTACATTTGTGGAAGAGTCTCAACTATATCTGAAGCTAATTTACAATACAGATATATTTGTCCACGAACGTATCTCATTGATGCTAAAGTTGTTAGAAGGTCTGCTAGAAGAAATAGTAAAATTACCGGAAATACCATTTCTAAAGCTGTCTTTTAACACAGAAAATTCTGATGAAGGAGATAGCAAACTTTTTGCCACAAATTTTAATTTTTAGAAAAATCCACAACGAAACTAGGAGAATTGTATGAATAAGAAACCACCAATCCTTGGAGTTTTAGGCGGCATGGGGCCTGTAGTTACCGCCGAATTTCTCAAATCTATTTACGAATATAACCAGTTTATTCATAAGGAACAGGAAACACCCAACGTCATTGTTTTTTCACTACCATCTATCCCAGATCGCAACAATTCTATTAATACTGGGAATGAAAGAGAATTTATTGATTTTATCCAGTTTCATCTGGAAAATCTCAATAAAATTGTTGACCACATAGTGATTGGCTGTTGTCTAGCTCATTATTCTTTGCCTGAAATTCCCGAACATCTGACTGAGAAAGTAATTTCTTTAATTAAAATCGCCGACCAAGAACTTCAACAACATGATGAATCTGCCCTGTTATTGGCAAGCACAGGAACTTACACCAAAAAATTGTTTCAGGAAGGTTGTGCTGCTGCTGAACGCATTATTTCTCTGTCTGAAACAGAGCAAGATTTGATCGATGATATGATATTTAAAATCCTCAAACGAGGACAAGATCCACTTACAATTCTTCCCGATATCCAAGCATTATTAGATAAGTATAACACTCGGTCTTATATTTCTGGTTGTACAGAATTCCATCTGTTCACCAAATCTCTCAAGCTCAATGGAATTGATTCTATAAAAGCGATTGATCCTTTAAGTACTATTGCCCAAAACTTTTTTCAAATATTTGTAGGACTTACGCAATAACTCTCTGCAACCCTCTTTCCTTCGTGTCCTTCGCGTTCTTTGTGGTTCGTTTTTTCATGATTTTGCGTAAGTCCTGATTTGATTATAATTCGCTTTGATAAAAAAGGACGTTATATATAAAGTTTCTACATATATAAGGTCTCTAGGTGAATTTGGCGCAATTTAACCTAGAATTGGGATCAGGCGGATTTTGCTTGTGTAGTAGCGATTTGTGTAAAATAATTTAATCTAGGAGCAATTGCATGACAGCTATTTTCCCCCAATTTTCTACAGTGAATCTTAAAAATCAGAAGGTTCTTTTAATCGGGAGAATGTACGATGAAACAGGTGAAAAACTCCTGGAAGAATATACTAATATCCAGATTTTAAAAGACCCAACAAAAAATGAAATTAATCAAGCTATTCAAGAAGCATCCGGCGTATTTGTGCGTTATCCGACTAAATTAGATGCCCAAGCTATCGGATTAGCAAAAAAAATTAAAAGTCATTAGTACATCTGGATTTGGCACTGATGCCATTGATATTTCTGTGGCTACAAAACATGGGGTTGTTGTAGTCAACAATCCTGGTTTGTCAACAACTGCTGTGGCAGAACACACGATTTGCATGATTTTAGCTCTGGCAAAAAAGCTGACTTTTCTCAATCAGTGTGTAAAAACAGGAAACTACCTAATTCGTAATCAGGTACAACCAATGCAACTGGAAGGAAAAACATTGGGTATTGTTGGATTGGGAAGGATTGGTAGTGCTGTTGCCAGTAAGTGCAGTGCAGCATTCCAGATGCGAGTTTTAGCATACGATCCTTACGTTCTACCCAGCCAAGCCGAAGCGGTGGGTGGAACCTTGGTGGAAAATTTAGACTACCTTTTGGCGGAATCTGACTTTGTATCTTTGCATCCTGAACTAACGGATGAAACTTATGAAATGTTTGCTCTAGAAGCTTTTAAGAAAATGAAACCCACAGCTTTCTTGATTAATACATCTCGTGGGAAGATAGTTTGTGAACAAGATTTGGTTGTAGCCATAGGTGAAAAATGGATATCAGGAGCAGCAATAGATGTGTTTGAGCCAGAACCCCCATGTCAGGATAATCCTTTATATGACTTTGATAATGTAATTCTGTCACCGCATCTGGCTGGAGTTACACCTGAAGCTGCTATAGCGGCGACACTTTCCGCAGCTAATCAAATCCTGCAAGTGCTTCAGGGTCAAAAGCCGCCTTACATTGTGAATCCAGAAGTTCTGGACAATTTTCCACATCTGCAATGAGAACCACTATATTTATTGAATATGCAAACTGAAGTTGTTCGCGATCGCCCCTTAATAAATAAGCCTACTTTTTCAGATTTTACTCGATTTTGGGATAATGTCCAAGCGATCGCCAGACCTTACTGGTATCCAACCGATCCCGAAGGCAGGCCATTTTCCGAGGTGATATCCTCATGGGGAATGCTGATTCTCCTGATCTTATTAATCATCGGGCTTGTGGGCGTAACTGCTATTAATAGCTTTGTTGATCGCTATTTAATTGATGTGATTATTCAGGATAAAGATGTTTCTAAGTTTTTCAAGATATTATTGCTTTACGGCTTGGGACTGCTCTCGATCACGCTCTTGACAGGATTTACTAAATTTGTCAGAAAAAAAATTGACCTTGATTGGTATCAATTTATCAATAAGCAGATTTTAGAAAAATATTTTAGCAACCGCGCCTACTATAAAATTAATTTTCTATCTGATGTTGACAACCCAGATCAACGTCTATCCCAAGAAATCGAACCAATTACCAAAACTGCTCTCAATTTTGCAGCCACTTTGTTAGAAAAAGTCCTGGAAATGACGACTTTTTTAATAATTCTTTTGTCAATTTCCCGAATAGCCGCAGGTATTTTGCTTACTTATACAATCATAGGCAATTTGATTGCTATTTACTTGAGTAAAGAATTAGATAAAATTACTCAAGATGAACTTAAATTTAAAGCCGACTACACTTATAGTCTAACTCATGTTCGGAATCATGCCGAATCGATAGCTTTTTTTCAGGGAGAAAACCAAGAATTAAATATAATTCAGCGTCGATTTAATAATCTGCTAAAAAGTTCTGCACGCAAGATTGACTGGGAAAGAAATAAAGACATTTTTAACCGAGGATATCGGTCTGTTATCCAGATATTTCCGTTTTTAATATTCGCACCTGCATATATTCGCGGTGAAATTGATTTCGGACAAGTTAACCAAGCCGTTATCGCTTGCAGTATGTTTGCTAATGGTATTGCCACATTAATAGATGAATTTGGAAATTCTGGACGATTTTCCAGTTACGTTGAGCGTTTAGCCGAGTTTTCGGATGCTTTAGAAGCTGTGACGAAAGAACCAGAGAACGTGAGTACCATCAAAACAACCGAAGAAAACCGTCTCGCTTTCGAGGATTTCACCTTACAAACACCGGATTATACCCACGTAATCGTCGAAAACCTATCGCTGTCTGTTCAACCAGGAGAAGGTTTATTAATTGTTGGGCCTAGTGGTAGAGGTAAAAGTTCTTTGTTAAGAGCGATCGCTGGTTTGTGGAATGCCGGATCAGGCCGTCTCGTGCGCCCCCCCCTAGAAGAAGTCTTATTTTTGCCTCAACGTCCTTATATAATTTTGGGAACATTACGCGAACAGTTACTGTATCCTCGAACAAATCGTCAAATGACTGATACAGAACTCGAAGCAGTTTTGCAACAAGTTAATCTCCAAAACGTGGTGACAAAAGTTGATAGCTTTGATACACAAGTTCCTTGGGAAAATATATTATCACTAGGAGAACAACAACGCCTTGCTTTCGCACGATTGTTAGTTACTCGTCCTAGCTTTACTATATTAGATGAAGCAACAAGTGCTTTGGATTTGAAGAATGAAGCAAGTTTATATCAACAGTTACAAGCAACAAAAACAACATATATCAGTATTGGGCATCGGGAAAGCCTGTTTGATTATCATGAATGGGTTTTGGAACTTTCACAAGATTCCACTTGGCAGCTTGTGACTGTGCAGGATTATCGGGATCAAAAAGCAATGGTCACTATTCCCTCCCCAAATAAAAATAGATGATTATGCGTAATCTTTGACTAGTCGGCTCAATTTCTAATATTTATGCTCAAGGATACAGGAAAAAATCATTCCGGTCTATGCTATCAGCGATTCCTAGGTCGCTCTGAGTGCAAGGCACACGGCTAAATGAACGAACCACTCCAGACACAGAGAACACAGAGAAATGAGGAAGAGAGAGGTTTTTTGCTTTAATTTTTGGGATGGTTTGTTATTTGTCAGTTTCTTATCGTGACTCACACTCGCGTTTTGTGACATGGTGGCGATAGCGAAACATGGCTTCTAATTGCGCTTGTATTAGCCAACCACTGACAAATTCAACTGTACCACCACCAGGCATGGAGAAGGAAACAGCATCAGTTAATTTGGTTTTACCATTTTCTGGGGCGAATTCATGGCGATGTACCCAAGTTTCAAAGGGGCCAGATATCTGTTCGTCGATAAACAGGCGATTTTTTTCGCATTCGGTGTGTCGTGCTAACCAAGTTAAAGGTAATGGCCCTAAAAACAAACGAAATTCAGTGGTAGCGCCCACTTCTAGCCCGCCTTCACGACGAATTACTTGCACTGGTTGCCAAGGTGGGTTGAGTAGTTGCAAAATATCTCGTCTTTCGTGGAATTTCCACACTACTTCGGGTGGCGCATTAATGACTGAGGAATGTTGAAAGTTCAGCATGGAAAGAAAAAACGTAAAATTTAGCTTTCGCAGTCAGTGGAAATCTCTATATCTAGGGTATCTTCATCAACCGATACATACAAAATATTCGGGTTACAGCACACTTGACAGTCTTCTACATATGATTGTTGTTACCCTGCACTCAAATCGATAAAAGTTAAGTTTGGTTCGCCGCAATAAGCGCAGTAGTACTCAGCAGTATTTTGCATTTAATGGCTGTAGTTCTGGGGGTGATGATTTGAAATGACTGGTAGCTTCCGCTAAGTGCTTTAGTAGTGTAGACTGTGGTAGCGGCCCTTGCAAGTGATTCCAAGGTAAGATTTGCTCTGTTGACCAGTTGCTGTGAACGTAAAACTCTAAGTCGGGGATTTGTCCTTTGAGTTGTTTGAAAGCCCGTTTGTAGCTACCTAAAGAGTCGCCAAATTCACGGGTTAATTCTAGAAGTTGGGACAGTCGGCGATCGCCTCTCGATATCAAAGCCTGTATAATTGACCAATTATAGCTTTCAGGACGAAATTCTATACCCTGGGGTTTTAGCTGTTTTTGCAGCATCTGTAACCGCTTTTCTGCTTGACGATTTACCCCAAACCATTGAAATGGCGTGTGTGCTTTGGGAACAAATGTACTACATCCAAAGGTTAACCGCAATCCTGGGGCTGCTTTTTTAATATTCCGCATCATTGCCACAGTTTGCTCTAAATCTTCTGGTTCTTCACCGGGGATACCTGCCATACCGTAAAGTTTCAAGGCTTTTAAACCTCCAGCCTTGGCATTAATGGCAGCTTGGATGATTTCATCATTATGCAGCTTTTTGTTGACGATTTGGCGGAGTTTTTCGGAACCACTCTCTACTGCAATTGTAAGCGATCGCGTGTCTCGTTTGGCTAAAGTTTCGGCCAGCTGCACAGTTACCGTATTGGTTCGCACCGAGGCAATACTCAAACGCACATCATCATATTTGGGCTGACTAATATAATCTAACAAAGCTTCAAACTCTGGATGTTGAGTCACAGAAGCCCCCAATAACCCCAAGCGATTTGTCACAGCTAACCCTTTTTCAATAGCGGGAATTAACGACTCTTCCAGGCTAGCTGTTCTAAAAGGTAAAGTCAGATAACTCGCCATACAAAAGCGGCACATTTCGGGACAACTCCGCACCACTTCCACCATATAAATATTTTCCCAGGCGGCTTTTTCCGTCACCACAGTGGATGTAGATAAAGTATTTCCTCGGTAAGTCTGCTTCTGCACCACTGCGGGAATTTCTGGTAAAATTGGTTTAATTGACTTTAACTCACCATCTTTGGCGTGATATTCCACCTCATACAAACTAGGAACATAAATTCCTGGTACTTGCGCTAGTGCTTTGAGTTGAATTTCTCTAGAAGCGTTTCTAACTTCTTTATACGTCTCAATAAAATTAGGCAGCAGATTTTCCCCATCACCGAGTAAAATCACATCAAAAAAGTCTGCAAAAGGTTCGGGGTTAGCAGTGAGAACAGGACCACCGCCAAAAATTATGGGGTGGGAATCATTGCGGGAAGTAGCCCTGATGGGAATATCTAAAGATTCCAGTAAATTTAAAATATTCACATAATCGAGTTCCCAGGAAATGGAAAACCCCACAATTTCCTGTTTTCTGGGTAGTTGTTCCTGAATATCGGTAAATAAGCGACTCACCTGCACATCTTCACGCATGGCTAAAGTTGCCCACACCACCTGATAGCCGAGGCTAGTAATACCCACGGTGTACTCGTTGGGAAAGGCGAAAATTAGCGGGATAGCATCGGTATTGGGGGTTGTGGGGGTAAATAGAAGGCGTTCAGAGGCAAATAGAGATGATGTCACAGGTTTTTATTAGGAGCAAGTTTATCTATATCTAATTTTAAGCCATAGAATTATGAGGTTGAAAAATAAGGTGAAGCTGTTAGCTAGAATAATCGGTAAGGATTTCAGATAAATTCCATATATTAACCATAAGGAAAGACCACTTATAAATGTAATCAGCATCAGGTAAGATACGTCTTTTGCTGATTTGCTTTGCCATGTTTTCAACATTTGGGGTAAGAAGGCGCTAGTTGTTAATGTGGCAGCAAGTAATCCTAAGATTGTGATAAATTCCATATATGTTAGGTTGTAATATATAGGAATTATATCTGAGTTTTGAAATTACTTTTTAAACGAACCGCCAAGTCGCCAAGAGCGCCAAGGGAAAGAGAAATAATAGATAATTGTCAAATGATTTAGGCTGGATATACTAAGATTACATAGTTAAAATTCATCCAATACTAAAATATGACACTTATTAAAGTGCCTTTTGTAAAAAAATCCCATTTGACCAAGAAAATATAAAAGAAAAGAAAACAGGATGACTAATTACTCAACAGGAAACTTTGAAATGTTAGAAGATATTGAAATATTCTTAACCCCCATGTCAGTTTTGACATATCATTTAAGCTCAGAAACTGGGGTCAAGAATTTGCTCAATTGTAAACGGACATTCAGCCGGAAAAGTTTCTCCTGATTTTTGAGTTTCTTTAGCTGCGTCTCTACAAGCACGACGGTAGTATTTTTCTCTCCACACTGGGTCTTGAAGATAACGCTGCAAACTGGGAGTATCTTCTAAGCAGTCTTGAATTTGATTTCGGCAGTTAGAAAGGGTGTTATCCCAGCTTTTGGTTCGGCGTTCCGGCTGATACTTGCATTTGAGTAGGTGCATTAACAGCACCTGTAAATAGCAGCCGAGTTCTTTCTGTTCACTGCGCCCCAAAGCCTCGATTTCCTCTACCAAGTTTTCAACATCTAACTCAGCCCAATGTCCTTTTTTCAACAACTCGGCTTGTTGTTGCGTCCACAGTAGAAAGTCTTGCTCATAACCAGTTTCTTTACTCATCCTCAAATTACGAACTACGAATTACGAATTACGAATTACGAATTACGAACTACGAATTACAATACCTTACACTGCCCATGATTGCGTAATAAATGGTCACACAATACTAATGCTACCATTGCTTCAACCATTGGCACTGCACGGGGTAAGACGCAAGGATCATGTCTTCCTTTGGCTGCTAATACTGTTTCTTCACCTTCTTTAGTAACTGTTTTTTGCTCTTTTCTAATTGTGGCTGTGGGCTTAAATGCAACTCGCAAAACAATATTTTCACCGTTGGAAATTCCCCCTTGGATACCTCCAGAACGGTTGGTGACGGTGCGAATTTCTCCGTTTTCATCAATATAAAATTCGTCGTTATGTTCAATTCCTGTTAATAGTGTCCCAGCAAAACCTGAACCAATTTCAAAGCCTTTACTAGCGGGTAGAGACATCACACCTTTGGCAATATCTGCTTCTAATTTATCAAATACTGGTTCGCCTAAACCTTTGGGTACATTCCGGGCTACGCATTCTACTACACCGCCGATGGAATTACCTTCTCTACCTATTTGTTCTATTAATTCAATCATCCGATCGCAGCATTCGGCATCGGGACAGCGTACAATATTGCTTTCTACTTGTTCTAAGGTGACGGTATTAGGATCAATTACGCCTTCTAAGTCTTTGATGCGCTTGACGTAACCGATGATTTCAATATTAGCAACTTGACGGAGAATTTTTTTAGCGATCGCACCAGCTGCAACTCTACCTATTGTCTCACGGGCTGACGATCTTCCACCACCTTGCCAATTACGAATCCCATATTTTGCATCATAAGTTGCATCAGCATGAGATGGGCGATAGGTTTGCGCCATTTCGTCGTAGTCTTGGGGACGGGTGTCTTTATTCCGCACCATAATGGCTATGGGTGTTCCCAAGGTCTTCCCTCCAAATACTCCAGACAAAATTTCGCAAGTGTCGGCTTCTTTGCGGGGTGTGGTTATTTTACTTTGTCCCGGTCGTCTTCTGTCTAATTCTAGTTGAATTTCTTCGGCTGTAATTTCTAGTTGGGGAGGACAGCCATCAATTATAACTCCCACACCGCCGCCGTGGGACTCGCCGAATGTGGTGATGCGAAATAAATGTCCGAAAGTATTGCCCATGATGTTGAGGAAAAAAAAGTGAAGCTTTTGTATTGTACCGAATGTTATTACTTAAGAAAATGATAAGTTTTTCGGTTTTGGTCTGGTGGTTGTCAGGAATAATGGAGGTTGGAGGACGAACCGCCAAGTCGCCAAGTACGCCAAGGGGAGAGAGATGGTTTTTTGAATTTTAAGTTTGTATTCATTAAGTATTGGGAAGAGGTGATTAACTACAGATTTATTTTGGCTATTTTTCTGTAATTATACGTTTTTTGAGGTTTTTTATCCTAATTCTTGATGAGTAAAAGATTTAGCGTTTTCTCCGGTGTATGTGGCGACAATATGACCGTTACCAGTCATTTGATATTTGTAGGTGATTAATCCTTCTAAACCGACTGGTCCACGGGGCGGCATTTGTTGGGTGCTTATTCCTACTTCTGCACCAAATCCGTAGCGGAAACCATCGGCGAATCGGGTAGAACAATTGTGAAATACTCCGGCTGCATTCACGAGTCCAAAGAAGGTTTCTACGGCTGCTAAGTCTTCTGTAATTATGGCTTCAGTATGACGGGAACCATATTCGTTAATATGTGCGATCGCCTCTTCTATTGAGTCTACAACTTTCAGCGCTAAAATAAGATCACTGTATTCTGTTTCCCAGTCTGTATCTGTGGCTTTGGCAATATTTGGTAATATCTCTAAGGTGCGTTGATCACCTTTTAATTCTACATCAACTTTTTGCAAAGCTTCGGCAATTTTTGGTAAAATGTCTACGGCTATTGATTGGTGAATTAATAAAGTTTCTATGGCATTACAAGCAGCAGCATATTGAATTTTAGCATCAACGGTCACTTTAATAGCTTTGGCAATATCAGCAGCTTTATCTATATATAGATGACAAATTCCTTCGGCGTGTCCTAATACGGGAATGCGCGTATTATCTTGGACAAACTGCACAAAGGAATTGGAACCTCTGGGAATAATTAAGTCTACATATTTATCTAAATTTAAAAGTTCTAAAGTTTCTTCTCTGGTTGTTAATAACTGCACTGCATCTGAATTAACAGCAGTTTGAGATAATCCTTGTTTAATGGCTTTAACTATGGCTTCACAAGAACGAATTGCTTCTTTTCCACCTTTGAGAATTACACCGTTACCTGATTTAATCGCCAGGGAAACAATTTGAATTGCTGCTTCTGGACGGGCTTCAAAAATAATTCCTAACACACCCAAAGGACAAGTTATGCGCTTGAGAACTAAACCTGTATCAAGTTCGCGGTGAATCTGCACTTGACCCACTGCATCTGCTAGTTTAGCCACATCTCGCACTCCAGCGATCGCATCTCTTAATTTATGTTCATCTAACTGCAAACGCTTATACAGTGGTTTGGCAATTCCCTGGGCATCTGCGGCTTGACAATCAGCGATATTTGCCTGTATAATATCGAGCTTTGCTAATTCCAAAGCTTGAGCGATCGCTTCTAAAGCTTGATTTTTCGCTTCAGTGTCCAGAAGTGCCAATTTACTAGCAGAGGCGCGTGTTTGTTGAGCGATCGCAATTAATCCAGAAGCATCCTTAATTATAGTCATATCACAAAACTGAGCTTTTCTTCCATCCTATCAATCTTAGGAATCTGAATTAAATAACATCTTAATCTCCCCTCTCCTTAGTAAGGAGAGGGGCTGGGGGTGAGGTTCTCCTTACTAAGGAGAGGGGCTGGGGGTGAGGTTCTCCATATTATACTGGTTGATTTTCCGTAATTCTGATGAGGCAGGCTGGATCTGTTGAATATTCATGAATCAAATACTACTCCTTTGCCAACGAGATAATTATGTCATTGCAATCTGGATTAGAAGCCTTTCAACAAAAACGTTATCAGGAAGCGGTAGAATTACTCGAAGAATTCAGCCGTAATTGCATCGATCACGATTCGTCTGATTATCTTTCAGCACAGATGTGTTAGACATTGTGCTATATGGTGCGGAAACTATTGGTTTCTTCGCAGGTTTGGCAATTGGTTTCATTTTATTCTCAACTTCCGCCAATCTAGGTTTAATACTGGGTGCGCCACTCATCTGCTTAGGGCTAGGAATACTGATCAAAGCCTTTGTGATGTTTCCCAACTACGACCAAGCACCAGCCACTGATGTTCTCACATTGATGTCAGATCCCTATGCTAGTCCATTACGGGGACAACCCGCAAAACTGGCAGGTTTATTAATTGGTCGTGGTGACGCTGGTTATAAATTTGGTTCCGATCTAAAAATCCAAGACCGTAACGGTTTACTTTATCTGCGTTACGCCTGCCTCTTTTGCTTTGGGGTGAAGCAATTTTAGATTTGAGAATCTGGGCGATTTCCTGGCGAGTAAGGAACACCTAAGCCTTGGGGGGGTCTAGATTTACCAGCTAATCCCAGTAATGCTAATAAAGCGATCGCATAGGGTAACATGGCGAGAAACTGATAGGGAATGTTCACACCCAGGGCTTGAATTCGTAACTGTAAAGCTTCTGTCGCGCCGAATAACAAACAAGCCAGAGTACTGCCTACAGGATGCCATCTGCCAAAAATTAAAGCTGCGATCGCAATAAATCCTTTCCCCGCACTCATATTTTCGGTAAAAAATTGTATTTGTACCAAAGTCAGATAAGCACCTCCTAAACTGGCAAGACAGCCACTGAGGATTACAGCCCAATATCGCACCTTTGAGACTGCAACCCCAGTCGTTGCGGCAGCTTGGGGATATTCACCTACAGCCCGTAACGTCAATCCAAAGCTCGTGTGAAATAAAATATAGTTACTTACAGCAACTAGAATTATCAGTAAATATACGAAAATATCTTGCTGAAAGAATATAGATCCCAGTAGAGGTATATTCGCCAAACCAGGAATGACTAAAGGCTCAATTCCTGGTAATCTTTGAGCGCCATGAAATACTAACCGTGCTAAAAACGATGTTACCCCAGCAGCCACCAGATTAATCGCTAAACCTGAGACTAATTGATTGACGTATAAACTTACGCATAAAAAAGCGTGGAGTAAACCGACTAATCCCCCAGCAATTAAAGCACAGAGAATCCCCAGCCAAGGATTACCCGTGTAAAACGTAGCCATTGCACTGGTAAAAGCACCAGTGAGCAACATTCCTTCTGCTGCAAATGCTAGAGGTACAGCTAAACGCAGACTAGCAATTAAATAGTCAGAAAAGAAATTAAGATTATCCATAGTTTTTATATTGAAACGCAAAGGAACGCTGAGGAAAGCGCAAAGTATCGCTAAGAAATCTCCGCGTACCTCTGCGTTAAACCTTAGCGTCACTCTGCGTTTTTACTTGTCTTTCAATGGCGAGGCTGATAGCAATAAATAATACTGTTAATCCTTGAATAGCATAAATTACGGTTACAGGTACGCCAGCACTACGTTGCATCACATTAGCACCACTACGTAAGGCGGCGAAGAATAAAGAAGTTAACACTACACCACTAATACTACCGCGACTTAAAAAGGCGATCGCAATTGCATCAAATCCATAGCCTGGGGACACCTGTTCAAATAAGCGGAGCTTCAACCCCATGACTTCAGATGCACCCGCTAACCCGGCTAAACCACCTGCTAATGACATGACTAGGATAATCGTATTTTTAACGGAAATGCGGGCATAATGGGCGGCTGTGGGGTTATAACCAACGGCAGAAATTTGGTATCCTAGAGGCGATCGCACTAATAACACCCATAACAGTCCGGCGGCGAGTAGTGCTAATAAAATGCCAGCATGGGCTAAACTTTCGGGTAAAATAATCGGCAACTGTGCAGATTTGGCAATCAATGGAGAATAAGGACTAGGTGCGGCTGGTGCTTTTAAAGGGTTCTGCACTAAGTAGCTAATGAAGTTGACGGCGATGTAATTCAGTAATAGGGTAGTGATGACTTCGTTGACTCCCCGCACAGCTTTGAGATAACCAGGTATCAAACCCCAAATTGCACCAAAACCAAACCCCGCCACAAGTGCTAGGGGAATGTGTATGATAGCTGGTAATCCTGGCACATATAAACCGATTAAAGTGCTACCCAATGCACCGAGGTAAATTTGTCCTTCACCACCGATATTAAATTGACCAGCCCGCAATGCTACTAAGACACCTAAACTGGTAAATAATAACGGTGTCATTTTGGTTAGGGTGTTACCAAAGCCAAAGTAAGTAGTGAGAGATTCTTGAAATAAAGCTGTGTAGGCGGTGATGGGATTTGCACCAGCCATTAATATGAGAATAGCACCGACGATCAGGGCAGAGGCGATCGCAATTAGCGGTGCTAGAATTGGTAGCAGGATTTGAAAGCGTTTATTTCTAATCATGATGAAATGATTGCCACCCCTCAACCTCAAAAAATGAGTATCGACCAATATCTTGCATGGGAACCATTACAAGATTGTCGCTATGAATACGTGAATGGCGAAATTTTCGCTATGACTGGCGGGACAATTCCCCATAATGATATTGCCTTAAATCTCTACAGAGCATTGTATCCCCATCTACGCACTAGAGGTTGTCGCATCAACGTTGCTGATGTCAAAGTGCAAGTTAATACACAAAGTCCGTACTTTTATCCTGACGTGGTGATTAGTTGTGATCCCAGAGATTTAAATGCACGCAAATTTATTCAGTATCCCAAAATAATTGTCGAAGTGCTTTCTCCTGGAACAGAAGCTAAAGATAGAGGAGGTAAGTTTGCTTTTTATCGCACCATGCCCAGTTTGCAAGAATATATCATAATTGAATCTGAGAAAATCGGAGTTGAGTTTTATCGTCGAGGAGAAGGCCGAATGTGGCTGTATTCCCCTTATACAATTGGTGATAATATTACTATAGAAAGTGTTGATTTTAGTTGTGCAATTGATTTGATTTATGAAGGCGTGAGTTGGGAGATATAAAGATAAATTGCAAGAATTACGAACTACGAATTACGAATTAAGAATTATCCTCTGGGTGTTCCTTCAGCCATCAATAAACCAATTTCTTCAAGCGTTGCTGTCTGTGCGTCCAAAATAGCGACAAACTCACCTCTGTAGATTACAGCAATGCGATCGCTCATCGCCATCACTTCTTCTAACTCAGTAGAAATATACAATATTCCAGCACCGCGATCGCGTTCTGCTAACAACCGAGAATGAACTGCACTTGTCGCCCCTACATCTAAACCCCGTGTGGGCTGCATAGCTATAATTAAATCTGGTTCTCCCGCTAGTTCCCTGGCTAAAACTACCTTTTGTTGATTTCCCCCCGATAGTTGACTTACCTGGATATCTTCCCCAGTCGCCCGAATATCAAACTCTTGCATTGCAACTTGGGCATAATTTTTGATTGCTAGTGGTTGTAATAGAAAATTTCTGCAAAATGGTGATTTTTTCCAAGCTTTTAAAATCAAGTTTTGGGCAATGCTAAACTGCAAGACTAAACCCATTTTTTGCCTATCTTCTGGAATGTACCCAATTTTCTCCCAGGTACAAGAATGATTAAATTCAATCTTACCTTTATTTATACCTCTTAACCCGGCGATCGCATCAGCTAATTCTCGCTGTCCATTACCATCTACACCAGCAATTCCCAAAATTTCGCCAGCTTGCAATTGTAATGAAACATTCCGAATAGCAGGAAGATTCCGATGATCAGCAACTGCTAAATTTTGGACTGATAATATCACATTTCCCGGCACAAATGCAGATTTCTTAACTTGTAAAGCGACTTCTCGCCCGACCATCAATTCTGCTAATTGCTGTGGAGTCGCTTGTTGAGTTGTTGTTGTTGCGATTACCTGACCTCGCCGCAATACTGTGACGGTATCGCAGAGATTAATCACTTCTTCTAACTTGTGACTAATAAAAATAATCGTGTTACCAGATGCTGCTAATTGTCGTAAAATATGAATTAGTGATATTACTTCAGTTGGTGTCAGAACTGCTGTTGGTTCATCGAGAATTAATAGTTTAGCTTGACGATATAAAACCTTGAGAATTTCTACTCTTTGTTGTGTTCCCACAGGTAAATCTTCGACTTTGGCTGTCGGGTCAATTTCTAGCCCATAAGCCTGAGATAAAGCGGCAATTTCTTGTTGTTTTTGCCGCAAATTTAAACACCAACTATGTTCTCTACCTAAAATGATATTTTCGGTAACAGTTAACTGAGGTACAAGCATGAAATGTTGATAAATCATGCCTATACCGAGTTTTATCGCCTGATTTTGCGAAGTAATTTTTACGGGTTGGTCTTGGAGATAAATTTGCCCTGCATCAGGTTGATAGACACCACTGAGAATATTCATTAAAGTGGTCTTACCTGCGCCATTTTCGCCTAAAATTCCATGAATTTTCCCAGCATCTACACTCAGACTAATATGGTTATTAGCAACAAATGAGTTAAAGCTTTTAGTAATATTTTCTAAGCGCAAATCCATTGATGTTCAGGCTTTTTTGACACAGCGTGTATCTTTTCCCCCTTCTTGACAACTTGCAAAAGTAATTTTTTGCTCGGCAATTTCTTGTTTGACTTGTAAAGCATTTTGTTGTACATCTTCTGGGACATTTACCCCAAATTCACCTAAAGATAATATATCTGGTCGTTCCAAACCGATACTATATATCTGTCCTTGGAGTTGTTTTTGTTTTGCCATTTCTGCTAAATATGCTATTGCTATATCTAAACGTTTCACTGCACTGGTTAACACTGCTTTTGGGGCAGTATCTAGCTGGTCTTTAGTATTGCCAAAAGCATAAACACCTTGGTCACTGGCTGCTTGTAAAACTGCGGTTCCAGCACTATCTAACCATTGATAAATGACATCAGCACCTGAAGAAATTAACGCCAATGTCGCTTCTTTGGCTTTAGCAACATCATTCCAATCACCTGTAAATGTGGAAACAATTTGAATATTAGGTTTAACTGATTTTGCCCCTAATTCAAATCCTCGTAGTTCTTCTTCTGTGGCGTTAAATTTTTGTCCAGCAATATAAGCTAGTTTATTAGATTTAGTCACAGCAGCGCCAATAATGCCACATAGATAACTACCTTGCAAGTGGTCAATTCGCAAAGAAGCAATATTTTCTGCCTTGGTATTACCATTTACACCCACAAAAAATGTATTGGGAAATTGGGCGGCGACTTGTTCTATAGCTGCGTCAAATTGTCCGCCGTGGGCGAATACCAGATTATAACCCTTGCGGGCAAAGTCTGTTAATACTTCTGTTTGATCTGCTTGGGCGATTTGTTCCACATAGGCAATTTCTGCATTTAGCTTTTGTTTAGCTAGGTTTACGCCTTCGTAACCAGACTGATTCCAAGCTTGATCAGTTATTACTCTTTTGCAAGTTGGGCTTTAGCCTGCTGCCAAAGAGACTCTAACTCATCCAAACTGTAATCAGAAAGCGGGCGATCAACAACCGCCTCCATTTTTTGCAATCTCTGCACAAAGCGCTGATTTGTCCCCTGTAACGCCGCACTAGGGTCAAGATCATGCCAACGCGCCAGTTGCATCACCGCAAACAATAAATCTCCTAATTCCGCTTGTTGACGTTCTGGTGTTTCCTCAGCCAAAGCCTGTTGAAACTCGCCCAACTCCTCATGAAACTTCGCCCAAACCCCATCAATATTTTCCCACTCAAAGCCCACAGCCGCAGCCTTTTCAGAAATTTTCATCGCCGCCATCAGAGGGGGAAGAGTCCGATAATAACGAGCCAATTTTGTACTAAATTCATGCTTTTCTGCAACTTCCCCCTTCTCCTGTGCCTTAATCGCCTCCCAATTTTGCCGTACCTCATCCACACCATCCAGAGAAACATTACCAAAAACATGAGGATGACGACGAATCAACTTTTGAGAAATCCCCCTTACCACCTCCTCCAAGTTAAAATCCCCCGATTCCCCAGCAATTTGGGCTTGCAAAACCACCTGTAAAAGTAAATCTCCCAACTCCTCCTTAATCCCCTCTCGATCCCCCTCCCGAATCGCATCAACCACCTCATAAGCCTCCTCCACCACATAAGGAATCAGACTTTGAGGAGTTTGTGCCAAATCCCAAGGACAACCCCCATCAGGCGATCGCAACTTAGCCACCACCTCAATTAACTCCCGTAAAGCCACCAAACTCTGATCCATAAAAAAAACCTCCGCGTACCTTTGCGCTTACCTTAGCGTACCTCTGCGTTTAACTCTTCCCTTCCTCCTCCCCTTCCTCCCAGCAAACAAACTCCGCACCCCCTGCTTCTGCACCCGCTTATAAGCCGAACCCCCCCAATCGCTGAGAGAATGACTCATAGCACCGAGTTCCAACCCCAAAAACAAAGCCAAATATTCAGTAGTGTAAACCACAAGCGATCGCCCCAAAGCCACACTTAAATCCCGCCAAGTCAAAGTCACAATTCCGAAAACTTCCCCCACCAGCAAAAAAGCGATCGCCACCAGCGCCAGAAAACACCCCAGATAAATCACCCGGATAATTGTCCCAATAATCGGACCATGGGAAAAAACAGAACGATGGCGCAGCTTTTTTTGATAAGGTCGCCAAATACAGCGCAAAAAGCCCCAGCGTTGGAACTGACGCGAGTAAATATCCAAATCCGGTCCGAACATCAAACCGCTAAACATAAACCCACCAGCAACCAACAGAGTTAAATTGCTGCTGCGAGTTTGCCATAAAGTCACACCGGCGATTACAGGCAGAGTATATAAAGTGATGCGATCGTGGGTTCCACCAGAGGGCATAATTGAGTGAATCGCCTGTGGGCAAAGGATTACTGAGTTATTATTGTACGTGAAAAAAAACTTTTCCCAAAGGGCTTGCGCGATTAGAAATACTTTGCTATATTGGATTACTGTAAGAGAGAACGGGTGGTTAGCTCAGTTGGTAGAGCGCCTGCCTTACAAGCAGGATGTCATCAGTTCGAGTCTGGTACTACCCATCTAAAATAAAAAATCCTCAGTTCACGAATTGGGGATTTTTTTGCATAAGTATGAATTAGTTTCACGCAAAGGCGCAAAGGTAAGAAAGAGTTGAAGGGAAATTTTTCAGTTGTGCGATCGCCTAAATTGTAATAATAAAACTTGAGTCACTGCTAAACTTTAGATTTAAGTAGCTTTTTTTTTAGTTAATTAGGCTATAACGTAACTAATTGAGCGAATTTTAACATTAAAATATGGATACGTTTTCTCAGAGGCATGGCTTTAAACCTAAGAGAGATATGCAAGAAACAGATTGAGAAGTAACAATTACAGTCAAACCTGTTCAGAAAGTCATTGATTTGTTAGCAGAAGAAGAAGTTAACAAATTAGAATGGCATGATTTTATTAATATGACTTACGGTTGTTTAGCAGATGATCCCATTATTAGACATCCTCAAGGTGAATATGAAGAACGAGAAACAATAGAATGATTTATTTGTTATATAGGACTACTATTTGATGATTGAACAAACACGTAGGGTGTGTTAGCGCAGCGTAACGCACCATTATTAAGGCTCTGGTGCGTTACGGATTTCATCCTAACGCACCCTGGATTTAACAAAACTTCAAAAGAATACACACGATTTATATTAGATGTAATTGGTAAAATTGTCACCGTATTTGAAGCATGATTATTAGCGTCATTGCTGACAATCAGTACAGGACGGCGTTTATCCATTTCTGAACCGACTGCGGGACTGAGATTTGCAAGGTAAATTTCACCACGTTTCATCTGTCAGCCCATCCCCTACGGTGACATCCCATTCTGGGTTAAATTCCGCCGCAGCTTCGCGATAAGGTTGTTCTAGCTCTTGATATCGCAGTAATTCTATTGCTAACTCAATCACTTGAGAACGAGATTTACACCCTTTAGTAACTTTGTAATTCTCCACAAACTGCACCAAAGAGGCTGGTAAGGAAATAGAAAGTTTTTCAGCTTGCATGGTATTACCAAAAGGTAATTTAATTTTTCCTACTCTATCTTAGCCTAAATAGTAGGGAGCAGTACATTTAACGTAAAACAGCAAAAGCCGGACACTTTTTTGATACGATAGTAGCTCTAACTCGTGACATAACGATTTTCGTATGAGCAAAGGCACCCTGTTTGATAAAGTTTGGAACTTACACACCGTTGGAACACTTCCTTCAGGGCTGACGCAACTATTTATCGGGCTTCACCTGATTCACGAAGTCACCAGTCCCCAAGCCTTTGCCATGTTGCAAGAAAGGGGTCTGAAGATGCTGTTTCCAGAACGAACTATAGCCACAGTCGATCACATCGTCCCGACTGAAAACCAAGCCCGGCCATTTATTGACAGCTTGGCGGAAGATATGATCCAGGCTTTAGAACAAAACTGTCAAGAAAATAATATTACCTTTCATAACATCGGTTCTGGTAATCAAGGGATAGTCCATGTCATCGCCCCAGAACAAGGATTAACTCAACCAGGAATGACCATCGCTTGTGGTGATAGTCACACATCTAGCCACGGCGCATTCGGTGCGATCGCATTTGGGATTGGTACTAGCCAAGTCCGGGACGTTCTCGCCTCTCAAACTCTGGCTTTATCGAAACTGAAAGTCCGCAAAATAGAAGTGAACGGGACTTTAAACCCTGGTGTTTATGCCAAAGATGTCATCCTGCACATCATTCGGACATTAGGTGTAAAAGGTGGCGTAGGTTATGCGTATGAATATGCAGGAACCACCTTTGACCAAATGAACATGGAAGAACGGATGACCGTTTGCAACATGGCTATTGAAGGCGGCGCGAGATGCGGTTATGTCAACCCTGATCAAGTCACTTATGATTACTTAAACGGTAGGGACTTCGCTCCTAAAGGTGCAGAATGGGACAAAGCTGTAACTTGGTGGGAATCCATCAAAAGTGATGCTGATGCTGAATATGATGATGTGGTGGTCTTCGATGCGGCGGATATTTCCCCCACAGTTACTTGGGGAATTACACCCGGTCAAGGTATCGGCGTAAATCAATTTATACCAAAACCAGAAGAGTTGTTAGAAGAAGACCGATTTATTGCGGAAGAAGCTTATCAATATATGGATTTGTTTCCCGGTCAACCGATAAAAGGCACTAAAATTGATGTCTGCTTTATTGGAAGTTGCACCAACGGCAGAATCAGCGACTTGCGAGAAGCAGCAAAAATTGCCCAAGGTCGTAAAGTTGCTGAGGGTGTGAAAGCCTTTGTTGTACCCGGTTCGGAACGGGTGAAGCAAGAAGCCGAAGCCGAAGGACTAGATAAAATCTTTGAAGCAGCTGGCTTTGAATGGCGTGAACCGGGATGTTCTATGTGTTTAGCCATGAACCCCGACAAACTCCAAGGTAGACAAATCAGCGCGTCTTCCTCTAACCGCAACTTTAAAGGTAGACAAGGTTCGTCTTCTGGTCGCACATTATTAATGAGTCCGGCGATGGTTGCAACTGCGGCTATCCAAGGGGAAGTTTCAGATGTGCGCGAGTTGCTATCAAAATAAAATCACAGATATATCTTATTGTGGGGTGGGCAAGATGCCCGCCTCTGTGTAAATTATAACTCATCTGTGTACGAACATGAAGGGCGGGTTGATTAAAATCATCGTTAATGGTTGGTCATATCTGTTAACCCGCCCCTACACCGTTTCTATATCTGTGGTGGAAAATCTCTTCTCAAATTAGATTGTTGTCAAAAATCAATTCAAAATTGAAAATTATGGTTAGTGAAGTTAAAAAAATCTCAGGGCGCGGTATAATCCTTATTGGGGATGATATAGATACAGATAGGATTATTCCCGCCCGTTATTTGAAAGCTATTACCTTTGATGGTTTAGGCGAAGGCGTATTTATCGATGACCGCACAGCATTAAAGGGTGAACATCCCTTTGACCAACCTCAATATCAAGGGGCAAATGTTTTAATCGTTAACCGTAACTTTGGCTGTGGTTCATCACGAGAACACGCACCTCAAGCGATCGCTAAATGGGGAATTCAAGCTTTAATCGGTGAAAGTTTCGCCGAAATCTTTTTTGGTAACTGTGTCGCAATGGGTATACCTTGTTTGACAGCCGATGCAGCTACAGTCAAAAAACTGCAAGAATTAGTAGCAGCCAATGCTCAAGCAGCTGTGACAGTGAACTTGGAAACTTTAGAAGTGCAAATTGGTGATTATACAGCCAAAGTCACCATGAATGAAGGCACTCGCAGCACTTTTATTGCTGGGACATGGGATGCTTGCGGTCAGTTAGTCGCTAATGCTGACCAAGTGCGGGCAACTGCTGCTAAACTTCCTTATGTGGGTTGGGGAAAATTAGCCGCGAGTTAAGTTAGTCGGCGGGTGAAATTCCCACTATGTTAAGTAATCTAAAATTTTTGAATCAAACCCTGTAGAGATGTTATAATTAATCACCTCACAGGGTTTATCGGCGATGGTAAGACAATTTTCCCTTGCTCGTTAATTTTTACCGGACTCACAAGATGATCATTTTTATTTAAATAACGCAGCAGTCCCACAGTGCGAAAATACTGATCAATTTCAGGTATTCCCTGTTTATTCAAATGTACGGGGATAATTCGAGCTGCAACTAAATCACCCTGGGAATTGAGCTTGACTTCTAGTATCATTGAGTATGCAGTCTGAGCCTTTGTGGATAAAGTCCGATATCCGATAAAGTTACCCAAAGAATAAGCTATCAATTTACCCTGGTAAATTTCCATTGCTCTGGGAACGTGAGGCCCATGTCCTAGCACTAAGTCGGCTCCTGCGTCTATGACTGTCCGGGCAAATTTGATAGAATTACCTCGGTTTTCTCCATAGAAAAACTCGGTTTGATTTTTTACGTGCAGTGCTGCGGTTCCTTCGGCTCCAGCGTGCATCGAGACAATTACAATATTAGCATTTTTTTTAGCTTCAGTGACCAGTGCTTGGGCTGCTGCCAGATTATGAATAGAATTATACATATTATAGGGAGCAAATCCGATCATGGCGATCGCCATATTATTTGCTTCTAAATAAAGAATTTGATTTTTATGACCTAATGTTGCAATACCAACGTTTTTCAGATTTTTAACTGTATCCTGAAAACCCACCTGTCCAAAGTCCATTGCATGGTTATTTGCTATATGGAAGACATTAAACCCCACCGCAGAAAATAATTTTGCATAACTAGGTGGAGAGCGAAAAGCAAAAACTTGTCCCCGACTGATATCTTTGGAAGTATGGGGATGGTTGGTGAAGGTGCTTTCAAAGTTCCCCAGCAAAAGATCAGATCCTTGTAACGATTGTCTCACAGACTGTGGTAACAAATTATCTGGAGACTTAGGCAATCTATAATTAGGGAAGTTAGTTCCAGGAATAATATCCCCAACTGCTTTGATGCTAATGGTATCTAAAACAGTTTTTTCTGGCTCTGGTGGTGTAGGTTCTGCTTCAGTCACTGCTGTGGTTGCGTCTGATGCGGGGAATTGTCCAAAGCGAATGAATGCTCCCATAGCAATACCTAGACAAAAACAGCCACTAATAAAACCAAATGAGAGTAATTTTGCTACTCTTTGATTTGCCATTGTCAATCCTCACACAATGGCATTATTTTAGCCGAAATATCAGTATTTTCGGTATATTTTAAGTAAAACTGGGGACAAATTTAATTAAATAAACTTGAACCCAGAAAAATAACACCAGAGATGAAAACGGAGAGGGGGGGATTCGAACCCCCGTTGGGTTTCCCCAAAACGCATTTCGAGTGCGTCACCATCAACCACTCGGACACCTCTCCAGGTATGTATTAAATTTAGGCAAATGCCATCATTTTGGCAAAAAATTGATTGCATACTATTAACTATTATAGCATCTACAGCCATGTCATAGTTGAGGAATTTAATTTTAAGTCAGAACTAAGTTATCGCGATGAATTACAGTTTCTGCACCTACATAGCCCAAAATTGGGAAAATTTCCCTAGAATGACAGCCGCGAATCTTTTGTAGTTCGTCGCTGCTATAGTTGACAAGTCCTCTGGCAATTTCTGTTCCCTGATGATCGCACAACTGCACCGCTTCTTGAGCTTCAAATTCTCCTGATACGGATTTAATTCCAGCTGCTAATAAGGATTTTCCGGCTTGGGCGATCGCTGCGATCGCTCCTGTATCCAAGTATAATTTTCCCATAGGTACTAGACCATAAGCTATCCAACGTTTCCGCGCCGAAGTTGGTTCCGGTTGTGGTTGAAAGTGAGTCCCCAGGGGTTCTCCTTCGATAATTTTCTCAATATTCTGCGGAAATCGTCCTTGAGTAATGACTGTACGAACTCCCGCAGCAATAGCAATTCTGGCGGCGGAAATTTTAGTGGACATCCCACCAGTACCCCATTGAGAGCCTTGAGAGGTGGTTTGTATTTGTAATTCTGCCAATTCTTTAAGGCTACTTACCAAAGATATGGGCTGTGCATCAGGTACGGAACGGGGATCGGCGGAATATAGCTTGTCTACATCGGTGAGTAGAAATAACCAATCTGCTTCGACTAAACTCGCAACCAATGCCGAGAGGGTGTCATTATCGCCAAATTTCAGTTCGTCCACTGCCACTGTATCATTTTCATTGACTACAGGAATTACACCCAGTCCCAGGAGTTCTTGAAAAGTGTTGTAAGCGTTGAGATAACGGCTACGCTGTACCAAGTCGCTGCGAGTCAGTAACACTTGAGCAATGGGCTGATTTAAGGTAGTAAATAAATCATCATATATCCGCATTAACCGTCCYTGTCCCACTGCTGCTACTGCTTGTTTGAGAGCGATCGCTTTGGGGCGTTCCGTTAAGCCCAACCTAGCGCAACCCACTCCCACAGCACCAGAGGACACTAAAATCACTCGATGCCCTTGTTGTCTTAAATGACACAGTGTTTCTGCTAAGGTGGCAATGGTGGAAAGTGCTAGTTGTCCAGTCTCTGGTTTAGTCAGGCTAGAAGTGCCGATTTTGACAACAATTGTCTTAGTCATTTGTCATTTGTCATTGGTCGTTGGTCATTGGATGACATTAAACCTCTATACTTTGTGTCTTATAGCAAAAGCCTAAAACGCAGTCACAGCGAGTCTTTCACTTTTGACTTTTGACTTTTGACTTTTGCTATATCTCCCCTCCTCCCTTGCACCGCAGGGGCTGGGGTGGGGTGTTAGATTGTGGTAAAAATTTGTAAAGCGCCGAGCCTTCTATAGGTGAAGACCGACGCTCTACTGGTTTATTTTTCTCTATTATGAACTAGGGTCTTTATTTGGCTGACCCCATATTATCAATAATAATAATCCCCGATTTTTGGATATTGGATACATTTCTTAACTATTTCTTTAGATTTACTTTGGTGAGTATTTATCAAGTTTTGTGAATTTTTGTTTTTTTAGGAGTAATAGTGGCTCCCAAGATTTCCGATAACCAAACTTCAAAATTGCGGACAGGATGAGAGCGCAAGGCTGCATCAGGATCGACAATGGGATCTACTAAAACTGTGAACATTCCCAGACGATTACCCGCTATAACATCTGTAAATAAGCGATCGCCTACCATTCCTACTTGCTGTACTGGTAAATTCATTGCAGTGAGTGCGGCTCTTATTTTCCGTCGCGATGGCTTGGCAGCACCTAGATAATATGGCAAATTGAGCGATCGCGCGATACCACCGATCCGTGCTTCACTAAGATTATTACTTACCAAAAACAACTCTGTAGAAACACGTATTTGCTCTACCCACTCTTGTAGTTCTGGTGAAGCTACCCCCACTGTAAAAGGTACTAAAGTTTCATCCACATCCAACACCAGCCCTTTCAGCCCGTATTGTTGAATCATTTCGGGTGTGAGGTTTAATACAGAACCTTCTAAAATCAAATCAGGCTGTAAGAGCTTGTTCCAAGTCATAGTCAAATTTCAAGACTTAAAATAAAAATTATATAGCAGTCCTAATTAAGTATTGACTCCTCCTTGAACTCAACTCCAGGGAATTCTCATCACAAATAGGATTGCTATAGATGCTTAATGTAAAAATTCTCGATTAAAAATTTAAAACCGTCATATTCTAAATTTCAATTGGGAATTTTTAATTTATTGAACTTCGTTAAACAGTTGTTCTTCTAACAATGGTTGTATTTTTTGAAATTCCTCCGGTGAAAGTAATTCAGGTTGACCTGTGGTTGAAATCCGGGCAAAAAATAGTAGAGGATCGATTGGTGTATAAATTGCGTATTCTTGCTCTTGGTCATAGAAATTAGCAAGTAGCTGCAATTGTTCTGGCTCCAAATCTGCCTCTTCATCTTCAATTTCTAAGGTGAAAATTTCTGACTCTTCCACTGGTGGCAAATCACCAGCTACAGTCAGAGCATAAGCAGTATGCTTGACTATCAGATTTTGTTCAGCTAAGACAGCTTGAGCCGTGCCAAAAATTTGGTCAATCACAGCATCATCATCTACCAAAACCGCCTCTTCTTCTTCGTCATCACCTTGCCAAGCAAAAATTTCGATAGGTGAGTCTACAGGAAGCAGTAAAACGTATTCTTGTCCATCTACCGAGAGCGAATGTTCAACATAACAGTCGAGGGTTCGCCCTGTGTCATCGGTTAGAGTGATGGAACCTGCATGAGCATGATCATTTTCTTCAGGAAATTGAGAGGAAAACATAGCCGAAATGTGAAAATTTATAAATACCAGCAGATGTGTAAATTTCTTGACAGTTTAATGACTAATTAAGTCAAAAGATAGTTTCAGAACTTGATACAAGTGTTGGTTATCCAATTCAGAATATCATTTGACACTCCCCACGATAAATCGACGGGGATTCTTGGTTCAACGAAACCACTTAACCTAGAGTCCTTGCGTCGTCTAAACCAGAGGTGGGATTCTCCCCAAGCGTTAATTCGGGTATGCCCTACCCTATTTGCATTAGTGCAAGTCCTGTTTCGTTTGAAACAATTTGTTTAGTAAAAGCTGATTCGTGTTTCGACTTCGCTCAACACAAGTCTAGCCCCTATGAATCTTTTACCTACTGCTAGGAGGAAACTAGAACAATGCAGTATAACCGCATAGATGAGGCATTGCGGTCTTGGGGTTTCCCCAATTAGAGCAACTGCCGTTCAATTATCTTGGCGAAGCCTCTCCCTATGGGAGAAGGATCAGTGCTTTGTCTTTCGACAGCTAGGTTTTTTAAGTGGTTGATTACCTTGACACTACAATCAGTATAGCAGCATCTTAGTACATTAATGAATTAAAAGCCGTCGTAGAACGACGGGGAACTTTCAACCCAATTTTTGACTAAACAGGTATCAATACTATCGGGCTAGTACTGATGTTTGGCAGCTGGCTCGCCTGGAGTCCAGCCATTGTTGCAAAATTATCGATGCTGCCTTACGGTCAATTAAACCTTTATGGCGTGATGGGGAGCGATTTTCAGCGATTAACAGTTGTTCTGCTTGAAAAGAAGTTAAACGCTCATCTATATATTCCACAGGTAAATTCAGCGCTTTCCCCAATCTTTTGGCAAATTTCTGGACTTGACGCGCCTGGAATCCTAGAGTCCCATCCATCGAGTAAGGTAAACCAATCACCAGGATTTGCACCTGACGCTCATCCACTATGTTGCGGATTTGTTGGACATCCCTTTCAAAAGATGTCCGCTCAATGGTGGTCAGTCCTGTAGCAATTAAACCCGTACCATCACACCCCGCCACACCCATCCGCTTGCGACCGAAATCTAATCCCAAGGCGGAAATAAACGGTTGTGGTTGTTCTTGGGGTGTCAAACTAGTTCTCCTGTGTTGTATCTGTGGATTCAGGAATGGGCAATGCTTCCATACTTAAATTTTCGCACTTAAAGGCCACAGGTTCTGATTTGGTGGGCGCGGGTCTTTCTGACGCTGGTTGCTTGCTTGGTTTTACCCATGACATTCCACCAGGGATGGGTTTACGAGCCGGTTGCAACCCTTGCAGCACTCCAGTCCACTGAATTCCTTCTAAGGAGACAAATTTAGACTCCCGGAGCTTATGCCAAACCGAGCGAGACATAATCAGGGTATGTTCTATGCGTTCTGCACCAATGCGCTCTAAATACTCTTCTCGTTCTGCTTGGTAGTCTGAGGATGCTAATTGTAAACCTTGCTGAGGGAAATCTTGGACAATGCGCGCCAGTTGGGAAAGCAACTCTGGGTACAGCCAGGTATAAGCAGGGTGAACTGTCAGCCTGGCGACATGAGGAGTTTTGCCTTTGCGGTCAAGTTGGACTTGAAAATAACCGATAGCTGCTTTGCGTTGGGGTTCAAATACGTAGCCACTAACTACTTCGGTTTTTGTCACCCACTGCTTGACAGCATCAGTTAAAGCGCCAAAGAAACTGGTTTTAAAGTCGCGAGTATTCCGATCAAATACCTGACGCACCAAAGGCGGCATTGATGCTGTATCTAATTGATATAGTAACTGGGCATCGGCATTACTTACAGGCAGAAGATTGGGTAAGTCAGGCTCTGCTTGCGCCAATTGGGCGAGTAATTCGGGTTTAATTTCCCAATAAGTCATTTCTGCTAGACGCTGGAACCCATTTTGGCGATACAGTGCCAGTGCGTCTTTATCGTTAATACTGACTTCTAATAGCCAAGTCCGAGCTTCCAAAATCGACTCAAAGCAATGGCGCAAAAGTTGCGAACCGACTGCTTGCTTTTCCACAGATGGAGCCAGCATTACGCGATCAATCCGCCATGTACTGCGTGTGCGGTTGAATGGTGACACTTGAATCATTCCTAAAAGCACTCGCCCTTGCTCTGCTACGTAGGCACAGAAACGATACTTTAGGGGGTTAGGAAACCAGCTCAAAAATTTCAGAAATCCATACCAACGGCGTAACCATTGCATTTGGCTGATGGCCAGTTCCGCCTCTTTGGGAGTGAGGGTTGCGAATGAGTCTTGCGTTATTTGTTCAATTCCGTCCAGATCCCGGTATTGGGCTGGCCGGATGACAACGCTGAGGTTTCGAGGAAGTAATGAAGTCATTTTAATTCGAGCTGCCATTTAGCCTTAACTTACTGGGTCTGAGGAACTCTTGCAATAATCAATTCTAACGGCTTTTCGCCCCTATCTCTTGCTCCAAAAGGGTGATTTTTGTGACTAGATACTAAAATATGAGCATAAATAGACTAAAATAAAGCAGATCTGTTTAGTGTTGACTCAACAGTATCTGCTTTTATTTTATGAGAATTTTGAGAAAATTTTTATATATTACAGCCCTTGCCGGGAAATTAGCTTTTCAAAGTTGGCTTGCGTTTGGTGAAGCAGTTGCTCTCGGCTATCTTCAAGTGAAAATGTCTGCTTCAGGGTTGGAACCAGATTGCGGGCTTGTAGAGTCATGTGAAGTTGCAAGTGGGCAACATATTCGCTGAAGTCTTCATTTTTTACAACTGCGCCCGTTGAGATTTTTGATTCCATTGCCACTGGGTTCTCCTTTCTTCACTGTTTGTCTTCACATCATAAGAACTTATCACATTGTTTTGCTTTGCTTCTTAATTCGCAATCAAGTTTAACGGTTTGTTGCATTGTGGATGTGAAAGTTTTTGGTCTTAGTCTTGGGTGGTGTTCTTCGATGTGGCTTTTTTTGAATGTTTTGTTAAAGGCGATCGCTATTCACTCTTCACTGCACCCAGATTCATTAAAGGTGATTGCAACGCGACTTAGACCCTTGGCCTCCTTGGGGAAAATTTATCCGGACTAAACAGCAGTTTAATAAATTGATTTACCGAGAAATTCAGGAACGTCGCCATCATCCTGAATCTCAGGGTGATGATCTCCTCAGCTTGTTATTATCTGCCTGAAGGGGGGATCAATTACGATTTACCATTTTTCAGCCCAATAGACAATTTCTGAGGCTGAGATATCAATGGCTACGCCGTAGCTATCCCCATGATTCCATTTAAAGCCGGATGTACCTCTATCTTTGGCATTTAATACTAATATTTCATAGGTGGGTGGAAATGATTCTTTAGAAGCATCACTGGTGTGGAAGAATGTTGTTGGCACACCATTTTCTAAGTTAACATGATCGTTGGTATTACCACCTTTATACTGATGTTTAGCCAGATTTTTATATTGTGAAAGTAATTTTTGGATTTTTTCTGGTGAATGTTTTAGCCTAATTTGAAAAAAACTACTCTCTGTTGCGAGTCCATCATAATAGGCAATAGGGACGTTTTCTGCCCCATCAGGTAACTCATTAGGAAAATGTTGAATATGGTTGTTATTAGACCATAGTTGCTGACGAATTTCTTTATAGCGATCTGTGTCAGTTAGGACTTGAATTTCGTTGCTACTGCTCAAGTCTTTTTTGGAAAAAAAACTTTTCTCAACCATACCAAGACTACCTAGTGAAAGTAAAGCTATCATGGCTATTTTGATAAGATGCGATCGCTTCATGGAGTTGGGTACGTCTAAATTTCATAGTCACATACCCAATTACTAAACACTACTAACCGAGATATTGAGCAAAACTTTGCGTAATATGCACAAAGACAAGGCAATTGTAAAATTACTGTAAAAGCATGGGACACAGAAGAGGCTGGGGAGAGGTCAAATCCATCTTTCCTAGTACCCAGCCCCGTGAAAATATCTAAAAAATAGACAATTATTGCGTAATAAATATCAAGCCCTTGTCGTAGGTTTCAAAGTATGATTTTACGTAGATCAACGACTTTTAAATTGAGAGGACGATCTGGCTGAGTCGGCTAGGTCGCTTTTTTCTGATCTATTGTTTGAGCTACTTTCAAAAGAGAGAGCCAGCAATCATTCCCGCAAGTAAAATAAAACCAATCCAGACATTTTGGCGGAACATTTGACCATACTCAGAGTTGGGTAGGTCTTGCTTTCTTAAACGTAAATACTGCCAACTCCAGGCAATAGTAGCAATTCCTAGGCTAACCCAAAATGTGAAGTTCAGGTTAATCAATAGACCTAACCGAATCAGTAGAATTACTGTAGTAACAAAGAAAATGCCAATAGCTGTAGGGGCGTAATGACCAAAAAATAAAGCGCTGGAATTAACGCCAATGCGTCGATCATCTTCGCGATCGCTCATAGCATAAACCGTATCAAATCCCAATGTCCAGAGAATTGTTGCACCCCACAATAGCCAAGTAGGTTGAGAAAGGGTTGGTGTTACCGCACTCCAGCTAATCAACACCGCAAAACCCCAAGCAATGGAAAGAACTAGCTGCGGTACTGGAAATACTCGCTTTGCACCTGGATAAAATAAAATTACTGGTACAGCTGCCACAGATAACCAGAAACTTAAGGGGTTAAGATATAAAGCAAGTGCTGCTGCACACACTAAGGAAACAATAGCGACCACAATACCGACTTTGATAGACAGGGCGCGGGAAGCTAGAGGGCGATTTCGTGTTCTTTCTACTTCCGGGTCAATGTTCCGATCCCACAAATCGTTAACTACACAACCAGCCGCACTTGTGGCTAGAGTCCCCAAAACAATTACGCCTACTAAAGGTAAAGGTGGTTTTCCAGAGGCTGCTAAAAACACAGCCCAAAGAGCCGGAATCATTAAAATTAATCTTCCTTCTGGTTTATGCCACCGCAAAAGCCGGATAATAGTCAGCCATACAGGTTCCTGTTTGAGTTCTTGAGGATTCAGCATAGAAATCAAGTAATAACTTTAGATAGATGAATTCACACATCTTTATATCTATAGAATAACGTGATTTGATATTTGTAAAAGCACCGCCATCAACTGGTATCTTCGGTGACAAAACTTCAACAGTTGTCCTGAAAATGGTGTTACTAGCTCGTATTATTACTCATTACACCGTATTTTTCCAGTTATTCGCCGAATTTGTCGGTAGTAGGGTAACTATTTTTAGATTACATAGTCAAGCTGAACACCTTGATGCACCACCTTTTTAAAGTCCTTCCTTGAATGAGAGAAATTTAGATGCTGAATTTAGTTTCAGCTAGCTGGGAAAGTGTTAGCACTCAACCAGTTAAGCAAAACCGGATTATTGCTGCTATTGACATGGGAACTAATTCCCTGCACATGGTAGTAGTAAAGATTGACCCGACATTACCATCGTTTGGGATTATTGCCAAAGAAAAAGAAACCGTCAGACTGGGTAATCGTGATATCGCTACTGGAGAACTGAAACCAGAAATCATTGACAAGGCGATTACCGTCCTCAAACGCTTTCAAGAAGTTGCCAAAACTGCGAATGCTGAAACAATCATTGCTGTAGCAACTAGCGCTGTGCGAGAAGCCCCCAATGGTAGAGACTTTCTGCACAGAGTAGAAGACGAGTTAGGTTTAAGCGTTGACTTGATTTCTGGTCAAGAAGAAGCGCGACGCATCTACCTGGGTGTACTTTCGGGGATGGAATTTCACAACCAACCCCATATAATTGTTGATATTGGCGGTGGTTCCACAGAATTAATTTTGGGCGATAGTCAAGAAGCGCGCAGTCTCACCAGTACAAAAGTTGGTGCAGTTAGACTCACTGGCGAGTTCATCACTAAGGACCCCATTAGCGATGCCGAGTTTCAGTACCTGCAAGCCTATACACGCGGGATGTTAGAACGTTCTGTGGAAGATGTGCTAGGAAATATCCAGTTGGGCGAATCTCCCCTTTTGGTGGGAACCTCCGGTACGATTGAAACCCTAGCAATGATTAATGCACGTGAAAATTTAGATACTGTTCCTTCCACCCTCAATGGCTACCAGTTCAGTCTGAAGGATTTGCAGAATTGGGTATATCGCTTGCGGAAAATGCCTAACTCAGAGATTTCTAATATACCGGGTATGCCAGATAAGCGCTCAGAAGTGATATTGGCTGGCGCTGTCATTTTACAGGAAACCATGACTTTGTTAGGGGTGGAATCATTGACGGTGTGCGGGCGCGCTCTCCGGGAAGGGGTAATTGTGGACTGGATGCTGGCACATGGTTTGATTGAAGATAGACTGCGCTATCAAGGTTCCGTGCGTCAACGCAGTGTGCTCAAACAGGCTGACAAGTATCATATTAATTTAGAACATAGCGATCGCGTGGCCTTATTTGCTTTGAGTTTATTTGACCAAACCCAAGGGAAATTACATAACTGGGGAGTCAACGAGCGACAACTGCTATGGGCTGCGGCTATATTACATAATTGTGGGCATTATATTAGCCATTCGTCTCACCACAAGCATTCCTACTATCTAGTTCGCAATAGTGAATTACTCGGCTATACCGAAACCGAGATTGAAATTATTGCTAATTTAGCCCGTTATCACCGTAAATCACAGCCCAAGAAAAAACACGAAAATTACCGTAATTTATTGAGTAAACAGCATCGACAAATAGTCAGTCAGTTGAGTGGTATTTTGAGATTGGCGGTGGCATTAGATAGACGACAAATTGGGGCGATATCCTGCGTACAGTGTGAGTATCATCCTGATAGCCAGGAATTACAAATGTTGATTTTTCCCTCTCAACCTGGTGATGACTGTGCCTTAGAACTTTGGAGTTTAGATTATAAAAAACCAGTGTTTGAAGATGAATTCAAGGTGAAATTGGTGGCTTATTTGAAACATTCTCCTTTTGCCAAGATATAGTTTACACACAGGACTTACGCACAAATCCTCTCAAACCCTTATTCCTCTGTGTCCTCTGCGTCTGGTGTGGTTCGTTATTCCGTAATTTTTGCGTAAGTCCTAACACAAAAGATTTTGGTGCGTTTCACTGGTTGAACGCACCTACTAAGCTAGCTAAAATATAAAGATTTATTTTTGCTACTGTGTTGGGAGAAAGCACAAATCCAGCTTCGTGAATAACCTTAAATGAACTTACTCGTATGTATAAAAAAACTAAATACAGAAGAGGTGCTGGCTGATATAGAAGCAGAACTTGAGGCAAAATGACCAAAATTAAGTGCTGAAACCTATACATTTTTTTGTAATTGTTGCTACTTGTAATTAATTGTTGCTTCTGTTCAAGAGATTACGCGAACACAAAAGTACATAATTCGGTAAAATTGGGTAAAGTAATTTTGGCATTTGTAAAACAAAGGCATCAGCAAATCCATGCAACTGAAACTCAGTGCATCTAAATTTCCTTTCGCTCCCTTATTGTTAATCGCCCCTTTTTTCTTCTGGGGAACAGCAATGGTGGCTATGAAAGGAGTCATACCCCACACTGCGCCCCTATTTATGGCAGGTGTGCGATTGCTACCTGCGGGGGTGTTAATTTTGATGGCAGCAGTAATTATGGGTAAACCCCAGCCTAGCGGTTGGTCAGCATGGCTGTGGATTATTTTATTTGCCTTGATAGATGGGGCTTTATTTCAAGGCTTTTTGGCAGAAGGATTAGTTAGAACTACTGCTGGGTTGGGGTCTGTGATGATTGACTCCCAACCTTTGGCGGTGGCTTTGTTGTCGTTGTGGCTATTCCAAGAACATATTGGTTTGTGGGGATGGCTGGGATTAGGAATAGGAGTTGTAGGCATAAGTTTAATTGGTTTGCCCGATGAGTGGATTTTTCAGTTTTTTGATGCCAACGTCAATGCAACTATTGGTAATTGGCAAGATTTGTTTGCTAGTGGTGAATGGTTAATGCTGTTAGCCGCCCTCTCAATGGCTGTGGGAACAGTCATGATTCGGTTTGTGTGTAGATATGCAGACCCGGTAATGGCTACGGGATGGCACATGATTTTGGGTGGATTGCCGTTGTGGGGAATTTCATCTGTGGCAGAATCTCAACAGTGGCAGAATCTGGTGACATCTGAATGGATTGCTTTGGGTTATGCTACAGTTTTTGGGAGTGCGATCGCCTATGGATTATTTTTTTACTTTGCTTCTAGCGGTAGTTTGACCAGTCTCAGTTCTCTGACCTTTTTAACTCCGGTCTTTGCCCTATTATTTGGCAATCTCTTCCTCTCGGAAGTTCTCAGTCCCTTGCAGTGGGTGGGAGTAGGACTAACTCTAATCAGCATCTATCTCATTAACCAGCGTGAAAACCTGGCGGGAGAGAATAACAAACTGAGTGTGGGAGAAGAAACTAGACAGCAATCAGCAGTCTTAGAAGCATCTACTCGAATATAAATTAGTAATTTTAATGTTTTTTCTGTTACTTTAAAAGTTAACATTTAGACATCTTCAAGTTATTGTGGAATCGATAACTTAAATAGCACATTCAGGCTGAAACTGACAATATGAGGCTATGCCATTCCTCAATTCTGATTTTTACCTGTTTTACTTGCCTGGGTTTTTACCCACATCGGGCAAGTACAGCAACATCTAACCTAGCATCCCTAGAAATTGCACAAGCAAGTTCGACAACGCCTACCATAGAGAGTATTCTCATCCCCGGTAGTCGAGGGGCAGATGTTAAGAGACTGCAAACCAAATTAAAGGATTTAGGATACTACAATAGTGAGATAGATGGACTATATGGGCCAGATACGCAAAATGCTGTAGTTCAGTTTCAGAAATTCCGCAATTTAGGAAGAACAGATGGTGTTGCTGACCTGACAACTAGGAACAGTCTGCAAACATTTTGGTCAGAGAAAAATCCGGTTTTCGCCTCTTCTATTTCAACTGTCTCAGAAACTGATGTCCCAGAAACTGAGCCGGCTCAACAAAGCCAGCGAGGGTTTATCTGGTGGTCGTTATTGGGTCTGGGAATTCTCGGAAGTGTTGGCGCACTCCTGTTCGGGGTGAAATTGTTGGGTCAGAGCAAAGGTGATTCAATATCTACAACTAGCGAATTTACGGCTTCGGGATCTGATAAAAAAGCCCGGAGAAAGCCACCTGTTCCAGAGGTGGAAAACCTATCCGACCCACAGGAAAATCATGTATCTGTGAGCAGTCCACAAACAGCAAAACCATCAGTTACCACAGCAGTATTACCACCGGAAATGACTTCGCGTCTGACTAAACTGAGTATTGTTGATCAACTGATTCAGGACTTACGCAGTCATGACCGCTCGAAGCGGCGCAAGGCTATTTGGAATTTGGGTCAGCAAGGCGACTCACGCGCCATTCAGCCACTGGTAGACTTGATGATTAATGCCGATTCTCAACAACGCAGTTTAATTTTGGCGGCTTTGGCAGAAATTAATGCTCGCGCACTCAGACCGATGAACCGTGCTTTGGCAATTTCATTACAAGATGAAAGTCCACAAGTGCGACAAAATGCCATCCGTGACTTGACTCGCGTTTATGACATGATGTCTCAAATGAGCCAGATGTTAGCTCACGCGGTGGAAGACTCGGATGCTGATGTGCAAACTACGGCAAAGTATGCTCTGACTCAGATGAATCAATTGCGGGTTTTACCCAATCAACAGAGTCTACCGGAAGACCATCACACACAGCCAGAACAAAGGAAATTATAAATATTTCAATTGGATTTGGACAACTGTATTTGGGCCTGCTAACAAAAAAGCGGCATTGCTGAATTTGGGAGGACTGGTGCGAACTTCTGGGTTTCTGGAAAACCCAAAGCCTTCGAGGGGCATACCGAGGTTATTACGATTAAGGATTTGGTCTTTATTCTGATCATGGATCAGGGCGACAGCATAACTACCAGCTTCTAAGTTATCAAAAGTAACTTTTAAGGATGTATCGGTAATCTTCGTACATTGTCTTTTGAGTACGCGATCGCTATTGTTGGGAAATCCTTGACTATTAGCAAATATGCTCACACACACCTGTCCTTCTGTGTTTCTCAATCCATCAATTTCCACGGTGAGATTTCCCTGGAAATTTCCCCTAGCAATCGATGTCCAGGCGAAGTTTCCCATAACTGCAAGTAGCAGCACACTAAGTCCTAATTTTTTAACCATAAGTAAGTTTTCACCCAATTGAACCAAAATTTCTGTAAACTAAGTACAGTTTGGCATTAATTGGTAACAGATACATATCAATACTCATTTTGGTTCTAACGATAATTTGATGGATTGGCCTATATATTGGACTCCTATTTGATTTCTGTTGGCGTAGCCTGCGCTTTGCGCTGACAACTCAAAAAGCTGTTTCCCACGGACTACTCCCTACGGACCACTCCCCACCTACGCAATTAGCTACTTCTTATATAAATCAATAAATAATACCTATTCCCGGTAATTGCACACTAAATTCAGGACTTACGCAAAAACTCTCTCAAACCCTTATTCCTCTGTGTTCTCTGCGTCTGGTGTGGTTCGTTATTCCGTAATTTGTGGGTAATTCCTATAAATTATCAAAAAAGTCAAGCATAGATTATACTGACAGAAAATTTATATTAGTTATGAGCTTATTTCTCACTCCTAACGATTAATTTTTGATCTTGGTCTATCTGTACTTTGGAATCTTAGTAAATTATTTATGCAATCTCAGATATTACCTCCACCCCTACAACCTGGTGACTTATTAAGAGTAATTGCTCCGAGTGGTGCGTTGCGAGAATTTGAAGCATTTGACCGGAGTGTAGAAATTTGGCGATCGCGTGGTTATCAAGTCGATATAATGCCAATATTAGCTGATAAATGGGGATATTTAGCTCAAACAGACGAATCTCGTCGTCAACAACTAACCACAGCCTGGTCAGATCCAAATTGTCGTGGTATCCTCTGCACCAGGGGCGGATTTGGTACCACCCGCATTTTAGAAAATTGGACTTGGGATATCAACTCAGCACCCCCAAAATGGCTGATTGGGTTTTCCGACATCACAGCTTTGTTATGGAGTCTTTACACAGCAGGAATTTCCAGTGTTCATGCTCCTGTCCTGACGACCCTAGCAGATGAGACAGATTGGTCAATTCAGCGATTATTCGATTTTGTCGAAGGTCGCCCTATCCCTCCTCTGGTGGGTTGTGGTTGGGGGGGTGGAATGGCTACAGGTCTTTTACTACCAGGTAATCTCACAGTCACAACTCATCTTTTAGCTACATCCATAATACCAGATTTGGATGGTGTGATTTTGGCATGGGAAGATGTCACAGAAGCACCCTACCGCATTGACCGAATGTTGACGCAGTGGCGTTTAAGTGGTGTTTTATCAAAAGTCCGTGGTATTGCTTTGGGAAGCTTTACTAAATGCGAACCACCGCCAAATGTGCCTAGTTTCAGTGTACAAGAAGTCTTACGCGATCGCCTGGGGGATTTAGGCATTCCCATTGTATCCGATTTACCCTTTGGTCACGGCAATCCTAATGCAGCTTTACCTGTGGGTGTATTAGCAACATTAGACGCAGACCAGGGGATTTTGAGTATTAGTCATTAGTCATTGGTCATTGGTCATTGGTCATTGGTCATTGGTCATTGGTCATTGGTCATTGGTCATTAGGAAGTTACCGTCTTCTCCCCACACCCCCCACACTCCCCACACTCCCCACACTCCCCACACCTCCCACACTCCCCACTCCCCCATCTAACTCAACTGGGCGACAAGTTGATTTTCTAAAAGCGTGTCATTGGTTAACAAATCCTCAACTGTGATGCGTAAAAAACGCTGTTCGTCTACTTGAAACAATATTTTAATGCGATCGCTTCCCGGAAATCCTGGCGGTGTCAATTGGGCGATGGTTCTCGCACCTGCTTGATCATTCAGGGGTTTAACGCTGGTTCCGCCTTCTTCCATGCGGCGAGTAATTAAGCGATCGCCATCAAAATAAACTTCAGTGCTAGCGGTTTGAGATCCCAATTCCCCAATAATTAATTCAATGCTGGGTTGATTTTCTAAAGATGCGCCTAAAACTAATTCCACTGACTCACTCATGGGGTAAGCCTGTCCAGTTTTAATAATAGAATGCCAATTGTGGCGTTGATTGCGGCGATCCCAATAGCGGACACCGTAACTATGGTAGAGAAAGTCTTTAATTTCCATACCTTGAGCTAACTGTAACGCACCTTGAGCGATCGCTTCAAAAGGACGTTCACAGCGAATTTTTTCCGGCTGAAAATATTTTTTTACCCATGTCTGCACTGCGGGTAATTGCACAGTCCCACCCACTAACAACACAGCGTTAATATCTGCAACTTCTATCCCCTGTCGTCGCGCTTGCTGTAATAAACTCGTCATCGACTCATCTAATTGAGCAAAAAATCCCTGTTCTTTGAGAATATCCTCTAAAACTTCGCGGCTGAGTGACAATTCATAGCTTTCAAAATTCTCGTCATCAAAATAAACTTCACTAGCTTGGTTTTGGGTCGATAGCTGAATTTTCACCCGTTCGGCTAATCGTGTTGTCAAGGGAGTCACCGCTAGTCCTTGAGTTTTAGCAAAGTAATCTACTAACCAAGCATCAATATCAGTACCGCCCAGATTCTGCCCTGCTTTGGCTAGTACACGGGCTGTTTTAGGTTTTTGGCGAGAATTGTCACCTAGAGATTTATTCCCCCATTTCAGGAGAAATCCTATAGGCTTTTTGGTTTGCACACTTTGATCCAAGCGTACCAGAGATAAATCTAATGTACCACCGCCAAAGTCAATCACCAAGAGAATTTCTTGGTCTGCTAAACCGTAACCCAAAGCTGCTGCGGTGGGTTCATCTACCATCTGCACTCTTTCGACGGGGAGGGCTTGACAAACTTTGCCTAACCAATGACGATAAGCTTCAAAGCTGTCTACGGGTACTGTTAAGATTAGAGAATCTAAACCGCCTTGGGTGGGTGCTAGTTTTTCAATTACCTGTGTGAGGAATAATTGTCCTACTTGCTCAAAGGTGATGTTCTCGCCATCTATTTCGGGTAAGAAACCTTGAATATCTGCACCAATTCCCCGTTTGAAGCTGCGGAAAAATCGCGTGTCGTTCTTGAGGTCAAAACCGCGATCGCGTACTTCTTGCCCTACTAAAACTTTACCTTGTGTTGCCTCTTCTATGTACACTAAGCTGGGAATTAGTGGCGGGTTGAGGCTTTGCTGAATTGATAAACCCGGTATAGTCAGGGTTTCGGGCTGTTGGGTGACGGGGTTCCAACGGGCAATAACTGTGTTACTTGTACCAAAATCTATAGCTATACCCATATCTTTTTATTTATTTCGCGCATTCGTTGAAAACGTTCCCGCAGGATAGGCGCAAAGGCGCAAAGTGTTTTTAAGATTATTGTCCCATAAGCCACCAAGAACGCAAATGTGCGATCGCTTCTTCTTTGTGTTTGGCTTCGACTTCTATCCAGGGGGCTTGGTGGTAAACTTGGGGCATGGCGGTGATTAAGTTACTGTGCTTTCTGTCCTTAAAAGCGGTTTCACCGTTGGAAATGTGAACTAATTGCCAATCTGGGTTAGCCCAAGTTTCTCTTGCTGCGTACAACATAGCGGCTACACTGGGATCATCGTAACTATCTAATTTTTCATGGCAAATTTGGTGATGAGCATCGAATACCATTGGGATGCCAGTCTGCTCACACACTGCTAAAATTTCCTCAGAACTGTAGGCGTATTCGTCGTTTTCTAGAGTTAAACGATTTTTAATTTCTGCTGGTAATTCTGAGATTACCTTAATTAGTTCGGCTGGGCGTTGAGATTTTCCACCGTGAATATTCATCAATGACCAAGGGGAACGAGGTAAGCCTAACAAGTCAAATGTCCGGGCGTGTCGTGCTAAAATTTTGATACTTGTTTTGACGACTTCGGGAGAATCAGAACTCAGCACAACAAATTGATCTGGGTGTAGCACCATTCTAATATCTAATGCTTGCGCTTTTTGACCAATTTTACTTAAATCAGCGCTCATTTCCTCTAATATATTCGCGCCGATTTCGTCTTCCATATCACTCAGGGGAAATAAAGCCGAAGTCATGCGATACAGGCGAATATTATTTTGCTGACAAAAAGACAATGCTGCATCTAAACGCTGCAAATTATCTTGATAGAGTTCTTTTAAAACAGTTTCGCGTTCTTTGAAAGACAGTTTTAAGTAACGCGTGCGTGTCATAGCCCGAAAACGCACCTGCTTGGATATAGTCACACAAACCAGCCCTAAATATGGTGGCGATGGTTTTTGTGCTTGTTCTAGATCCGGTTGATTTTGAACTTGGATTGCATTCATTAACTAAAATTAATTAATTATCTATATTGTTGTTGTGGGGGAGGGCAAAGATGCCCGCCCTCTTGATTGAATGATATTTCTCAACGCCCCTACTGGGTAATGGGAAGTTTTTCTCCCCTGCTCCCTGCTCCCTGCTCCCCTGCCTCTTCTCCCTGCTCCCTTGCCTCTTCTCTTGCTCACGCTTCTGGTTCAATACCCAAAGCACGCAATTGAGCTGTTAAGCGTTCGGCTCTTTCTTCACCAGTCAACAACAAATTACCTTGCAAATCCCACCAACGCAGCCAGGGTAATTCCATATTGTGATATTCTCCTTGCCAAATACCTAACTCAACTCCCAAATGAGGTATAGGATAATGTCCACGCTCATTTGCTGGTAATGGCTGATACTGTCCTTCAATTAGATGATAAACTTCTACACTGGCTTTTTTCACTTCATAAATGCCATAGAAGGGAGGACGAATCACCTGCTCATAAATCCAAAATTTCCCCTTCCAAGGAGTTTTGTCTCGCTCCTCGCTACCATCCCCAGAGACAAACTCTAAGACAATCAACGGGGCAATAAATTCTCGCCACAGCACGTAAGAGCGTCGGGTTTGTCCATCCAATAAGGGCGGTACATTCGGGACATAAAACCAGTCAGGAGCTTCTGCGCCTTTTTCTGGGGGGTCACTCATGCGCCAGTAAATACCGCTATCTTGTCCAATACAGTACTGCCCATCGGGGTGGAGTTTTTGCAGTATTGGTTTAATGGAGTCCGTCAGTAGAATGCTTTGAGGATGTTCCTGGAAATTTTTCACAAAAGTACCATCAGACTCTGGTAGCTGAGTATGGTCAGGAAAAGGGGTGAGTTCTTCAGTGGCTGGATTGGTTGCAGAGGTCATAAAGCTACCTTTGCTTAGAGTGAGGGTTGTATTTAGTCTAGCAGTGAAAGTAGGGGCTTGACGCTGGCATCTGACTTTAAATATTCTCCACCCACAGAAGATTATTTATGTAAGTAGTGTTTTGCAACGCATTGTAAAATTTCTCGTCTGCTGTCACCATCTGGCATTGTTGCGTCACAGCAAGAGCAAGGTAAAAACAATCATACACAGTTCTTCGTAGTGCGATCGCCTGGTCAACGGCAGTATCTAACAAAGGTAACTTAACGGCTTTAAATTCTTGCAAAATTTGGCGACTGGTTTCTACACTAATTTGTCCACGCTGAACTTTTTTCCAAAGAATATTACCAAATTCAGGTAGTAATAAATCTGGTGCTATTAATTCGTGAGTTCTATCCAAAAGATTAGCTCTCTTATCAGTTCAGTGCTATCGGTATGGATACCACCAGCTAACTGCTGTCTAATTCGGAAGGCTGCTTGTTTAACTTGTTCTATGTCCCCGCTACTGTGTTGATGTGCTTGTCTTTCAGTCTTTGCATTTAATCTCATAAAATTGTAGTTTTCCGTATTCAAACGTAGCTATACCCGTCACTACAATGAACCTTAGTAATATCTTTCATTGTTGAAAATTCAACTCTAAAACCATTGATAACAATCTCACATCCGTTTTTTGTGGGAGTTTTAACACGACTTACATACTTTCCAGAAGTTATGTTTTTACGATCTTTGTGCAAAGTAGCCTTAACAAAATCTCCTGTAGAAACATGAGTGAATATTTTTTTTAGGCTCAGTGCAAGGAAAACCAAATTTATTGATCCTACAGAATCTTCTGCAACTATGCCCCGTGCTTTTTACTGTTAAAATTTTTGTTGTCAGTATTTTGAGAGTTTCAACTTTTCCTACACAAGCAGCATCAATCCAATGAGTTTTAGGCAATCCTAAACGAGTTCTATTAAACTTAGTTAAACCTCCTGAACCTGTTGTTATAGGTAATCCAGTTTCTTTTAACTTATTAAATAAAGCCCATCTCGTTGAATTTACAGCAGACGCATCTTTTAGTGGACGCTTGGCTTGGGATAAAATTTGCTTCAACAACTCAGGCTTTTTTGCTAAAAACTTCTCAATATCTTGAGTACCTTTTTTGATATTGCATTTCTCACAAGCTAGACACAAATTAGAAATTCTATTAGTTCCTCCTTTGGCTTTTGGTTTAATATGCTCAACTTGTAAAGGGACATTTTCCGCAGTACAGTATGCACATTTTCTATTCCATTTATTCAAAAGATATTCACGGACTTCATACCCTTGTAACTCTCCCTGTTGATACTCAAAGCCTGATATCTCCGGGTTTTCTAGCTGCTGTAGGTCAAACCTAGCAAGCTCTTGAACTATGTCAGTTATTGGGGCAAAATTACATAATCTTTTAACCCAAGTGTTAATAGTTAAAACTCTATGGCTTAAAGAAGGTGCTAACCAACCTTGAGGTTTAGTGCGGTTAAGAAATCTAGCTTGACGATAACGAGTATGTCTAGAACGTCTTCCTCGCCTTACTCCTTTTCGAGTTTCTAGGCTTTCTTTAATAGCTAAACCTCTGTGTTGTAATTCCATACCCCAGATGACTTTATTATTTTGAACTAACGCAAAACCTGTAGTTTTACTCCCTGGATCTATTTTTAATTCAATCGGTTGAGTTGGAACTTCAGATTTAGGTTCTTTCAAAATTATGGTAAATGGAAATCTTCTAAATACAGCAGCTTTTTGTTGATTTAATAAAAAACGTGCATCTCCTGGATGAATTGGAGTAAGTGGTTTTTTGTTGGTATCAAGAACTAGAACAAAATTAGACATTTAAATTTCACCTTTTCAGGGTAATGTTTGCTTCAACCTTGTTATCTGAGCTTGTTATGCTAAATACACTATCCTTGCGGATTGTTTAATAAGTAGCAACATGGCAGGGGACTAGCGAATCCCAAGGTGTTATGACCTAGATAACGTTTACTCATGTTTTGAGTGGTTTGGTTCACATAAACTACAGATTACTCCGTTTATTTATGCTCTCGCTTGTTGCAGGATATGTTTTAATTCCTCTTGCAAAGACCTACCGTGTTGTTTGGCAAGAGTTTCTAGCTTTTCTAGAATCAAGGGGTCTAAATTTTCAACTAAGATTTGAGCCATAATTTCAGGTTTTTTAGTGATAAGCCTATTTTAAAATTTAATTTAGCAACTTTTGTTTATTAATTTCTATTGTTATGCCTCGCCCTCAACGCGAACTTAAATCTGGCTTTTGTTATCACATTACTACCCGTTGCAATAATCGGGAATTTCGGCTGACGCGGTTAGAATGTCGTGAAGTTTTCCTTTATGCCATTAAGAAGGCACAGGATAAGTATGGATTTAAGCTCTATGCTTTGTGCATTATGAGCAATCATGTACATTACCTGCTGGAACCCAAACAGCCAGAGGAATTACCCAAAATTATGCACTGGCTCAACTGGTATACTGCCATGTGCTTTAACCGAATGTTGAACCGCACAGGGCATTTTTGGGAGAAACGATATCACAGTACGGGTTTTGCGAATACGGATAAGTTACGGGCTTTAAATACTTTGCGATATATCCACGCTAACCCGAAAGCGGCGGGAATGCAGCAGGGTTTTTTCTATGATTTTAGCAATTATGGCACTCATGACCGTTTGAGTAATGATGGCATCACTCAATGGCATCCAGCCTTTTTACAATTGGGGAGAACGTTGGAGGAGTGCGCGGCTAGGTATCGCCGATTTTGTCGCAAATATAAACCAAAGGCAAAACCAGAGAAGCGAAATCATTGGGGAAGTCGCTTTTTGCCTTCGATGATTAAGAGAGGGAAGGCTAAAAAGTCGTCGCCTGGGCAAATGAGTTTACCTTGGAATAACCAAAAAGTAACTGAAAGTACGGAGGTGCATGAGGTAGCAGAAAAGTTTATTCACGCAAATTGTTATGAGCCGCCCGTGCCAGGTATCGGATTTATGAAATGTTGATTATTGCGTGGGAAAGGAGGTTGTTATAAATGTTTACAAACTTCTGAAAGCTTTATATGTTACATTTTACAAGTCTGGACGCGAGAGAAGAGAGAAAAGAGTCTACAACAAACCCCCAATAACCCCAACTCCAATAGGGTAAGTGTCCCTTTAGGGCTGAAGTGCTATATATTACTTGTTCCCTTCCTATCCACTCTTGTTCCACTCTCCACCCCACGCGATCCACGTACGCGCCTAAAGCTCGAAATTCGTCATCTTCATCTCTCACTCTACCACCAAAACGCTCATATATCCATCTGAATGGGGCAAGAGCCTTCTTAAAAGGCGAACTTGTTCGATTTCCTTCTAAGATTCCACCCTCTTCGAGATATATTTCTTTCTGAACACTAAATCCAAAGTGTCCATTACTATAATCAACCCACAGTTTATCAATAATTCTCAAGTCTTCACAGGGAAATTGCCGAATGTCTTCTGGTTTTAGATAACCTTGTTTTTCACATCCCGCCACTTCCAGCATCACTTTGAATGTTTCCTCATCAGCCTCTTTCCACATACCTGCTGCTAGATAGTAAGCGAGTTGATGATACTGTTCCGGTATGCGAAACCGAACTAGGCAGAATGTATCTGTTGAGGTTTCCCGTAGATAACAGATTCCTGCGTCACTAAATCGCTCTCTAGTTCTTTCACTCAACCAAGCACAAAAAGCATTTCCTTGTGCAAAGCCGATTTTACTTGGTTTGTCTTCAATCGTTAACTCGCTGTTGGTTGTCTCTAAGATAAACAGCCGATATTCTGCCTCAGTAATCTCAGTATTATCTACTAATTGTACTGCCCAGATTTTTTTACCTGCTTCTGTTGTGATGACTGTAGGCTGGTTTTCGTTCTCTGAACTTTCTACAAAACAATCTTCGTTCAGACGATATAGCCGTTTTTGCAGTTGCACTGATGCTGCTAACTTAAAAACTTTCACGTCATCTGACTTCAAACCCTGTTCTACCTTGTCCAGTAGTTCCTGCTCTTTCTCCCGACTAACTCTGAGCTTGTTCTGCAAACACTCGTAAGCGAGGGTTAGGGTTGCTACTGTTGGGTTGTTCAATGCCGCATCAATCAGTTTATCTACTTTGACCTGGCCTGCATAAAACAAAATGGTTTTTCTCATCCAATCGAGGTATTCTTGATCTTTCGTAAAAACTTCTAATAAATAAGGCTCATGCTCTGCCTTTGTGAGTTCAACCGCCGTTAAATACTCCTGAAATGTGCGATGCGTAAATTCATAGAGTTTTTCTTGTTTGCGATCGCTCAACAATTCTCGCACACCAATATCATCTTTTTCAATAAACTCTTCTGGTTTAAATTCTTGTCCCGCCTGAACCATCTGAGCTAGTTCTGTCTGAAGAAACCCTTTTGCGAGAAAAATATTATTGTCCTGATTTCTCTCATCTAGCGTAAACCGAAGTAATCGGCGTTTAGTCATCTCCAGTGCCAGTGCCTGCAAAGCTTCTTGTTTTTGCTCTGGCTTGAGTGGATATCGGGTAGTTCCAAAAGCAGATTGCCGTCCTTGGAGAAACACATCACAAACTTGCTTGTAAAGCCCTGTTTGCGTTGGAGCCAGACTGTTTTTCTGCTTGTAAGCATTAATAATCAATGCCAGTAACAATGGGTTAGTTGCCATCAAACGCAGTGAAGGAACTGCATCAATTTGCCGCATTAACTCGCTTTTTTTGGTTTCGGCAATTTTCTTGATCTGTTTTTGCGATTGTCCCCCAGAATTTCTACGTTTTTCTAGATTGAAATACCAGTTGAAAAGAAAATTATTGCGCTGTGCAGTGGTGAATGACCGCACAAAATAAGCTGGAGTATTTGGCAGAAGAGCTTTATCGTAAGCTTCTGGGCGCGATGTCAAAATGAACGGTAATTTTTGCTTATAATTTTGGAGTTGCTGAGAAACCCATTTACTTACCTTGCGTCGCTCCTCATAGTCCGCAATTTCATCAAGTCCATCTAACATTACCAGACACTTGCCATTGTTAAGCTGCTTTTCAAACCAGTCCTGAGTTTTTGATGGTTCATCTTTCTCCGCTTTGGCAATTATTTGAGCTAGAGAGGAACTATCATCTGCAACAATAACGGAAGCAACATCTCTCAACCTCAACAAAACAGGAACGAGTCCAGGCAAATCTCGATACAATTTTGATTGTTTTCGCAGAGCAAACAGCAGCGTAATGTGCCGTAAAAGTGTAGTTTTTCCTGAACCAGGCGCTCCTAAAATCACCAATCGTCGCCACGTCGAATTTTTTTTAGTAATTCCTCTCAGCAAACTGCCAATTTCACTTTCCTGCTGAGTAGCAAAAGTTAGAATGCTTGTTTGCCCGGATTCCAGATTTTGCTGCGACTCAGTTTGACCAGTGGAGGTAACATCTTGAGCATTAGACGCTGGCGTTTCAGAATTAAAACCCAAGGGGACAAACACATTTTCCAAATCCAGCCCTTCGCCACTAAATCCGCGCCCCTGGTATTCTTTACATTCAGCGATTAGTCCGGCAAGATACTCCGCCCCAAACCGATCTGTAACTGTTGTCCACCATTTGGGAATTTGAGTATTAAGTATCCAATCTAAAAACTTATCAATCTGTGGGCTGAGTTTGCTACCAACTTTGATAACTAACCAGACACCACCAGCAGCCAATATACAAAGTCCTGCATTTTTCCAATCGGTTTTACGCGCGAAATCCAGTGCAACACCAATTAAAGCCCCTGGAATACCTAAACTGATAAGCTTTGAATCTAGGAGTTTCCAAAAGCCTTCAAGGTTGAGGAGTGTGTTCTGTTCTTTTGGGTCTTCTGCCATTGATCGCTTGTGCCGTAAAACCTGCTATTAGGAGTATAAGCGATTAATGATACGTGAGGAGGCGCAATCGGCAAAGCTTGATGGGAGTTTTTGATTTTTTTCAAAGACGGGGCGAAATAACACACTGATTATTCACTCAACATGAGTGCTGTAATGCTTATATTGTAGGCAATTTGACAACAAATTTACATTCAAACCATTAAACAAAAGCTGCTTAGATGTAGCATATTTTACTTTGTACGCCTTAATTTGTTGTTACTGTTCACTCTTTAGACAGACGAGTTAAAAAAAACAACAAGTTACATTTTTGAGCTATGTGTGCTTTTATTATGCATGGGAAAAATGCATATTTTAAGTTCATTAGTCGATTGAGAATTATCGAAAATCAAAATAGGCGTTTTGGAGAGTTGCAAAAGTGAAATCTTACTTTTCAGGATTTTTAGCTCAACCAGAGGTACAAACCTACTTTACTCGTACACACATGACAAAAGTTGCAATTATTATTGAGACTCTTAATGACTTCAATTCTCTGTTTTCAGTGCTAGAAGATATTGGCAGACTGAAATTATATCAGACAAAACTTGATATCTATATTGTGGATAATGCAGCAGATGATAGGACTCAAGCTTATTTAGAAAAATTTGATTTTGCTCATATTAAGGTACTGCACACTGGTAAAAAGTTAGGTGATTATGGTGGATTTTATTATGGTTTACAATATGTTAGAAAACTTAAATATGATTACATCTGGCTACTTAATGATGATGTGCGTCTAGACCCATTGGCTCTTAGTACACTAATTACAACTTTGCAAAATCATGATGAAGTCGGCTTAGTTGGTTCTCAACTTTATCAAAGAACAGAACCTAAGACTATTCAAGAATTTGGGAGATTGATTAATAGTGAGCCAGCACCATCAAAAATAAAGTTTGGCAAGGATAATCATATTTTAAATGATGAACTACTAAAAGATAAACCTTATATTAGGGTAGACGTTTGTGCAGATAAATCAATCCTATTGCGCCATCAAGTTGTGCAGCATTTTGGAGTATTTAAAGATTCTTGTCTTCACGTTGATGATATAGATTTGTGCTTACTAGTTAAAAAAGCTGGTTGGATTATTGCTGTTAATCCTAGTTCAATTATTTGGCAAAATTCACCTGATTTGGAATACTACACCTGGACGGATTATGACAATGAATGCAATCTTTATTATTGGCAAAAGTACAGACCAGACCTTTTATAGCAACGGACAGTTTTGCTTAAAAAATTTCAAATAAATGTGGCAGATATACTGGCGAATTCGTGAGAGATTAAAATCACAATCAACTATCCCAATTAACGCCTGTATACCCGTTTAACTGAGTTTAGGTATTTAACTGGACAGCAACAGAATAAAACTAGCTTGGTTTATGAGTTTCCACAGACGGAAGGTGAACCTGTTTTAATAAAGTAAATAACCTCACCCCCAACCCCTCTCTTTATCAGTTATCAGTTATCAGTTATCAGTTACCAGTCAAGAGACACTTGATAACTGTTCACTGATTTAATTTTCCAGCGATTCTAACCAGGATTGTAAATCATTTAAACTCGTAAAATTTAAAAATGCTTCGCTCAAATCTTCGAGAATAGGCAAAGATAAACCATAAATCGAAGAGCGCATTTCCTCCGACAGTTCTCCAAATCGCTTAGTCAACAGTCGGATAATTTGCCAGATGTCCCTGAATGATCAACTCAAAAAAACTCTCTGCGCCTGGAGCGTGACAAAAATCTTAACCCATAGCAGAAGTTTCCACCTTGCGTGAGGCTTTCGACTTGACTATTGTTATATATGTAATTACAATGTAAACACTATCCTATTTCCAATAAAATAAAATGGGTAAAGCAATTAAAACCCGAATAGTAAAAATCGGCAATTCCCAAGGACTTCGTATACCCAAAATCCTATTAGAACAAAGCGGTATTAACTCAGAAGTAGAAATTGAAGTTCATGGAAATCATCTGATTATTCGCCCAGTTGAACAAGCAAGGGCGAATTGGGACAAAGCATTTGCAGCAATGGCAGAAAAACACGATGATATCCTATTAGATGATATCAATACAACAGAATGGGATCAGGTTGAATGGGAGTGGTAGTCAATCGCTTTGATGTTTTCCTAGTTAGTCTTGATCCTACTATCGGGAGTGAAATTCAAAAAACACGCCCCTGTTTAGTAATTTCACCAAACGAGATCAACCACCATATTGCCACCGTAATTGTTGCACCAATGACTACAAAAGGACAAACATATCCAACAAGGGTAACTTGTCAATTTCAAGGACAAAATGGACAAATTGTACTTGACCAAATTCGCACAGTGGATAAAACTCGATTAGTCAAATTTATTGGTCAAATTAGTGTAGAAGCACAAAAAACAGTTCTTGATGTCCTAGCCCAAATGTTTGGGGAATAATTAACCTCACCATAAAACAAAGACGCAGAAAACTCTCTGCGCCTGGTGCGTCTGGAGCGTGAAAAACCTTCCTTAAACCATCTCAGATGATGGCTGCGCCACAGGTTGAGGCTGAGGCTGGAACATAAACAACGAGTAAACCACGTCGCGGCGGATGTTGACCATCATATCCAAGAACAGTTCATAACCCTCGCTCTTGTACTCAATCAACGGGTCTTTCTGCCCATAACCACGCAAACCTACAGATTCGCGCAAAGCATCCATTTGTTGCAAGTGTTCCCGCCACAAAGTATCAATACGCTGCAAAATAAAGAACCTTTCAGCTTGTCGCATCAGTCCCGGTTGAATTTGGTCAATTTGCGCTTCTTTGAGGTCGTAGGCAATTCGCACTTGTTCGTGGAGAAATGCCTTAATCTCGCTAACGCCCATATCCTCTAACTGAGTTGGTTCCATGTCCGCTAGCAGATAGACAAATTCCTTCACTTTGTCCACCAACTTTTGTAACTCCCACTCTTCGGAGGGTAAGTCTGGGTTGATGTAGAAATCAACGATTTCATCCATCGTTTTTTCAGCGTACTTGATTACCTGTTCTTTTAAGTCTTGACCTTCTAGAACTCGACGACGTTCAGCGTAAATAGCGCGACGTTGGTTATTCATTACCTCGTCGTACTCAAACACCTGTTTACGGATGTCGTAGTAGTAGGTTTCAACTTTTTTCTGTGCGCCTTCCAAACTGCGAGTCAGCATCCCGGATTCAATGGGCATATCTTCCTCTACTTGGAAAGCATTCATTAATCCAGCGACGCGATCGCCTCCAAAGATCCGCAATAAGTTATCCTCTAAACTGAGGAAAAATCTTGTCGAACCGGGGTCTCCTTGTCGTCCCGCACGTCCCCGCAATTGGTTATCAATCCGCCGTGATTCGTGGCGTTCTGTACCAATTACGTGCAAACCACCTAATTCAATTACCTCATTGTGTTCTGATTCGGTGAATTGTTCGTATTCTTCCTTCACACGGTTGTAAGCTTCCCGTAACCTGAGAATCACAGGGTCATCAATGGGAGCTTTTTCTGCTGCTACAGCTACCTTATCCTCAGCTTCCAGTTCTGGTAAACTGCGATCGCCATACTCCCGCACAGCGACTTCCACAGCATCTTTTAATAACTGTTCCGTTTCCTTTGTCAGTTCAGTGGGAAAAATTTCCGGTGAAGCTCGCCAAGTTTTGACTTTCTTCCCAGGAACAAAACCTTGACCACCACCGTGTCCTGTAGGCAAACCAGCAGCTCTTTGCACACCAAAAACATCTTCATCTTCTGGCCTGACAATTCGCGGCATAAAGTATTCCCGCAGCTTCAGACGTGCCATGTATTCGGAGTTACCACCCAGGATGATGTCTGTACCTCTACCAGCCATGTTTGTGGCAATGGTTACAGCACCTCTGCGTCCCGCTTGGGCGACAATTTCCGCTTCCCGTTCCACGTTTTCTGGTCGAGCGTTGAGCAGTTCGTGGGGAATCTCCATCTGCTTGAGCAGCTGACTGAGATATTCCGATTTTTCCACACTGGTGGTTCCTACCAAAACTGGTCTGCCGAGTTCGTGCATTTCGGCACATTCTCCGGCGATCGCCCGCCATTTACCAGGTTCTGTTTTAAACACCATATCCGGCCAGTCTTGCCGTCTTCTGACTCTATTGGTGGGAATTACCGCAACTTCTAATTTATAGATTTTTTCAAATTCTGGCTCTTCAGTTTTTGCCGTTCCTGTCATCCCACCGAGTTTGGGATAAAGCAAGAACAAATTTTGATAAGTAATTGTCGCCAGAGTTTGAGTTTCCGGTTGAATATCTACGTGTTCTTTCGCTTCAATTGCTTGGTGTAAACCATCACTCCAACGCCTTCCGGGTAAAACACGCCCAGTAAATTCATCAACAATTACTACTTCCTTATTACCAACGATGTAGTGTTTGTCCTTGAGGAAAAGTTCCTTAGCTTTAATAGCATTGAACATGAAATGCGCCCAAGGATCTTCCGGGTCAAATAAATCTGTAACACCCAAAAGATTTTCTGATTCCGCGAACCCTTCATCAGTTAACAGCACGTTCCGAGCTTTTTCATCGACCTCGTAATGCTCATCTACTTGCAGTCTGGAAGCAATTTCAGCAGCTTGTAAGTATTTTTCTGTAGGTCTTTCTACCTGTCCAGAAATAATGAGTGGTGTCCGCGCCTCATCAACTAAAATCGAGTCTACCTCGTCAATCACACAATAATTAAACGGGCGTTGTACCACATCAGCCATCGATGTGGACATATTGTCCCGCAGGTAGTCAAAACCGATCTCACTGTTAGTGACATAAGTGATGTCGCACGCATAGTTTTTCTGGCGTTCACTGGGAATCATGCTCGACTGAATTAGTCCCACACTCAATCCCAAAAACCGATGTACCTGTCCCATCCATTCAGCATCCCGACGAGCCAGGTAATCGTTGACTGTAATTACGTGTACACCTTTACCAGTTAGAGCATTTAAATAACTTGGCAAAGTAGCAACCAGAGTTTTACCTTCCCCGGTTTTCATTTCCGCAATTTGCCCAGAGTGTAGGATGACACCGCCCAACATCTGGACATCAAAATGTCGCAATCCCAAGACTCGCCGTCCGGCTTCTCTGACCACAGCAAAGGCTTCTGGTAGAATATCATCCAGCGTTTCGCCTTTAGCAAGCCGCTCTTTAAATTCTCCGGTTTTACCTTTTAACTCCTCATCGGAAAGGGCTGCAATGTCTTCCTCTAAGAGGTTAATCTCACTAATATAAGGTTGGTATTTTTTCAGCTTACGAGCGTTGGGATCGCCCAACAAAAGTTTTAGCATGGCAGATTATGGAAATAAGTCAAGGGTTACGGTGAATAAAGTTTTTGTATTGATTATAAGAATTTAACCCAATCCAGCCATTTAGGTTTTAGATGGGTAGAAAATCAGAATTAACTCAAAAACAGCAAAAAGTAGATCCAATCATTTATTAAACCGATTGGTGTTATTTTTCAGTTTAAATTTGCAACTAATCTAATAGTATCATTTTGCCCACAACTGAGTCATACAGTCTGGTCATTGGTCATTGGTCATTGGTCATTGGGAAGTTACCGTCTTCTCCCCCCTGCTCCCTGCTCCCTGCTCCCCTACCTCTTCCCATTCCCCACTCAGGCGGCGAAAATTAAAATCCCTCGCGCCCGGATGACAACTCACACAACTGCTGAGTTCAACAGGACGGGGTAAATCGACTTGGGGGTGCAAAGCCTGAAAATAACGTGAAGAATTGACGCGATAGGATGTAGCTTCGTCTTGTCGCTGTATACGAGAGAAAGTAGAAAGATACCTCCAAACGAGTATCCGGGGAGGATCAATTAAAGGTTTAAGTTGTACGCCGTAGTGCTGTGAGTCTTGTAAAAGATTTCTCCAGGTTTGGGAGGGTAAAACTTCTGGGGGGAGAGCTATGTGACAGGTGGAGCAGTTCTCCAGATATAATTGTTTCCCTAACTGATACTGTGCAGGTACTACGTCAACTGTACCAATTTCTGATGTGGGAGTAGCACTGTAAGCGCTAGTGGCAAGGGAAAGCAGCCAGCCCATAGCCAGACTCCAAGCTAAAATTACCACAATTAAGCCTAGGGAACGGCCTTTGAGTTGGCGTTTTCGGAATTTACGCTTGATAAAATTTGACATTCCTCACATTCCCCAATACTTAGATGTGGCGCTTTTAACCAATCATAAAGCTTACACAGACCTAATATATTAATCAAGCATATTAAACTGAAAAATCAGTCACAATATCTCGGATTTCATTTACACTAATATCTTCTCGGTCAGACTTGGAATAAATTGTTAGTAGCAAAATACTTGTAGGTGATTCAACTTGATAAATTAAGCGGTATCCAGCACTTTTACCTCTTTGGATATTACTGTTGCGAACTCTCGCCTTATATACAACATATTCCTCACCAAGGCCGCCAATTCTATCTCCCAGAACACTACCTTGTTGTAATTGTTCAATAATCCCTTGTAAGTCAGAACGAATATTGCGAAATCTTTTGGAAAGGTCACGTAAGTTTTGTTTATATTCAGGAGTTAAATCGATTAATACCATTGGCTGTTCATTCGGCATCGATTCCCTCCCACATTTGGGATAATGGTAGGCGTTGTCCTGCTTTGGCTTGTTGTAAAGCTCTTTTCAAGCTGGCTTTAATTTCTTCAACGGGTGTATCATCTGGGTCAACTGCTTCTATTTCTACCTGTTCTGGAACTAACACAATTACCCGCACTTGATGAGGATAAGTTGTTCCCTGAATCGGCTGATCTAGAACTAAATTGCCCTCAGCGTCAATCTTGCCAGTAACTTCGATAGCTTTCATGTTTTATCTACTTGTTTTGTCGAAGATCCTAACACGCCCAAATCTCAACAGGACAAGGACATTAAGGAATAGGAACTGACCTTAATAATCGCTCAACTACAGTTCTAGCATTGCGTCCTCCCCTGGGAATGAGGCGATGACAGAGGACGTGAGGGACGAGAAATTTGACATCATCGGGAATAGCGTAATCACGCCCTAAGAGAAAAGCTAGGGCTTGGGTAGCCTTTTGTAATGCCACAGTACCACGCGGACTTACACCCAAAGTGATTTCTTCATCTTGTCTTGTTGAGCGGACTAATTCGAGAATGTATTGTTGCAGAGAAGTTTCTACTCTGACTTGCGAACAGACTTTACGCAATTCAGCTACTTCCGCCAAGGTAAGACAAGGCTGCAAATCAGTAAAACTCCGACCGTTTTGCAGGTTTTGCAACATCTCTAGTTCTTCTGTAGCCCCAGGATAGCCCAAACTTAAGGACAACATGAACCGATCCATCTGGGCTTCTGGTAAGGGAAAAGTGCCTTGATATTCTATGGGGTTCTGGGTAGCAATGACAAAGAACGGCTGAGGAACTGGACGAGAGACACTATCAATTGTGACTTGATGCTCTTCCATGACTTCCAGCAAGGCTGACTGGGTGCGGGGTGTGGCGCGGTTGATTTCGTCGGCTAGGAGGATATTGGCAAATATTGGCCCTGGGAGAAAGGTAAATTCGCCGCTTTTGGGGTTCCAAATATTTGTACCAGTGATGTCAGTTGGTAGTAAGTCGGGGGTACATTGTAGCCGTTGAAATTGGCCATCCAGTGAACGGGCTAGGGATTTAGCGAGGAGAGTTTTACCAACTCCAGGGACATCTTCTAGTAGTGCATGACCGCCACCTAATAGGGCGACTAGGACTAAGCGGATGGCTTCGTTTTTGCCAACGATGGTACGAGCCAGATTTTGGGTGAGGGTATCAATTTTTTCTCTCATGCACCAAAGAATAAATCTTTCTAATTGGGTAAGGAATTGGAATGGAGAATTACCTATGCTAGATTCTCCATTCCCTAATTTAGAGTATTCCCATTTAGTGATGAGAAATCAGCATTCAGCGCTCAAATGTTCTCTAGCAACAGTACAGTCAAGTTGAATTTGTGTTTTCAGGTCTTCTAGAGTGGGAAATTTCTGTTCGGGGCGCAAAAATTCCACTAGCTGTACACCCAATTGTTTGCCATATAAATCACTAGACCAATCGAACAGATGCACTTCCACTGATAAGTTACTACCATTGACTGTGGGGCGGTTCCCGATGTTCATCACACCCAAGTTCTGATATGGAGTGGTTGCATCTGGTGTCTGACTCAAAATAGCAGCACGGACTGCATAAACACCTTGGCGGGGGACAAATTTGTCCTTTGGTAGTTGCAGGTTGGCGGTAGGAAAACCAATGGTTCGTCCCATTTTTTGACCGGGAACGACAGTACCAATGAGGGTGTAAGGTCTTCCCAGTAGGAGGTTGGCGTTTTTGATGTCACCACTTTCTAAGTAGTGGCGGATCAGTGAAGTGCTAATGGGAGCCTCCTGGGTGGGAGCTTTGTCTGTATAAGTTTGTAGGGAAACGATGGTGACGGGGATATGATACTTGGCGGCTAGTAGCTGCAAATCTTTGGCAGTACCACGACGCTGTTTGCCAAAACAAAAGTCTTGTCCAACACTAATTCGCCGACATTGGAGTTGTTTGACTAATATCTGCTCGACAAAATCTTGGGGAGATAATGCAGATAATTCTTTGTCAAAGGGTAGCAGTACAAGTTGTTCTACTCCTAGCGATCGCAATTGTTGGACTTTTTCCTCCAGTGGTGTTAATAAAGGCCTTGGTTGACCTGTAAAAAATTCTAGTGGATGGGGGTCAAAGGTGACAACTGTCGAGTATGTCTGTTCTTGTGGTGGGGTTGGTGAGGAGTCCGAGTAGTTTAGGAAATTTTCCCCATCTTCTCGTCTTGGCTCATCCTTTGTTGGGGGCAAAATTGGTTGAATAACTCTGTGATGACCAAGATGCACACCATCAAATTTGCCAAGAGCCACAGCAGTTGGCTTGAGCAACGTTTCCATTGAGGAAGTAACCCACATAGAACGTCCATTTTTAGACAAATTGAGCATCCAGATTCTGGGATTTTAGGTTTATTTAGCCATCAGCCACAAGCTACCTTACGTTCAACCGTCTACAATCAAAGCTTGATCTTTAATCCTCCTCTCGGCTCCTTTACCCTACTTCTGCAAAAAGTATCTCTAATGAGTGCATTTGGTTAGTGTCTAGGCGCAAGAGCAGGGGTCTACAAGCGTTTTTGATTAGCTAATAAACCACATAGCTGATCTTCGAGTGGGTCACGGCGTATTTTTGACATACTCCCCGACGTGAACGCACGGGGATTCTCTGCTACTGGCGAAAGTTGCGGAGCAAACCCCGTCTGACACTCTCTCGCAGACTCGATAACGCCCTATCGAGTTGGATGACTCCAAACTACCAGAGTTGGTTTTCTTTCTTGAGGCTTTATAGTCTTGGCATTCTGCATTTTACCGCTAGCAATGCTCTGTCCCAACTAAACTATTTGGCTACATTCTCTGGTGTTGCTTGAAGTTTTACCCGAACAACTACTCTTCGGAACCCCCTACTCCAACTTTATGAGAGAACTTATGGGTATTATACACTCAGATCAAGTCCCCCTAGAATCCGCAGGCTTTCAACCCAATTTTTTGGGAAGGTAGGCGATCGCGCTAATAGCTGCTATGGTCTCCAAAACCAAAATTATTTGGTGAGCCTAAGTAATGGGTAAAAATTTTTCGGTTTCACAACTTTTATACTAGCACAGCCAAGTTGCTCTAATCGATTACACCAAGAACTCAAGGAAGCTGAAATTCCCAGTTAGACAATTTATCTAGTCCTGTAGGATAGGTGAGATTATATTGTAATGGCGTGATGCTGATGTAGTTATTGCGGATCACATGAACATCGATAGGCACGTTTTCAGATAAATTTAAACCTTCGGGTGGTTCCACCTCTTCTAAAACTTCTCCGGTTAACCAGTAATAGATTTTGCCACGGGGATCGACTCGCTTATCAAAAACATCAACGTAACGCCGCACTCCTTGACGAGTAAAGGTAACTCCGGCAATTTTTTCCCATTTGACAGGGGGAACGTTAACATTGAGCAACATTAATTCTGGTAGGGGATTTACAGCTATTTTCTCCACCAGGATTTGGGCAAACTTAGCAGCAGGTTGAAAGTCTTTGGATGTGTGGCTGGTGAGACTGAAGGCTATGCTGGGAATGCCCTCAATTATGCCTTCCATAGCAGCCGAAACAGTACCGGAATAAAGAATTTCAGTTCCCAAATTTGCGCCTTGATTAATGCCAGATAGCACCAAATCAGGGGGAGAATCTAGCAAAGCCCACAGTGCCAATTTTACACAGTCTGAGGGAGTCCCATCACAAGCCCAAGCATTGATAGCCGGATGAAATACTGATTCGATTACTTCGGCGCGAATGGGTTGGTGCATGGTTAGTCCATGTCCAGTTGCGGAACGCTCCCGATCTGGGCAAACTACAGTGACATCATGTCCTGCTTCTGCTAAGGAGTCAGCTAGGGTACGAATACCCAAGGCAGAAACTCCGTCATCATTACTAATGAGTAATTTCATGGGTCAAACAATTTGGGATTTTAGATGTTAGATTTTGGTTCGACCCACAGAGCAATCTGGGGGCTTCTACAATTAAGGAACTATGGGTCAATAGTTAGTTGTGATTTTTGCGGAATCATTTGTCAATATTGAGATATCTCCAGTATGAGGCAAAACAACACCCTCACCAGCCAATGACCTCTAAACTAGTAACCAGAGGTGGGATTTTGAGCAGTCCAAAGTCGTAGACTAATAAGCAATGACTCATGACCAATGACTAAGAACTAATGACTACCAATTTAGAGGCTCAACTTTTAGCACTGCGGCACGAAGGAGAACAAGCGATCGCCGCCGCAGACACCCTAGAACGTCTAGAAGAACTCAGAATTAGCTATTTGGGTAAAAAAGGGCAACTGGGGGCTTTATTGCGAAGTATGGGGCAAATGAGTGCGGAGGAAAGACCAAAAATTGGGGCGATCGCCAATACAGTCAAAGAATCCCTACAAAATAGTCTAGACCAGCAACGCACCGCTTTAGAATCCGCCAAAATTAAAGCACAACTAGAAGCGGAAACCCTAGATGTGACTATGCCGGGAATTTACCGCCCCCAAGGTCGGATTCATCCACTCAATGGTATTATTGACCGGGCGCTGGATACTTTTGTCGGCATGGGCTACACCGTAGCAGAAGGGCCAGAGATGGAAACAGATTATTATAATTTTGAAGCTCTGAATACTCCACCTGATCACCCCGCCCGTGATATGCAGGATACCTTCTACCTACCAGACGGAAATCTTCTGCGGACTCATACCTCATCAGTACAAATTCGCTACATGGAAAAGGAGGAACCACCCATCCGGGTTGTAGCCCCAGGGCGAGTTTATCGGCGAGATAATGTCGATGCTACGCACTCGGCGGTTTTCCATCAAATCGAACTTTTAGCGATCGATGAGGGTTTGACATTTACAGACCTCAAAGGTACTGTCAAGCTGTTTTTACAAGCCATATTTGGGGATTTACCCATTCGTTTCCGTGCTAGTTATTTCCCCTTTACAGAACCTTCGGCTGAAGTAGATTTACAGTGGAATGGGCGCTGGTTAGAAGTGATGGGCTGCGGAATGGTTGATCCAAATGTGATGAAATCAGTAGGCTATGATCCAGAAATTTACACTGGATTTGCTGCTGGTTTCGGTGTAGAACGTTTTGCGATGGTGTTACATCAAATCGACGATATCCGCCGTTTGTACTCTAGCGATTTACGGTTTTTACAGCAGTTTTAACTTTTGGTTCCAAAGGTGAATTAGGCTTCTTGTGATGAGTAGCTAATTGCTCTCAGACTATAAACTTAAAATTCTGGACAAAAAGCCTGCAAATGCAGGCTTTTGAAACTTCCTCTACTTTAGCACTAGTAACAAGGCTGAATTTGCTGTTAACTGTAGACCAAAAGGTAAAATACTTTAATCTAAAGAGCATCAATAATCAGTCTAGCTAACCAAAAAAAATTCTACATATTCAACAACATTGGAGCATAAATATGGGACTTCAGGAAGAAATCGACAAAATGAGACAAGAGATTCGAGCCGATGACTATTCAATGTCTATTGGAGAATGGATTAGCTTATATGAAAACTCAGAAATTGAGATACATCCTGAGTTTCAAAGATTTTTTCGTTGGACTACTACCCAAAAGACAAGCTTAATAGAGTCTATTTTGCTGGGTATACCTATTCCACCGATTTTTGTCTCTCAACGTGAAGATGGAGTTTGGGACGTTGTAGATGGTCTGCAAAGACTGTCTACAATATATGAATTTGTGGGAAAATTAAAGGATGAAAATCAAAAAATTTTAGACCCATTAGTTCTTGAAAAAACCAAATATTTACCTAACCTAGAAGGTAAGAAATGGGAAGATATAAATGATCCAGAAAATTCATTAACACAAACTCAACGCCTCTTGATTAAAAGGTCTAAAATTGATGCAACTATTCTTTTAAAAGAGAGTGATAAAATTGCTAAATATGAACTATTTCAAAGATTAAACAATGGTGGATCAATAGCTACCCCGCAAGAAGTAAGAAATTGTATTTTAGTAATGTTTAATCGTCAGATGTTTCAGTGGATGAAAGAGTTAAGTCAAAAGGAAATTTTTAAAGAGTGTATAGCTCTTAGTGAAAAACCAATTGAACAAAAATATGATATGGAGCTACTACTAAGATTTTTAGTATTTCGCACTCTCGAAGAAAGAGAAATGAGGAAAATAGGTAATGATTTAAGTGGATTCTTAACCGATAAAATGGTAGAGATGGCTAAAAACGAAAACTTTGATTATTCTGAAGAAGAAACTGCATTTAACGAAACATTTACAATTTTGTACGAACAAATGGGAAGTGATAGTTTTCGGAGATACTCTACAAGTAAAGATAAGTTTCTAGGTGGTTTTTTGGTTTCTGCTTATGAAGTTATTGCTTTAGGAATTGGTTACAACTATAAAAATGTATCTAACTCACAAATTAATTTAAAAGAGAAGGTACAAGAGATTTGGACAAGACCTGAATATACAGAATGGTCAGGCTCTGGTACTACTGCACAGCGAAGAGTACCAAGATTAGTTCCCTTTGGTCGTCAGATGTTCCAGTAATGAAAATACGTACTTTAGAACAGCTTAGTGATAAGCTTGCAGAGGAACTTGCATGGCGAAAAATTGAGTTATCAGCATTGAAAGGCATGATTGATTTAAAGTCGTTTTCTTCAGGAAAAAATAAGGCATTACTTCGTAGTGGAATCACAATGCTGTATGCTCACTGGGAGGGATTTATCAAAGTATCATCCAATAGTTATTTAGAATTTGTTGCTATGCAGAATCTGCCTTATAATAATCTTTCTAACAATTTTATAGCATTGGCAATGAAAGATAAATTAGATCAAGCAAATCAAACGAATAAGGCAACTGTATATAATGAAGTTGCAGAATTTTTTCTTACAAAAATGGCTGAACGTAGTTCCATAAAATATGTAAATAGAATTACGACATCTAATTTATCATCATCAGTGTTTAAAGAGATAGTCTGTATGCTTGGATTAGATTACAGTTTTTATGAATCAAAAGAAGTTCTTATAGATGAAAAATTACTCAAAAAAAGAAATATCATAGCTCATGGAAATTATCTTGATATAGATGAAAAAGACTATGATGAATTACACACACAGATAATAAGAATGATGGACAATTTTCGGAACCAAATAGATAATTGTGCATCGACAAAACAATATTATCGCCAAACCGAATCTATTACATCACCTGAACATCTTTGAAAATAGAAGACTCGGATATGATTGGTGAATAAAATTTTTAACAAAACTTTGATAAAAACGGATTTCCAAGTCATAATATTTTACTATTCATCAACAAAAAAGCTAATTTCGACAATTATCACAATGTCCACAACGCCAGTTAGCAGCTTCTTTGTCAAAACCAAAAGCATTTAGTAAAAATTGCCAACGACATTTTTTAGTATGCAAATATTGCTGCATGTGTTTAGCAGCTTGTGATTGTGTCATTGGCTGATTTTTCACCCCTGATTCAATAGTGTAATGAAACGGGTCAACCCAATTGAGTTGACCAGTGCTGTGGAGTAAAGCCAAGGTTATAGCAGCATCACGAAATTCACGGGTAACTGCATTGACTTCTCCCTGTTTGGGTAATTTTTTCACCAATTGCTGCGCTGTGCGTTGTTGCGATCGCATTTGGTCATCAAAAAACTGTTGTCTTTGCTTATCCTCTGGATCTAACCAACCAGTAGGTTCACTGATTAAAGCCAGCGCTTCTGCTGGTTTTCCATCTCGTCCAGCACGGCCAATTTCTTGCACATATTCAGACATCAGGAGAGGGGCGTGAAAGTGAATTACATAACGCACATCTGATTTATTTATCCCCATCCCAAAAGCACCAGTACAGACCACAAAAGGAATTTTACCACTTAACCATTTAGCTTCTACATCACGGCGTTCTGCTGCACCCAATCCCGCATGATAACTAGCTGTAGTGTAACCCATCTTTGTGAACCATACAGCTAAATCTTCGCTATCTTTTCTAGCCCGAACATAAATTAATCCCGATTGTTTGGGGCGATTTTGAATAAACTTTAATAATTGCTGTTTTCTACTGCGTGGAGTCCAAGCTATGCGAACAATGGGATGCAAATTTGAGCGGTAGGGATTTAAGCGAAAAATTTCGGGTTGCTGTAATTGTAAAACTGTTTCAATAGTTTTTTGGGCTGCGGTGTCAGCAGTAGCGGTAAAAGCAGCAATACTGATTTTTGTTCCTGGTGGTTTTGATTTCAGTAGTGCAGTTCTGACAGCGCCTAATCTGCGATAAGCTGGTCTAAATGTATCTCCCCACTGGACTAAACAATGAGCTTCATCTAATATCAAACCATTAATTTGTAAGTTGGGATGACACAATTTTTCCCAGACTGGCGGACTCAATAAAGTCTCTGGGGATAAATACAGTAATCTTAATTGTTGTCTTTCTAAAGCTTGTAATGTTTTATAGCGTTGGAATGAAGGCAATTCACTATGCAAAAGTGCTGCTTTTTGTTGGCGTTGAAGTAATTCCTGGACTTGGTTTTCCATGAGTGCTACCAAGGGCGAAATTACTAAAGTTAATCCTGTTTGTAGCAGTGCGGGAAGTTGAAAACAAATTGATTTTCCGCCACCTGTAGGCATAATAATCAACGCATCTTTTTTAGCTAATAAACTCCTGATTATTTCGCCCTGGGGCGGACGGAAATCATCGTAACCCCAAATTTGTTGAAAAGTAGCGCGGACTGCTTGCCAAGACGTTTTTACAGATGGATTCATCAACACTCCAACTCCCGCCGTTACTGAATTTTTCTAGGAATATTATTCCCAAAGTTTTAAATTTTTACCTTTTTCCCACCGTTTAAATAGAGCATTACCGTAATCAATAGCATTTCCGCCACCCCAAAAGGGAGATGCGTCGTATAATCCGACAAAATTAAAATTATAGTCCGCCAACATCTCACTGATTGTAGAAAACTGAGTGTGATGGTTATCTTGCTGGCGAAAAGTGACTTCTATGGAAATATATAAAATTTTCTCTGAGCGGAAAGTTGCTTCTGCACCTCTTAAAACTTGACATTCATAGCCTTCCGTATCTATTTTCAACAGATCAATCTGATCAATTTTATGGTCGTCTTCTGCCATAAACTGATCTAATGTCATTATATTTACTGTTTCTAAAGATTGATCTGCTGAAGGATTAACCTTACTAACATTGGAAATTGAGTTGGAACCAGATGTTCCTTGGACTAATATTTTATCCTGCTTGTTTTCTTCCCCCAACGCTAAATTGAAGCAATAAACATTAGGGTCAAGACCAACATTCGCTTTTAAAACTTCAAAAGTTTGACTAACTGGTTCAAAACAAAAAATCTTGGCTTCAGGAAATTTTCGCCGATAATCAAGGGTAGTTTGTCCTTTGTTCGCTCCCACATCAAAAATTGTTCTCAGGTTTAAATCAGGTGATAGTCTAGCAATATCTTCTTTTAAATCACATCCAAAAGGCATTGTTTTGGTATGATAGAGGGTGTATCCACAAGCTTTAAGAATTTTTTTAATCTGTTTTTTTAGCATAAATTTCTTGATTAATTAAATAGGATTTATGTCTGGTCATTTACATAAGTATTACAAAAGAATTCTACCATTAAAAAAGTGGCGATGAGAATACAGGATTTTTCATTTATTATATTTATCTGTCTACATCTGTGGTTGATTATTCCTGAGAGTACCTCATAAACCTGCATCTGTATTAATCCTGATCTATTTCAATGTGGAAACGGTCGTAAACGCCTCAACATTGAAATAAATTTTTAATTTATGGTAATTTTAGGAATGGAAAGGACAACCACCAGCAGTTAGTTTTTCTAGGAAGGCATTGTTATCAAAATAATGCTCTAAAGACTCAATCTTTAAATCTTCAGTGACACGGGCAATACTGATTCCAGTAATTTCTATTGTTTCCCCAGTGGGTTTATAATCTTTGTAACTACCTGTAAATGATCCCCAATGCCGCCATTTAAAGGTAACATTAGGTGGGCCAGCTAGCACTTCTTTGAACCTCCCCACGTCTAAAGCCAGGGGATTCTTGCCTACCTGAAAAAGGCGACAACGGGACATTCAAGTATCCCTCTACTCACTCAAAGAGCTTTTGCTCTCATTCGCGCATACTTTCTGAGTCCTTCATATTTTAAAGATGAACGCTCCATATCCTGCCATTATTCGCCCTTTAACTATTCCGAATCGAGTCGGATATGTCCGTTGCCGGGATTGCTCCGTACTAGGATACTTCAATGCGCTGAAGGTTATTCCTACTTGTTTTCTCGCTAATCTATTTTAACACTGTGGCTAAAGCCACGCAATCGTTTGACGGAACTTAAAAGTTCTTACCGCCTTCTCCCCATGCCTAAAGTCAGGGGCTTGCGTCTCGTTTTTCGGTCAATTCCCACAAAAAGCCGTTGGGAAAGGCATTATGAAACAGTTCAAATGAACTTTCAAAGGTTTCGTTTTTAGAGCTATAATGCTCAGTTTCACTAATAAATAAGTTATAAGTACCTTCTTTTACTACCTCTTCAGCAGTGTATTGTTCTCCGCCGTTGCTACTCATTCTAAACTGATCAGCGACAATTGACAGCCATTGTTGCGGATTTATTTTATGAGAAGCTTCCATTTCAAAGGTACGGACTAAGTTTTGCGCGAACTGACAAGTCAGCGCTGGCGCTATCGCTTCTAAAGAACCTTCGGGATGGTTAAATTTGCTTTCTTTGTGCAGAAATTCATTTGTGTAAGAATAATCAGGTCGTTGTCCTTCCCGCCATTCTACTCCTTGATCATGAGCAAGGACAGTTTCTCTATCTTGCACCCAAAGTGGTAATTCTGTCATGAGATTTAGCTAGATACTTATATCAATTTTCAGTATATTTTTTTTATTCGTAAGTAAATCTCAACAGATAAAAAAGCAACAAATATTTATATTTACATATGCTTTTTCTAAAACCCTTTTAGAGACATTCCCTGGAACGTCTCTACTTTGTTGGAGATTTCTAATGTAAAAATATGTGATTTTCTCTCACACCGCCTTTGACTTGCGTTCAAATCTCCCCTCTCCTTAGCAACTACCGTGTACACACAAATGATTAAATTCTCAAAATCCTTGTTTTGTAGGGTGTGTTGTCGCGCAGCGCAACGCACCATCCCAAATTTGCGGTGCGTTAGGACTAACGTCCATAACACACCCTACCTAAATGAAAGGTTTTTGGACTTGCGTTCAAACCTCCCCTCTCCTTCTCCCAAAGGGAGACGCTACGCGAAAGCAACCAGAGGGGTTGGGGGTGAGGTTCGATATTTTATTCCATGTCTTAGCCAAAAAAATAGGGCGGAAAAAACCCACCCCGAAACCAGATATCTAAATTTTATGTGCAGTTACTTCTTCTTGCTTCTCTTGAGTCTGCAAAGATGCATAAAGACGATTTAGCGCATTAACATAAGCTTGCGCGGAAGCAACAATGATATCTGTGTTCGCCGCATGACCGGAAAACACTCTAGAATCATGTCGGAGACGAATAGTAACTTCCCCTAGAGCATCAATTCCTTCTGTGACTGATTGTACAGAGAATTCAATCAACTGATTGGGTACGTTTACTACGCGGTTAATGGCTTTGTAAACAGCATCTACAGGGCCAGTACCAATGGCCGCATCAGTCAATTCTTCACCGGCTGGGGTGCGGAGGGTGACAGTCGCCGTAGGTTGAGCATTATTACCGCAGGAAATTTGCACTAACTCAACTCTGAATAAATCGGGAGCTTGTTGAATTTCATCATTAACAATAGCTTCTAAATCCCAATCGGTAATTTCTTTCTTTTTGTCGGCTACGTCTTTAAATTTGACGAATGCTTTATTTAATTCGGTTTCTGATAGTTCAAAACCCAATTCTGTCAAACGACTACGGAAAGCATTTCTCCCGGAATGTTTGCCCAATACAATTTGATTGTCTGTTAAACCAATCAATTGAGCATCCATGATTTCGTAGGTGAGCTTGTTTTTCAGCACCCCATCTTGGTGAATTCCAGACTCGTGAGCAAAGGCGTTTGCCCCTACTATAGCTTTGTTTGGCTGCACTAACATTCCTGTCAAATTAGAAACGAGGCGGGAGGTTTTATAAATTTGACGGGTGTCAATGTTAGTTAGTGGTGCTTCAGAATCTGCTGGTCTTCCTAAGAAGGGATTGAAGTATTGTCGCCGGACGTGTAAGGCCATGACTAATTCTTCTAAGGAGGCATTTCCGGCGCGTTCTCCAATGCCGTTAATGGTACATTCTAATTGGGTTGCACCATTTTTTACAGCTTCTAGGAAGTTGGCAACTGCTAATCCTAAATCGTTATGTCCGTGTACGGAAATAATTGCTTGATCAATATTGGGGACATGATCTTTAATCCCCTTAATCATTGCCCCAAATTCACTGGGGGTCATGTAACCTACAGTGTCTGGAATGTTAATTGTTGTTGCGCCAACTGCGATCGCTCGCTCTAATACTTGATAAAGAAAATCTGGATCAGAACGCGCCGCATCCATTGGCGAAAATTCTACATCTGCCATGAATGACTTAGCATAAGCTACCATTTCTTCGGCGATCGCTAACACTTCGGCGCGTGACTTCCGCAACTGATACTCTAAATGAATATCAGATGTGGAAATAAATGTGTGAATTCTGCCGTGAACTGCTGGTTTTAACGCCTCGGCTGCGGCTTCAATATCCGCTTTAATGGCTCTAGCTAAACTACAAATTACGGGGCCATCTTCTGTCCCCACAAGTTGGGCTATTTTCTGCACCGCTTGAAAGTCTCCCGGACTCGCAAAAGCAAAACCAGCTTCAATTACATCTACGCCTAACCGGGATAATTGTTTGGCGATCGCTAGCTTTTCATCTATATTTAGAGTTGCTCCAGGACATTGTTCTCCATCTCTGAGTGTCGTATCAAAAATGATAATTTTTTCGGCTTTGTTGGTCATTGTTCCTCCTGGTTGAGTTTTTGTTGAATCTTAAAATATCTTGAACCTTAGTTTTTTTATTCTTAAGATTTGTAAATATTTGCTAAGATTACTAACCTTCTACTTTTTCTATACTGTCTCTGATATCGTTTAGATCAATATATCTGTCCGTAGCATTGCGTAGCTCTCTGGCTATCATTCCTTCAGTTGATACGACTGTGATATGCGTATTTTTTGAACGTAATAGTTCGATAGCCCTTTCAAAATCTCCATCACCACTGAATAAAACTACTCGGTCATATTGATCTACTGTATTAAACATATCTACGACAATTTCAATATCTAAATTAGCCTTTTGGGAATAGCGCCCGGATGAGTCATCATAATATTCTTTAAGAATTTTAGTTCTCACCGTATATCCTAAGCTAATCAGAGCATCTCTGAAACCTCGCTGATCTTGCGGGTCTTTTAAGCCAGTGTACCAGAAGGCATTGATTAATGTTGTGTCTGATTGCTCGTGTTTGAAATAGTCTAAGACTCGTCTTGGATCAAAAAACCAGCCATTTTTTTGTTGAGCATAGAACATATTGTTTCCGTCTACAAAAATAGACAGACGATTCATTGGGGAACCCATAGAAAAATACACCTAACAAATAGAAAAGTAATTAGTTTGGACAATAGATTATAGCAATTCTCAAATGATAAATTTGCTAAAATCCCTATAACAGGGTTTTATGTATAGCTTTTATCTTACCTCTTACACCGCATAAAATTGGTGAAAATATTGGACTTAAGGTGTCCAGACTTGAACCTTTTCACCTTTAACAGTTTCAGAGACACCTCGTGATCAAAATCTATCAATAAAATTGACTGATTAACAACATTCTGAGCTATATAACTTTCAAGTTTACTTCTAAAGAGATCAGGCATAGGTCTTGGGGTAGGATAAAGAAAAGTCATTACAAAAGTATAAGATTCTCATTTAAGTCTTATTTCCATGTATTTGTAGTCAAACCAGCCCTGAATAAATAAATAACGTAGTAAGTAGGTAAGTCAACTATTAACACGATATGGCAGCATAACCTACATCTACCTTAACCAAAAAATATATCTCTGTTGCCAATAGAACCTCTAGTAAACCGAAAAACGTGATTCAGAGCGCAGCATCACAGCAATGTCGGCTCATGGGGCGTTTAGGTCATTTGCTGACTGTCTGTGGTGAGGATTAGGTTCAATTGCTAGAAAATCAAGGCGTGGGTCAATAATACCTCGAAAAAAGATCGTAACTTTGGCAATTGCTCATTAGTCAATTTCTCTTCCCGAACAGTACTATAAAACAAATCGGCAACAGTATGGCTACTGAGAACCACTGAAGTCTTTTCCTTTGAAGCACTGTGCATACACTCAGATGAGCGAAAACTATGCTAAGGTTGGTGTGAGAGTTACAAAATTGCTGGCGATCGCTTCCCTAACCTGACATTACGCCAATTTCAGTTTCCGCAGTCATTTTTAAGTCACCCTAGCAGTGAAAACACCCGCCTTTTATCCTCAGCTTCATGTCTATGCAGTCAGCATGATTGAGTCAAAGCCTTACGTCGTATCGCCCCTAACCCCCTATTATAACGATAAAAAATCTTCTGCTGTAGTCGGATGAATGCCTATAGTTTCATTCAAATCTTGCTTGGTAATACCTTGACGAATTGCCACCCCTAAAGTTTGAATAATTTCGGCGGCATTTTCACCCAGCATATGAGCGCCCAAAACTTGTTGCGAATTGTCATCTACCACCAACTTCATCATCGCTGGCTCCTCTGCTTCCACTAGCTGATACAAAAGAGGTTGGAACCGTTTACAGTAGCATTTTACAGACTCCCCAAATTTTTCCCGCGCCTGGGCTTCCGTCATCCCCACACCAGAACCTTCTGGACGAGAAAACACAGCAGAAGGCACATAATCGTAATTTACCGTTTGGGGGTTGTTGCCAAAAACTGTATTCGCAAACGCCATACCTTCCGCCTTCGCTACTGGAGTTAATTGCATACGGTTGATACAGTCTCCCACAGCAAAAATATTTTCTTGGGTAGTACAGAAGTATTCGTTTACTTGAATTTCACCTTGTTTACCAACTTCGACTTTCGCCTTTTCTAAACCCAGATTTTGAGTATTAGCACTGAAACCTGTAGCCACGAGGATAGTATCTGCGGCAATAGTTTCTGCACAGTCCCCAGTAGTCTTCAACAGCCAACCTTCATCTAAGTGAGTGATTTCTTCAGCAGTGCAGTTAGTAAAAATTCTAATTCCGCGTTTACTTAAACCCTGTTGGACACCAGAGCGGATATCATCATCAAACCCTGATAACATCATCTCATCTCTTTCCAGCAGTGTTACCTTGCACCCTAAAGCGTGCATCATGCTAGAAAATTCAGCACCAATATAACCACCCCCAATAATTGCCAACCGTTTTGGTAAATAGGGTAAATGAAACATCTGGCGGGATGTAATAGCGTATTCTATCCCCGGAATCTGAGGCTTATTAGGTTTTCCCCCCACAGCAATTAAAATTTTATCAGCTGTAACTTGGTGTCCATTTAAATCTAGAGTATGAGCATCAACAAAAACAGCACGTTCCTTAATTATTTCAATTCCCGCATTTCGTAACTGTTGACAATAGGAGTAGTTAATGTGTTCGATATGTCGGTGTACGGATTTCATAAACAGTGTCCAGTCAAAATACCGTTTACACTTACTCCACCCGTAACTGTTTGCCATTTGGTTATCCTGAGCAAAGTCAGCTGCGTAAACAATCAGTTTTTTAGGAACACAACCCCGATTTACACAAGTACCACCAATGGTTTCTTGTTCAGCCATAGCCACACGGACACCATAGCTAGCCGCTTGTTTTGCTGCTGCTAATCCCCCAGTCCCAGTACCGATGACAAACAAGTCATAATCAAATGTCATAAAAATCTGTTCCTTCGTAACTGTTTGGAAAGCAGAGCTATTTCATCTTTTATAGTGATTTCGCTCACGTTTTATCTACTGCCTTTAGGTGGATCAAAAATGCTGACATATTACAGTGTATAAACTGTAAATGTTATCCAGTCATGGAAATATTCAGCAAATTTATAACTTAAGGAAGATAATTAATCTTACTAGGGACAGGTATCTTGAGATATAAACGGACAAAAACTACCTGTACAAAACAAATACAGCATTTTTCATTGAGATCAAGTACAAAATTATCTAAATACCCTATCTGTGTATATCTGTGGTTAATTATCTTTTTATCTATTAAACCCACCAGCAAAATGCCGTAAGCATAAATCTAAAATAAGACATCATTAAATTTGGACAATTCGACCAGATTACTAGCTTTTACCATATATAAATTATTGTAATTCGCAATTGTTCACCCTAAGTTATTTCACGCAAATTAAAAGAGTGTGAGGATAAAAGTGATGTATAAATTTCTAAAAAAAACGCGGAATAAAATTTTAAAAAAAATTGATTCTATACCCTTGATAAAGTATCAAAATGATCTGGCTTATCAAACAGCAGTAAAAAACCACATTATAAATTTACCTATTATGACAAAAGCTGACCAAGAACTAGTAGAAAAAATAAAATATGAAGGAGTCGTAATCACTTCATTAGAAGAATTAGGAATTCCATCTACGCCTGACATACTCAAAGCCGCAATAAACCTGAAACAAAAACTACCTCCGAATATTTCTGGACAAAAAAATGGATTTGTTGTTCATGCTAGTTCCCAGCAAATAATGGAATATCCAGAAATTTTTTACTGGGGACTGGAAGAACGTTTACTAAATATTGTGGATAATTATCTTGGTTTACCAGTAGCCTACAATGGACTATATTTTCGCAGAGATATTGCTAATAACATTGAGCAAGGTTCCAGGTTATGGCATATAGATAGAGAAGATAGAAAAATCCTGAAAATTATCATTTATTTAAATGATATTAATGAGTATACAGGACCACTTCAATACATCCCCCAAAATTTAACCTTAGAAATAGTCAAAGCTTTAAAATATACATCTGGCTACATTCAAGATTCAAAAATGAGAGAGTTTATATCCCCAGAAAATTATAAATCATGTACAGGTTCCATCGGGACTGTAATTTTTGCAGCTACTGGGAGCATTTTTCATCGGGGTAAATTACCTATAAATTCTGATAGATTTGCGATATTTTTTTGATTACAGTTCTAGCCGGCAAAAAAAAAGATATTATATTGCTAATTCTCAGCCGCATGAGGATTTATTCATCCTTTCCCAAAATCTCCCAGAACACAAAAAACAGTGTCTAATTTATTAATAAATCCAGAGAAATAATTTCCTTTCAAGCGCCTATAAAACTTTATTCACCCGCCCTAGCTTTGGTAAACTAATATTTCTGATCCCTCTCCTTAGTAACTACCGTTTACACACAAGTCCAAAAACCTTTCATTTAAGTAGGGTGTGTTATGGACGTTAGTCCTAACGCACCGAAAATTTGGGATGGTGCGTTGCGCTACGCGACAACACACCCTACAAAAAAAGGATTTTGAGTAATTTAATCATTTGTGTGTACACCGTGCTTCCTTAGCAAGGAGATGGTTGGGGTGAGGTTTTGTAGAGGTTTCTAAAAAATTACGCTAAAGAACAAACCTTTAAATTGTAATATCTTCCTCTTGATTAATCGCTAATCTTAAAACCGATAACCCTAAAATAATCAAAAATAAGACTAATCCAATTGTGCAAGCATAGCTAATTTCTAAATTACTAAAGGCTTCTTCATACAAATAGTAAACAATGGTTTTTGAGCTATTTAGTGGACCGCCTTGGGTCATAATAAATACTTCTTCAAAGACTTTAGTCGCCGAAATCGCAGAAATTACCGCCACTAGCGCTAAATAAGGCTTCATCAAGGGTACGGTAATATCCCAGTGTTTGCGGATACCATCTGAACCATCAATAGCTGCGGCTTCATACACATCAGCCGGAATTGATTGTAATCCCGCTAAATAAATTACCATGTAGTAGCCGAGTCCCTTCCAGATGGTAACAGCCATGACACTGGCTAGAGAAATTGGTACAATGCCCAGCAGTTTATCTGGACTGGTTAACCAGGGAATTCCTTCGGGAAAAATATTCAAAGTTTTGAGTAACTGATTGAGTAAGCCGTTTTCTGCATACAGCCATTTCCAAGCTATACCAGCAACTACCATTGATATCACTACGGGGGTGTAGTAAGCTGCTCTAAACCAATTCATTCCTCGCAGCTTCTGATTTACCAAAATTGCCAGCCCCAAGGGAGCCATGACCAAAATTGGCACAACAACCAAAAGATAAAGAAAAGTATTTTCTAAGGTTTTCCAAAAAACTGCATCCTTCCACAAGCGGAGAAAGTTGCCAAAACCTATCCATTGGGGTGGCTGGGAAAGGTCTTCGTAGCTGGTAAAGCTGAGGTAAAACGCTTGTATTGCTGGCCAAAAAACTGTTAAAACCAAAAGAACTAAAGCCGGTAGCAAAAATAAGTAAGGAGTCAGTCGCTGTTTGATGAAATTCCAGTTTTGAGGCTTGAGTTGATTCATAGGGACATTTTACTGATTTAAATGGAGATCAACTGTGATGGAATCTGAGAACAATTTGCCAATTGAGCATCAAAATGTACCAGTCAATCACCGTGGCTTACATGAATTTTTGTACAGTTCTGACGATGAACACGATACCACTGAGGTGGCTGTAACGCCTGCATTCGGAAATAATGGCGGGGAGATTATGCCTCTGGAGACTTGGCGCACGGCTGATCAGAATGCGAAAATTGCGGGAGTTTACGCGGTTTTGGATGCAGAAGGCGAAACCCAATACATTGGCTATTCCCGGAATGTGTTGCTTTCTCTCAACGGTCATGTTAGCCAATATGGTGAACAAAAGTGCGCTTTTGTGCGTGTGCAAACCTTTAAGTTTCCCAAGCGTCAAGAAATGGAAGATTTGCGAGATGCTTGGATTGCAGAACTGGAAACTACACCACCTGGTAATGCTGCTGAAGGGGGAATGTGGGCTAGTACGGTAGGTGAGGCTGCTAAGGCGGTAATGTCAGAGGTGGAACGCCAAGCCTACGAGGAGAAAAAGCTAAAGTTGCGAAAAGCAATGGCTGATTCAAGTTTGTCTAAAGAAATAGAAGCGGTGGATGGGAGTGAAGCTCAACGTCAGCGTCAACTCGAAGCGGCTGTGAAGAATGATGACTGGAGTTCAGTTATTGACGCGCAGACAGAGGAAACTAAGTCTTAATACCTTACCTAACCCCTCGGCAAGGGAGGAGGGGCTTTGAAATACAGCACATTTCATTTGATTAAAACGGAGAGGGAGGGATTCGAACCCTCGTATACGTTCCCGCATAACAGACTTTCCAGGTCTGCGCCTTAAACCACTCGGCCACCTCTCCAGGGGCAACGATTTATAAGCATACTATGAAATCCAAGAAAATGCAAATATATAATTAAGCAGATTAAATTAATGTTGAAGTTCACATCCCAAAGCCTAAATTAAGATGTCTGATAAATATACGATTAAAGTCCGCGATCGCTCTACTGGCGAAGAATACAGTCTACAAGTTCCAGGCGATCGCTACATCCTTCACAGCATCGAACAACAAGGGGGGGAACTGCCGTTTTCTTGCCGCAATGGCGCTTGTACAACTTGCGCTGTGCGGGTGCTGTCTGGAGATATTTACCAACCGGAGGCGATTGGATTATCTCCGGCGTTGCGTCGTCAAGGTTACGCTTTGTTATGTGTCAGTTACGCCCGTTCTGATTTGGAGGTGGAAACTCAAGATGAGGATGAGGTTTATGAGCTACAGTTTGGGCGCTATTTTGCTAGGGGTAAAGTTAAGGCGGGTTTACCTTTAGATGAGGATTAAGATTTTTTTCACGCAAAGGCGCATTCGGCGTTCGCGCAGCGTCCCGAAGGGAAGCCGTTCCCGCAGGGTAGACGCAAAGGGTTTTTTTGGGGTCTTGGTGCGGAAAATTGTGCTTTTTGGTTCCTTGTTGCTGCTGGTGAGTTGTCAAGTTAATAATCAGACTGCAAGCAATCAGGTGCAGGTGAAGGTGGCGCGGGTAGTGAGTGGGCAAAGTTTGGACGTTTTAGGTATGGCTGAACAACCAAATTTGATTTCTCGCGTCCGGTTGGTTGGGATTGATGCACCAGATTTTCAACAACGCCCTTGGGGAGATGAGTCTCGACAAGTTTTAGAGACGTTGATTGGTGAGCCAGAAAAACCCGTAATTCTGGAATTTGATGTGTCAGCCAAAGATAAAATGGGTCGGACTTTGGCTTATGTGTGGAAAGATCAGCAGTTATTGAATGAAGAAGTCCTTAAACAAGGATATGCGATATTTGTGGGGCGATCGCCTAATCACAAATATGACCAGCGCTTGGAACGCGCCCAACAATGGGCTAGACTCATGGGAAAAGGCATTTGGAACCCAGAAAACCCTATGCGTCTTCCTCCGGCTGAATTTCGTCGTCGGAATCTTTAAGGAGTGGGGAGTGGTCCGTAAAGAATTTTGGATTTTGGAGAAAGCGATTTTAGATTGCAGTCTAATCCAAAATTTAAAATCTAAAATCTAAAATTGATTGACTAATGACTAATTTACAAATTTTTCTAGATATTGCTACGGAAGCGGCGTTGGCTGCGGGTGCGGTTTTGCAAGGGTATTTGGGTAAGTTAGAAGATGCTATTACTGAAAAAGGTCGTCCTGGTGATTTAGTCACTGCGGCGGATAAGGCCTCGGAAGTGGTGATTTTGGAAATTTTGCGTCGCCACTTTCCCGAACATTCTATCCTGGCTGAGGAATCCGGGAAGTTAGGCAATCAAGATAACCAGTACCTCTGGGCAATTGACCCCTTAGATGGTACAACCAATTACGCTCACCAATATTCCGCTTTTGCTGTTTCCATTGGCTTATTAGTTAATGGTGTGCCGCAAGTTGGTGTGATTTATGACCCTTTTCATGATGAGCTATTTCGGGCTGCTACTGGCTTGGGAGCGACGCGCAACCGCCATTCTATCAAGGTTTCAGAAATATCTGAACTGAGTAAAAGCCTGCTGGTAACGGGATTTGCCTATGATCGCCGGGAAACACCGGATAATAACTATGCAGAATTTTGTCACTTGACTCATCTCACCCAAGGCGTTAGGCGTAGCGGTTCCGCCGCCCTGGATTTGGCTTATGTTGCTTGTGGGCGTGTTGATGGTTACTGGGAACGGGGAATCTCTCCTTGGGATGTTGTCGCAGGTATAGTATTATTAAGAGAAGCTGGGGGTAAAGTTACTGCCTATGATGGTACTGCTTTCAAAATAGAATCAGGTAGAATTCTGGCTACTAATGGTAATATTCACCATAATCTGAGTCGTGAATTGGTAGAGGTTCCACCTTTGTCGAGCTGGAAGTGAGGGAGGTCAGGAAAACTAATAAATAATACCTGACTATTTGCTACTGACCAATTACCGATGAAGCGAAGTAAACTAGAAAAAAGCTCAAGCTCTTTTGGTGCAAAACGGCTCTATGTCTTTCAAAATAGATAGTGGATTGTTTAAATATGATTTTATAGATAATCACGCAATTTTATGTGTTGCTGTTGACGCGAATGTCAAGGAAATACGTGAACGTTATCTGCAAATTGCCCGTCGCTTACACCCGGATAGCAGGACGGTAATCTCGGCTGGGGAAAAACAGCTAGCTAATGAATTATTATCCAAGTTGGTTAACCCAGCTTATGAACATCTATCAAAAGAACGCAGTCGCGCCGAATACTTGATTGTGTTGTCTCAAATTGCCAAGTCCTTGGTACAAGAATCTAGTTCAGTGGAATTGACTAGCGACTTGGCTAAACAATTAGTGAGTGCGCCTAATATTGATGCTTTTTACAAAACTGCGATCGCTAAAGTTGCAGCAACCCAATATGAGTCGTTACACCAATCCGTTAAAATCATATCCCAAATCAGCGAGTTAAATTTAGTTTACCTGATGCGGAGTGCTGCCAACGTGTCCACCTCGCCATCGTCATTGGCTAAATCCAAAAGTAATTCAGGTACGCCCAAGTCAAATACAGCCACCCCACCGCCAGCCGTAAAAGAAGATTCGCCTGTAGATCAGTATGTCCGTCGCGCTCAAGGTTTTATTGACAAAAAACAATTTAGTCAAGCCAAGGTGGAGTTACAGGATGCTCTGAAGCTAGAACCTAAAAATAGTCACTGTCATAGTTTGGTCGCTTTGGTGTATTTGAAGCAAAATCAGGTAAAAATGGCCAAAATTCATTTTGATAATGCTTTGAAATTAGATCCCACTGATGAAATAGCGTTGACATGGAAACCTAAAATAGAAAAGGCTTTAGGGCAACAATCGGGTGGCTCGAAAGTAATTCCACCTCCTGATGATGGAACTAAGCAACCAGATAAGTCTGGAGGTCGTGGGATGTTTGGTGGTTTTTTTGGTGGGAATAAAAAATAATGGTGTATCAACCAGCAGCGGGAGCCAGGGATTTATTACCTTTAGATGTGGCTCAAAAACGCTGGATTGAAGATCGGTTACAGCAGGTGTTTCATCGGTGGGGATATCACAGGATTATCACTTCCACGTTGGAACGCATGGATACTTTGATGGCGGGAGAAGCAATTCAACGCCAGATGGTGATTCAACTGCAAAATGGTGAAGATGAAGAATTAGGATTGCGTCCAGAGTTGACTGCTTCTATTGCTCGTGCAGTGGCTACGCGCATGGCAGATGTCACCTATCCGCAACGTCTATACTACAATGCCAATGTTTTCCGCCGTACTTGGGAAAACAGGCACAATCGCCAGCAAGAGTTTTATCAATCTGGGGTGGAGTTGTTAGGTGTGGGCGGATTGTTGGCAAATGCCGAAGTCCTGCTATTGGCGAGAAACTGTTTAACTGCACTGGGTTTGCCAGATTGGCATTTAATTCTGGGCGAAGCGGGAATTACGCGATCGCTCCTTGATGCCTTTCCGGTGAATATTCAAGCTCAAGTTCGCAGTGCGATCGCCCATCTGGATCGCATTGCCATAGATACTTTACCCTTGAGCGATGAACTACGCGATCGCGCCAGAATCATGATGGATCTACGCGGTGACAGCGCTGATGTCTTGCAAAAAGTCAGTAGCCTTGGTTTAGCTCCAGAGCAACAAGAAATAGTAAATCACCTCAAATCTGTGGTAGAGTTATTACAATCAGAAGGGGAGTTTCCTTTAATTCTTGATCTCAGCTTGATCCAAACCATCGACTACTACACTGGTATAGTCTTTGAAATCGTCAGCGATACAGGTTCACAAGCGAGAGTTTTAGGGCGTGGTGGTCGCTACGACAAGCTTTTAGGATTATATCATCCCCAAGGCGAAGATATTCCCGGTATTGGTTTTGTACTGAATATCGAAGATCTATACCAAGTTCTTTTATCTACACAGCAATTACCACAATCAACCCCAGCTAGTGACTGGTTAGTAGTAGCCCAGACACCAAATGTTGAAGCTGCGGCCTTTGCCCACGCCCAAAAACTGCGTGATTCTACAGATTTGGTAAGGGTAGAAATGGATTTAGGTGGCACAGATGTGGAAGCTATGAGAAAATACGCAAGCGATCGCGGCATTACCCAAATTGCCTGGATTAAATCCGATGGTGAAATTGTGAATGAATCATTGCGTTAGTTAGGGAGTGGGGAGTAGGGAGTAGGGAGTAGGGAGTAGGAAACTACTTTTTCTCCCCTGCCCCCTGCCCCCTGCCCCCCTGCTTCTTCCCCTGCTAGGCTAGATATAGCTGATCCGAAACAGAGGGAATCGAAAAAAAATGCCGCACACGATTGTAACTGATGTTTGTGAAGGTGTTGCTGACTGCGTAGATGCTTGTCCAGTAGCTTGTATTCATGAAGGCCCAGGTAAAAATGTCAAAGGAACCGATTGGTATTGGATTGATTTTGCCACCTGTATCGATTGTGGTATATGTATCGAAGTTTGCCCTGTAGCAGATGCGATCGTTCCAGAAGAACGATCTGATTTGCAAAAAACACCGTAAATTTAAATATTGGCGCAAATTTTTGCTCAAGACAGGCATTTGAAACACTTCAAGATTGCCTGTTTTTTGTATAAATCTATGTTATGCTGCCAAATCATATGATAAATTTATAACAGATGACAACCTGCTAATGTCTGAATAAATTTTGTGTAAAGTGTGTAAAAATGCCTAGTCAAATTTCTCAGGTAGCAGGTATGATTGTTTGGTTGGGTAATACAACAAACCGTGTAAACGGTAAATCACGCGAGACTTTTGCAAAACTTATGACCAAAAACAGCATAACTACCATTTCTAAGATATTGGCATTCGGTCTGTCTACTACAGCAATTGGCCTGATGTCTGCTCAAGCTGCCACAGCAGCAACATTTGATGTGAACTTTACACAACTAGCAGGTTCCATCAACACAGGCGCTAACACAAATGAAATTGGCATTTTCCGTGCTAATTTGTCTGGTCTTGGCTCCGATCTCAATTCGATTCTGTTCCAGGATAGTAACAACTTGGCTGGACTAGGTGGTCAATTTAGTGGTTTTGATTTAGATTCCATCAAACTCAGCACCACCTTAATTAACAATGCTACAGACATCAACACTTTTGCCGGGTTAAACGTGTTCGATTTTAGTGCAGCCAACACTGTTTTCACTCCAGGAACCCAACGTACTCCTACAGATCCAGCTTTGTTTGGTACGACCGGAGGCAATGTTAATAACGCAGTTGCTACACTGGGAAGCTTTGATGGTAGCTTGATTGATACTGACCTTAATAACAACGATCCCACAGATTTGGTTGGTAACGGATTTGTTAGCTTAGGTGATGGTGGTTCAATTCTATTTAACCTGACTAGTGCCGTTTCTACAGATGGTCCACTATATCTTTACGTTGGAGAAGTGGGTAACAACGGTGAGTTCCCAGGTCCACTTACCGCCACCGTCGCAGATGTTCCAGTCGATCCCCAACCTCCTGTTTCAGTTCCTGAACCTGCTAGTATAGCTGCTTTATCCTTAATGGGAATCTACTTCGCATCGCGCCGTAGACAGACAACAAAGCCTGTATAGTTTTCAAAGCAATTGAAGGCGGAAGCCCATTAGTTGAGGACAGAAAACCAAAAAAATTTCTGTTCTCAAAGTCATTGCTCAGTGGAAGTCAGATGGAAGACATTTGAGTGTTAAGAAAACTTGATATCATCAGGTTGTCAGGAAAGACTTTTAAACATACCCGTAGACTGCAATCAAGTAAACGCCCAAAACCCAAACCACAGGATCAGGAAACAACACCTTTTTTGGCGTACAGGGTGTGACTAGGAACCCAATTACAGCTATTTTCAGGTAAATGGAACACACAACGCCAATTAAAACCCTGTAGAGGCTTTGCATGAAAATTCTCTACATTGGTAATAAACCGAAAAACGCTGTAATTGGGATATACAAAGCGAAATATTTGTCTAATCCCAGTATTCCTAGTCGTGAGAGGTAAATTTTCATGCTGTTGATCACGATAAACAGAGCATAGGTGAAATATCTATGCTTTTTTGTCTAAAAAATTATGTAAACTAAATACTAATATTTTTAATTAAAAAAATAACTTTGATTAATTAAACGAATTTGTGGGAACGTTTTCCCGATAAAAGCGACTGCGTAAGCGTTAAGCCCATGACAAAGGTAAATTTTACAGACGTTCCGCAGGCATCCCCGCAAGGTAGGATGCAAAGAGCGCTTACATTATCAACTTCCAAGGATTTTATGTCAGGTTCAGTCAAGGATTCGACTCCACTGCTAGAAGTTAAAAATGTTCACGCCGGATATAGTAAAGATATAGATATCCTGCAAGGGGTGAATTTTCGGGTGGAATCAGGGGAATTGGTAACAGTGATTGGCCCCAACGGTGCGGGTAAATCCACCTTAGCCAAAACTATTTTTGGGCTGTTAACTCCTCACACAGGCACAATTACCTTTAAAGGTGAAAATATTGCTGGACTAAAGTCAAATCAAATAGTCAGGAGGGGAATGTGTTATGTGCCACAAATCTCTAATGTTTTTCCTTCCCTGAGTGTGGAAGAAAATTTAGAAATGGGCGCTTTTGTGCGTAATGTACCCCTGAAACCCCTGAAAGAGCAAATTTTTACCATGTTTCCCAGATTAAGCGATCGCCGTCGTCAACGTGCTGGTACACTATCAGGAGGAGAACGTCAAATGCTGGCTATGGGCAAAGCTTTGATGTTGGAACCGACTTTACTGTTATTGGATGAACCTTCTGCGGCATTATCCCCCATTCTAGTAACGCAAGTATTCGAGCAAATTAAACAAATTAATCAAACAGGTACTGCTATTGTCTTAGTAGAACAAAATGCCCGTAAAGCCTTAGAAATGGCTGACCGTGGTTATGTACTTGAGTCGGGACGCGATGCTATCTCTGGCCACGGTCAAGAATTATTACACGATCCTAAAGTAGGTGAACTATACTTGGGCGCAGGTAAAAAACATTGAATTAGTTACAAATACAAACATCCCCAAGCAATTCAATTCATCAAGGATGTTGGAAATTTGCTCTAATTCCTTAAATAAAGCTTAATTCTCTAAAATTTCCATTGCGGCGGCTTAATTGTTCGATTATAATCTATTGTGTTTTGATTTAAACATCACAACAGATGTACACAGATAATTTCCTCCCTAGAAGGTGAGAAAATTCCATATCAGGTTTGATCGACAAGAGTTGGTAAAAACTGCAAACATCCGCAAACATTGGATATCTAAAACTATTAACAATTCAGAATCTAAACTTTTGGTTGTTAATTTTTCACTAAAAAATTACTAGAGACACCAAGCAATGACTACACCAGATTTGATGATTGAGGATTTAATACAAAATCCCAATGGCGAAAGTAGAGGTAATTCATCAGTTTCGCCAGAGGAAAAAAGATTTTTAACTCTGAAAATAATTGATAAATTGCTGATAGCATCTTTACTATTATTGAGTATTCTGGCGATTAGTTTTTCCGAAAATCAAAAGTTTGCTCTTTATGGTGTTATAGCACTCTGTTTTGTCTTTTCATTATTCATCATCAATAGACAATTATTTCAAGACTCAAAAAAAGCCGCTAATGAGTACGAAGCTAACAAAAAAGCCGAAATCTATACTTATTTATTGAATAATAGCTCTTGGCAGCTCAAAAATTTTACGCCAATTAAAGCTAAAGCTTTACAATACTGTCAAGATTTGATTGACGACTATAGACGAGTTCGGGATTTATCGAGGACAATTTACTATGTTCTGCAAATTACCACGGTGGTTTTTTCCGGAATCACACCTATTTTAGTGCTGGTAGATAAAATAGAAGCAGGACAAACTTGGTTAAAGTGGCTACCGGTTATTTGTCCCGCTATTGCGTCTATACTCGCCAGTATAGTTACGTCGTTCCCCTTTCAAAAGAATTGGGTAGCTGCTAACACAGTAGTAGAATTATTGGAAGCGGAAGAAGAAAAGTTTATTTTGGGCGTGACACAACCTTATCGTTTCTCTGATACTTCTGACGAGGTGCAACAGCAAGAAAAAGCCAGCCAAGCTTTAGAACACTTTATTCAACAGGTGAATAACATTCACTTCCAGCAAGTACAGCAGTCAAGTGAGACGCAGACAGAAAAGAAAGAATCTGCGCCAGCCAATGAATCACAGTCACAACCGACTACCTAATTAACAGCAATTTTTTTGCCTCACGCAGAGGCGCAGAGGCGCAGAGAATCAATTTGGAATCTCTGCGTTACTCTGTCGAAAGGATTTTAATATTCTGGAACTGAAGGATCTACTTCTTTGCTCCAAGCGTTTATTCCGCCTTTGACATTAGTCCCCTCAATTCCGGCTTCTTTGAGGATAGCCAAGGCTTTGGCGGAGCGTCCGCCTAGTTTACAATGAGCAATTAAGCGATGTCCATTGAGGATTTCTTTGACTTTGGCTACACCGTCGCCGTTTTCAATATCTGGTAAGGGTATCAATACAGCACCAGGAATTTTGGCGATTTCGTATTCATGAGGGTTACGGACATCTAATAGCACAAAATCTTTTGCGCCGCTATCCAGTAATTCTTTTAATTCTTTGACGGTCATTTCTGACATTTCCATCTGCTGTTTAGCCTCCTCTGCTTGAGCTTGGGGAATTCCGCAGAATTGTTCGTAGTCTATCAGTTTTTCAATAACTGGGCGAATGGGATTTGGACGAAGTTTCAATTCCCGAAATTTCATTTCTAAGGCATCGTACAATAGTAATCTTCCACTGAGGGTAGTACCCTTTCCTGTGACGATTTTTACTGTTTCTGTCGCCTGAATAATTCCAATCATTCCTGGTAAAATACCGAGTACGCCGCCTTCTGCACAGGAAGGAACCATTCCTGGTGGTGGTGGTTCTGGGTAAAGGTCACGATAGTTGGGACCACCTTCGTAGTTAAAGACCGTGGCTTGCCCTTCAAATCGGAAAATGGAGCCGTAGACGTTCGGCTTATCTAGCAGTACGCAAGCGTCATTCACGAGGTATCTGGTGGGGAAATTATCAGTACCATCTACGACGATATCATAAGGTTTCATGATATCCAGGGCGTTTTCAGCACTGAGGCGAGTTTCGTATAAGTCAACCTGACAATGGGGGTTAATTTCGTGTATCCGGTTTTTTGCGGATTCAATTTTGGGTTTACCTACCCAGGATGTACCGTGTATGACTTGGCGTTGGAGGTTGGAAGTATCGACGATATCGAAATCTACTATACCAATGCGTCCAATACCTGCGGCTGCAAGATATAACAGTAATGGCGAACCTAGTCCACCAGTACCAATACACAATACACTGGCAGCTTTTAAACGCTTTTGTCCTTCTAGTCCAATTTCTGGCAAGATTAAATGGCGGGAGTAGCGTTCGTAATCGTCTTTAGTCAACTGGATTTCTTCCAGGTTGGGATTTAGCATAGCAGTTAGGTAGATCAGCCGAGAATATTGATCTTATCGAAAAACGATATTTTTAAATTTTTTCAATTGACTCTGGTTGGAATTGGTGATGATCATCAAGAATCCAACTTTTGACTGTAGCAGCTTTACCATTTTGAACAGAAACTATTATATATGAGTATTCTGCCCAAGCATATAGGCGATCGCATTCTGATGGTGTAGCGGAATTATCTGGGTGGGAGTGGTAGATACCGATAATATTTAATCCGCGATCGCCTGCGGCTTTTTGTGCCTGTAACATAACTTGGGGAGCGATCGCATATCGTTTTCTGGTACTCTGTACTGTGGGTTCATCTGGAAAATCATCGGCTTGGGTATTCCAAGCGTTTTCTGTAGGCATTATTTCCATAACAATTTTACCCTCCCTACCCAGAAAACCGAGAATTAGTCCACAGCATTCTTCTGGGTAGGTGCTTTCAGCATGAGTACAGATAATTTGTAGGTGTTCAGGAAGGAGTTTGAGAACCCGACTATTCATCAAAATTGTGACTTTGCTTGTCAATGTAAGATGCTAGCAGTTCCTTGACTTCCACCACGTCACTGATTAAAAGATCATAATCAGACGAGTCCAGCATATTCAACTCAAAGCAAAGCAGCAGGTAATATTCCACCTCTATCACTGCATCTCGCGCCATTTCCAGAAAATCCAGTTGCATTTCATAGTCATCGCGATCGCATCCCTGAGCTATTTTAATAGGAATGGCAGCACAAGCTAAACGAATTTGTTGTGTTAGCCCCTGTAATTCCTCTTCTGGAAAGGTTTTAGTAATTTCATAGACTGCAATTGTGAGTTCGTGCGCTTTTTCCCATTCTTGCAGCTCTCTAAAGTCTGTCATGTTTATATTGGTATCCTTGAGGATTAAGAGGGTGACCAATGCCTACTATAATGATATGCCACTATCATCCCACCTACCCAAATTAACTAGAATCCAAATCACGTAAAAATTTGACATTTTTCTTTACGTTAATTACTGCAATTAGGTCACTCAGGAAATTTTCTTAATAGTTACCCAATGCGGATTTGAACAAATACACCAACCTCACCCCCAACCCCTCTGGTTGCTTTCGCGTAGCGTTTCCCTTTGAGAGAAGGAGAGGGGAGATGTTGAAGCAAGTCACAGACGGGCTAAAAATTTCAGCATGAGGGAAATTACTGTATCCGAGGACTCAATCAACAAGCCATGACCACCACGGTCTAACACTACCAGTTCAGCGTGGGGAATACCTTGAGCTAGTTGTTCAGAAAACTTAACTGGGGTGAGAATATCTTCTTTTCCCACTAAAATCAGCGTGGGACAGTGAATTTTATGCAGTCGGTCTTGTGTATCACTGCTGAGTATAGCCCGACTATGATGATAGAGTGTATGTGTAGCTGGTGTAAAGGGATAATTCACTGCCCACTCAATTAGTTGTTCTACCATCCCTGGAATACTATAAAACTCATCAGTAAATATCCAGGGAAATACAACTTTTTGATAAAGCTTCAGGTCTATACTACTGGGGAGGTCGCCCCATGTGGAAATCACATGATTGAATCTTTCATCACCCTTAGCTAGGGAAGAAAGCAAAATTAGACTTTTTACCCTTCCAGGCTGCGCTAAGACCAGTTCTTGGGCAATTTGACCACCCATCGAATGACCGACTACACTTACCTGATTGATACCGATGTGGTCAAGTAATGCCGCTATATCATTAGCCATCTGCTGAAGATTATAAGGACTATCGGGGGCAGAACTGCGCCCCAGTCCGCGATTATCCACACGAATAACTTGATATTGGGTAACGAGGGATGGCATGATTAACGACCAATAGGAGTGATCGCATAAGAAACCAGCAATTAATAATAAAGGTTCACCCTGTCCTTTGATGTCATAGAACAAATCAATTCCGTTAACCTGAACTTTTGGCATAAGTCGTAAATAACTATAAAAAAAATTAACTTGGTGATGCAACAACAAAAACCAATGGCTGTGGAATTTCGCGATGTTACCTTTAGCCGCAACCATCGCCCTTTAGTATCTCATCTCAATTTCTCTATTAGTCAAGGAGAAGCCTTAGTATTACTCGGACGTAGTGGAAGCGGTAAAACTACTACAATGAAATTAATCAATCGCCTTTTTACACCTACACAAGGTGAAGTATTATTTAATGGCATTCCCACAAATCAATGGGATGAAATTAAATTGCGGCGTAATATTGGTTATGTGATTCAAGAAACTGGTTTATTTCCCCATTTTACTGTAGAACGTAACGTGGGTTTAGTCCCGAATTTGCTCGGTTGGCAATCTAAACAAATTAAAATGCGGGTTTATGAATTGTTGCAGATGGTAGGCTTAGATCCTGGACAATTTGCGGGGCGTTATCCTCATGAACTTTCCGGCGGACAAAAGCAACGAGTCGGTGTAGCTAGAGCATTAGCGGCAGATCCTCCAGTATTATTGATGGATGAACCTTTCGGCGCACTCGATCCCATTACCCGCTTAGAACTCCAACAAGAATTTCACCGCTTACAACAGGAATTAAATAAAACAGTGGTGTTTGTCACCCATGATATTCAAGAAGCCTTTGTTTTAGCTGACCGAATTGGGTTAATGTGTGAGGGAGAATTGGTAGTATTAGGGACAAAGGATGAATTTAAGCTCTCTCCACATCCAGAAAGTCTAGCTTTTCTGCAATGTCTGCAATCACTGGAACAGAGTTTATGAAAGACTTTTTCTTGATCAAGTATGGCCCAGAAATCCTGCAACATACCCTAGAACACTTATTTATGGTGAGTATTGCGATCGCCACTGCTACACTTATCGGTATTCCTTTAGGTATTTTAATCACCCGCCAAACTCACCTGCGCCAACCGATTCTCGGTATAGCCAATATTCTCCAAACTATTCCTAGTTTAGCATTATTCGGGTTATTAATTCCAGTCCCGATAATTGGGGGAATTGGTGTTGTCCCAGCAATTGTTGCTCTAACTTTATATTCCTTTCTGCCGATAATTCGCAATACGTACACTGGTATCATGGGGGTAGATCCCGCCATTCGCGAAGCTGGGCGAGGTATGGGAATGACAGATAAACAATTGTTGTTACAAGTAGATATTCCCTTAGCAATGGGGGTAATTTTGGCAGGTGTGCGGGTAGCAACAGTTATTTCTATCGGTATCGCTACTATCGCCGCAGCCATTGGTGCTGGTGGTTTGGGCGTGTTTATTTTTCGCGGAATTGCAGTGGTAAATAATCAGTTAATTTTAGCTGGTGCGGTACCTGCGGCGATGATTGCATTAGTCGCTGATTTAGCTATTGGTTGGCTGGAACAAAAATTAAAAGTTAAAGCTTGAATTGCGCTTAAGTATGGCGATTGTGAAAAGCTGAATACAGAGAAGTTTAGGTTATGAAAAGATTTTGGATATTATGTATTGTAACTTGTGTGATGGCGGTGGGGATAGCTAGTTGTAATTTCAATGCTAGTACAAGCGGTGCTGGTGATATTGTTATTGCTTCTAAAGATTTTACAGAACAAGATATTTTAGGTGAACTTTTAGCCCAGCAAATTGAAGAAACCACTGATTTAACAGTCACTCGTCGTCCCCGTTTAGGTGGTTCTTTTGTTTGTCATAATGCTATTATTGCCGGACAAATTGATGCTTATATTGAGTATACAGGCACAGCTTTTACTGCGATTTTAAAACAACAAGCAGTTAATGATCCAAAAGTAGTTCATGAGCAGTTAAAACAGGCTTATGCGAAACAATTTAATTTAGAAGTTATGCCTAGTTTAGGGTTTGAAAATACATTTGCCATGATTATTCGCGGTGAAGATGCTAGACGCTATAATATTCAAACTCTCTCGGAAGCTGCTAAATATACACCTCAATGGCGCGGTGGGTTCGGTTACGAATTTTTAGAACGGGAAGATGGTTTTCCAGGGTTAGCGAAAACCTACGGTTTACGTTTTGCTATATCTCCCCAAATTATGGACTTGGGTTTAATATATCGAGCTTTAATTCAAAAACAAGTGGATATGGTAGCAGGAAATTCTACAGATGGGCAAATCTCCCGTTTGGGTTTAGTGGTACTTAAAGATAATCAACAATATTTTCCCCCTTATGAAGCTGCGCCCATTGTCCGTAAAGAAACTTTGAATAAATATCCGCAATTAAGAACAGCTATAAATCAACTTTCTGGAAAAATTACATCTGATGAAATGCGAGAATTAAATAATTTAGTTGAAGGTGAATTACAGGATATCAAAACTGTGGTGCGCGAGTTTCGCAAGTCTCAGGGATTATAGGAATTTCTGCGTTTAATCGTAAACCCATGTTTTGTTTATAGCTTTGAACCGCATACTATTCAAGGAATCAAATCAACCTCACAAAGAGATAGAATAGTGTTTAAAAAAGCCTTTAATTCAGCACACTGGTTAACCGCAACTATCAAATCATTTTTTTTCAAAATGCTTGCTGCATCACGAATCTTATTGTAACTACGTTTACATTTACCTATTTCAAAAATTTCTTTAATCCGATATGATGGTGGATTATTATGATTAACTTGCTCAGGTAAAACCCCAGGCGATGACTTGTTATGTTGAGCTAAATCCTGAATAGTTTTCCAATAAGGTAATAGCCAAGCTTCAAAATCATACTGCGCGGCATGAGGGTAAAAATTTGGGCAATTTCCTACCCAAGCTGTCATTTTATCTTTAGCATCTGCTGCATTTTGAAAATCATTGGTTCCTGTATAAACATCTGTTAGTGCAATTACAGCATTAACAGCTTGTTTTCCTGTCAGCAAATTTGTGACAATACGTTTGAGTTTTTCTTCTTTGGGGATGCGTCCATCATATGGAATGAATTGGAGCCTGGGCTTTCTTTGTTGTAAGCGTGACTTGAGAAAATCGTTTAAAATTGGTTGAAAAGCTTTTTCAGTTGCACCTTCCACTAAAATAGCTATCTTCATGGACGACCACCCATTAAATTCATTGCCCAAATTTGGTCTAAACTATAGTCTTCTAGCCATTGCTCTAAATCGAAAGAATCGCCCCAATTCATAGTTGTTAGACCATCTTCAGCATTACAAACTAGTACTTCTTCAGGGTGTAAAAATCGGATTAATCTATCTGAGTGAGTGGCAACAATTAGTTGAGTCCTTTTGGCAGCTTCACGCATTAAATCGGCTAGTAGTCGCAATAATTCTGGGTGTAAACTGACTTCTGGCTCATCAATTAGAGTTACAGCAGTTAAATCTGGACTTTGCAGCAGTGTCACTAACCAGATAAATCGTAAAGTTCCCTCAGATAAATGGTGCATATAAAGGGGCTTAGAAAAATTTTTATCTTTCCAAGTCATTGCCAATGTTCCTGCTGCTACAGGCGGAAAACCCAATCGCTCAAAATCTGGAAAGGCAGCAACTAGGGTATCTTCTATAATTTCAAATCGTTCTGAGTCAGTTTCTCGTAAATAATAAAGACAGGATACCAAATCCTCTCCGTTGGAACCTGGCAAAGTTGCCGGGCGCATTGATTGAGGTAAACGAATTGGACTTTTGGCAGCAATATTTAATGCCCCATAAAAAGTACATGAAGCTAATCTTTTACGAAGATTCTCAGGTTCTTGGTACATTTTGGGAACTTGAGAAAGAGAGGTTTCTAAAGGATTATGTTCCCAATTCGGACGCAATAATTTTTGATCCTCTGGACTAAAATATTTAACATCTAAACCACGAGAGTCAATGTGTTTGAAAGGGTCAAAAGCAGCAGGATTATTCTGTTGAGTAAGTGTTTCTAAAGCAATTTCGTATGACAAGGCTTTAGGAGCAACTTCGAGTTGGTAATCAAGCGTTGCATAACCAGGTACACTCATCGATAAGGCGATCGCCATACGATCTGCCTGATCACGGGTGATGATTTCACTCAGTCCACTCAACTCTGAAAGCTTTGGTTCTAACTGACCTTTTGCCGATGCTGCTAAGAGTGAAAATATCTCTAAAAAAGAAGTTTTACCTACGCCATTAGCACCAATCATAACTGTCAGATTACGCATATCGACTTTTACGTTATGCAAACGGCGATATCCTTGAATAGTTATATTTTCAAAAGAATTCATAATATAATTTTTACAAAATAATTAAGCTTTGGTTCATTATATTTTTTGGGAGTATTTAGAGAATTTGCTTAAGCTAAATAACAGTAATATACTATCATAATAGCCAAATCTAGACATAATGTACACTTAAAATTCCCAGTAATATTAACCAAAATTCATAAAATGCCTATTTTTAAAGTATCCCGAAGGATTGCGATTTCTACGAAGCGCTTCGCGATCGCTATTTTTTCTTGTAGCCTGATTATTTTTTTCAGCCAAACAGCCGTAAACACTTTTACAGTACCCCTACGCAGTCAAAAGGGAATGGTGGTTTCCGCCCATCCGCTAGCCAGTGACGCAGGTATTAAAATGTTACGCCAAGGTGGTAACGCAGTTGATGCGGCTGTAGCCACAACTTTTGCGATTTCTGTAGTGGAACCATTTTCAGCCGGAATTGGTGGAGGTGGTTTTCTATTAATGCACTCTGGAAAAACTGGCGAAATCAAAGCTTTAGATTTTCGGGAACGCGCACCCCTAAAAGCGACAAAAGATATGTATTTGGATGCAGATGGTAAGGTGCGTCCCAATGCAAGTGTTACTGGCTATTTAGCTGTGGCGACACCAGGAACGGTAGCCGGAATGTATGAAGTACATCGCCTTTATGGTAAGTTACCTTGGGCAGAAGTGGTAAAACCTGCGATCGCACTGGCTCAAGATGGTTTTATACTCAGACGTGTATTATCTCCTCGTTATTTGACAGTCAACAATACACGTCTCCAGACCATGCTAAATAACCCCGGAATGCGGGAGATTTTTACTCGTAATGGGGAGTTTTATCAACCTGGGGAAAGGCTAGTACAGCGCGATTTGGCGCGGACTTTAACGGATATTGCCCGCAGTCCCCACAGTTTTTATACCGGAAATATTGCCTGGGCGATCGCATCGGATATGGCTAAAAATGGTGGTTTAATTACTCTAGAAGACCTCAAAGCCTACAAACCAATTTGGCGAACTCCCGTTTGTGGTAACTTTCGTCAAGCTAAAATCTGCTCAATGCCACCACCTTCATCCGGAGGTGTGCATTTATTGCAGATGTTAAACATGATTGGTGAGACTGATTTGCGAGCTTTAGGATGGCATCACCCTGATGCTGTACATTTAATGGCGGAAGCGATGAAAATTGCTTATGCTGATCGCTCAGAATTTTTAGGTGATCCCGATTTTATCAAAGTTCCTGTAGAACAACTAATCAGCCCAGACTACGCCAAAAAACGCCGTTTAGAAATTGATATGTCAACGGCTAAACCTGCAAGTCAAATCAAGCCAGTTGATTTACGTTCTTTCCCTACTCCCCACTCCCTACTCCCCACTCCCATTTTACCGAAAGAATCCACTGAAACCAGCCATTTAACTGTAGTCGATGAGGAACATAACGCCGTCAGTCTGACTTTCACCATTAATTTAGGCTTTGGTGCAGGTATAGCCACACCGGGAACGGGTATCGTTCTTAACAACGAGATGGACGATTTTGCCGCCGCGCCAGGAGTACCCAATGCTTTTGGTTTGGTGGGTAATGAAGCTAATGCGTTAGCGCAGCTCGCCAACGGCATCGCACCTCGCAAAACTCCCTTATCTAGCATGACTCCCACAATTATCACTGAGAATGGCCGTCTCAGAATGGCCGTGGGGACTCCTGGCGGTAGCACTATCATTACTCAGGTATTGCAAATTATCCTCAACGTGTTAGAATACCAAATGGATGTAGGTGCAGCAGTGTCTGTCCCACGCATACATCACCAGTGGCTACCCGATCAGCTACGTGTGGAACGTTGGGGTTTAGATACACTGACCCTGCAAGAGTTACGCCGTCGCGGACACAAAATTAACGAAAGTAACTCTTGGGGTAATGCTAACGCGATCGCAGTCACCGCAGAGGGAGATTTAGAAGCAGCCGCAGACCCTCGTGGACAAGGTTTTCCCCGTAGTTTCTAATTTCCTACTACAGCATGGCGTAAATATGGATACCCTTTCAAAAGGTTCAAAAGCCCAACGTAAAAGCTTTTTGACTTTTGACTTTTGACTTTTGACGAACGCCTTGCGGTACTACTCCCTAATTGATTCTGCATAGCTGCTGGTAAACTCATTTGCCCGTGCGCTAGGTACTAAAGTCCAGCCAGCTTTCATAAGTTTTTGATAAGTTGCCCAACCTTTAGAACCACCAGGAATTTGATAATCAGGCACTGCAAAGTGGGGAAAAGCAGTATAGGGTCGCCAAGGTTGATTGGGTGAGGCTTGCAGATGTAAAATTTTCTCTCCATCGCCGCCAGACTTAGATAACCAGCACATTTGACGTTGCATGGCAAACTCCTTTAATTTTCGCTTGATTGCATATTGGCAGAACTTTGTCAATACCTGCCTCAGTCTTGTGGGATAATTCGTAATAATTTTTTATCCACACATATTGGTGATTTTGTGTACTAACTAGAACGGCAAAATTATTTAACTGCTATGGGTGGTAATTAATGGCTTCCTGTAGGAGATAAGGATAAACCAACATTTCTTTCTTACCTGACGATAAGGTTAAGATTTTTATCATATTATCTGCGGTTTTTGCGATTGTATGTAGCAATAACTACGATTTAGGCAGATATTTCCACATTTAGGCTTTGTTTTGATAGCTACACGAGGGCGGATGGCTGACATTACCTGCGTTTGCAGCATTTTCACAGATTCAAAAAAAATTTGCTACGACTGTTAATTCCATATATATATCGTTACTGTGATTTAATTTTTCGCTAAAACCGTTAAATTATCAGATATTGGGAGATATTCATCAGGTAAGCATTATGGAAAAGCGCAGATTAGGTACATCAGATATCCACATTACACCCATTCTGATGGGGACTTGGCAAGCGGGTAAAGCCATGTGGACGGGAATAGAAGATGCGGACTCAATTAAAACTATCCGCGCCGCCTTTGAGGCTGGTATTACCACCATCGATACGGCGGAAGTCTATGGTCAAGGACATTCTGAGCAAATTATCGCCGCAGCTTTATCTGATGTGCGCGATCGCGTCGAGTACGCCTCAAAAGTTTTCGCCAATCATCTCAAGTATGATTTAGTCATAGAAGCTTGCGATCGCTCCTTAAAAAATCTCAAAACTGACTATATAGACCTTTACCAAATACATTGGCCTTCCGGGTCTTTCAATTCGGAAATAGTCCCCATTGCAGAGACTATGAAAGCTTTAAACAAACTCAAAGAACAGGGAAAAATCCGGTCAATAGGGGTATCTAATTTCTCTCGCGCCCAATTAGCAGAAGCCGCACAGCATGGACGTATTGACAGCTTACAACCACCTTATTCCTTATTTTGGCGGCAGGTAGAAAAAGATGCCATGCCCTATTGTATAGAAAATAATATTTCTATATTGGCTTATTCACCCCTAGCCCAAGGATTATTAACCGGGAAATTTACCCCAGGTCATAAATTTGACCCCACAGATAACCGTGCTAAAAATAAATTATTTCAAGGCGAAAACTTTGACCGCGCCCAACAAGCTTTAGAAAAACTGCATCCCATCGCAGCGCGTCATAATTGTAGCCTGGCACAGTTAGCATTAGCTTGGTTAATAGCCCAACCCCAAACAAATGCTATAGCCGGGGCGCGTTATCCCGAACAAGCCCAAGACAACGCCAAAGCTGCTGATATTAGACTTTCTCAAGACGAAATCGCAGAAATTGATACAATTGGGCGCATTGTAACCGACCATCACGATGAAAATCCTGTCATGTGGAATTGGTAATCAAAAAACTCCCCTCTCCTTAGTAAGGAGAGGGGTTGGGGGTGAGGTTCCCTTTCCTTAGTTCCTGTAAGCAACCTAATTTAGTATGATGTTTAATCTACAAGCATTTACCCCATAATAATTAACTATGACCCAGAACTACCGCATTACCCTACTCCCCGGCGATGGCATTGGCCCCGAAATTATGGCCGTAGCGGTAGACGTTCTGAAAGTTGTCGGTAAGCAATTTGACCTACAATTTGAATTTTCAGAAGCCCTGATTGGCGGTGCAGCAATTGACGCTACAGGCGAACCCCTACCAGCCGCTACCTTAGATACTTGTCGCCATAGTGACGCAATTTTACTTGCTGCTATTGGTGGTTATAAGTGGGACTCCCTACCATCTAACTCACGCCCAGAAGCAGGTTTATTAGGACTACGTGCGGGATTAGGCTTATTTGCTAATCTCCGCCCGGCGCAAATTTTGCCCCAGTTAATCGATGCTTCTACTTTAAAACGAGAAGTTGTAGAAGGCGTAGATATTATGGTGGTGCGGGAACTCACTGGTGGGATTTATTTTGGTCAACCCAAGGGGATTTTCACCACTGATACTGGGGAAAAACGCGGTGTAAATACAATGGTTTACACTGAGTCAGAAATTGACCGCATTGGGCGCGTCGCCTTTGAAGCAGCCCGCAAACGTGGCGGAAGACTTTGTTCTGTAGATAAAGCCAATGTATTAGAAGTATCGCAGTTGTGGCGCGATCGCATGACTCAACTTGCTTCTGAGTATCCCGATGTGGAATTATCTCACCTCTACGTTGATAACGCCGCCATGCAACTGGTACGCGCTCCTAAGCAGTTTGATACTATTGTCACAGGGAATTTATTTGGCGATATTCTCTCAGATGCAGCCGCCATGCTCACAGGTAGTATTGGAATGTTACCCTCTGCTAGTTTGGGTGCTTCTGGCCCTGGTCTGTTTGAACCAGTCCACGGTTCGGCCCCCGATATCGCCGGACAAGATAAAGCCAATCCTCTGGCTCAGGTTTTAAGTGCAGCGATGATGTTACGCTACGGTTTAGACCAACCCCAAGCCGCAGACAAAATGGAACAAGCTGTATTGCAAGTTTTAGCCCAAGGCGATCGCACGGGTGATATTATGTCCCCTGGCATGAATCTTCTAGGTTGCCGTGCTATGGGGGAATCATTAATTAAAGCTATGGAAAAATCATAATTTCCCGCTTAATCTGGCATTTTGGCAACATTTTCTGAATGTATCAGATAAACTAAAGACAAATCTAGCAATTTATATAACAGTCGATAGTGTACGCATTACGACAAGAACAAGCAAAATTTACTGCCCCCAAAAACCAGTCTCCTTTGATTGATCCAGCCTTAATCAGAGCAGCAGGGCAGATTTACTACATCCACTGTGAGGTACATCCTGAAATAGCTGGACAAGCTTCAGGAGTAGCAATTAATCACATTACTCATCGGGGTAAAGTGATTTTTACTCACCAACCAGTACTTTTACCTCAAGAATGTTTTGTACCATTAAGTCAAATTGAATCACATATGTATTAGTCATTAGTCATTGGTCATTGGTCATTTGTCATTGGTCATTGGTCATTGATTAACTTTTGCCATGAGACATATACTCTCTGAAAATGTCTTGATATTTCTGTGAAAAAACAGCAATGAAAGGCTAGAGTAGTGTATGCAAAATGACAAAGGACTATATGGACATTTTGATGGTCGTCCCCGCGAGTATCATTGTCTTCGCTCTGGGTGCATCTATTGGCAGCTTTATTAATGTTGTAGTTTATCGATTACCTGCTAGGTTATCTGTTCTGTGGCCGCCTTCTCGCTGTCCTCGTTGTTTAAACCAGCTCAGAGCTACAGATAATGTTCCGGTGTTGGGATGGGTATGGTTAAGAGGGCGATGCCGTTATTGTAAAACCAAGATATCTATCCGTTATCCTGTGGTAGAAGGGATAACGGGTATAATTTTTTTGATAGTATTTTGGGAATTTCAAGTTTCAATTATTACAGTAAGTTACTGGGCTTTTTGTAGTTGGCTCTTGGCTTTATCTCTCATTGACTTGGATACAATGACCTTACCTAATGTCCTGACTAAATCGGGTTTAGTGATAGGGATTTGCTTTCAAATGACTGTGGGTTTCTTTTCACAAGGGGGTTGGACGGGATTAGTCAATCACCTGATGATCAGCATAGTGGGAGCAGTATTAGGATTATGGCTGTTTGATGCGATCGCTATGGTAGGTTCTATAGCTTTGGGTAAAACTGCAATGGGCGCAGGTGACGCGAAACTAGCCGCAATGATGGGAGCTTGGTTAGGCTGGAAGTATTTGCTTCTGGCTAGTTTTATTGCCTGTTTCGTAGGTGTAATCATAGGTGGTGGCGCAATGTTGCTATCACAGCAGAGAGTTGGACAAAAAATACCTTTTGGCCCTTTTCTAGCTTTAGGAGCAGTAATCACCGTATTTGGTGGTGAAGCGATTCTGTCTACCTACCTGGGCTTATTTTTTTAAAAGAGCATGGGTTTAGTGGAAGTGATGAAACATTTTATCCCCCACGGACTACTCCCCAGAAGAAGCAGGGGCGCACCGGAGCACCGGAGCAAGGGGGAGTGAGAAATTACTTTAAAACTTCCGGTTACTTAACAACCGTTCCTCTTCTCCCCTGCCCCCTACCCCCTGCCCCCGTTCCTCTTCTCCCCACTCCCCCTGTTTGTAGCCGTCATTACCCCATACCCCTTTTACCTTTTGGTAATATCAGCTTGTAACTGGTATCACGCTCTTGATCAAAAATCACCATTGTTAAGTATAAGTTTGATTAAGTAGCACCTCTAATTTGAGTAGGTAAGCTAAGAATTAATTAACCACAGATAAACACAGATGAACACAGATAATTCTTTATGTATAGCAACCGCCAAGGTTGTTAGGACATGGCAAAAGCCTAAAACCCAGTCACAGCGAGTCTTTCACTTTTGACTTTTGACCCCTTCGGGGTTCGCCAGTTGCTCATGAGGGAAACCCCCTTGGCGTTAGCCTCTCCCTTTGGGAGAAGACCGCACTGGCTCACTTTTGACTTTTGACTTTTGCTATACCTAGAAGATTAGACAACGCTATGGATTCTTACTTCTCATAAACTAACAACGGTAATGATTTATTGGGGCGGTGGTTCGGTATTGGGTTGAGAAAAGGGCATCTCGTTTGGGGGTTGATGTTTAATTGACCTTGACTCTAGCAATCGCTTGACAAAATTCAGCCGGGCAAAAGGCTTGTGTTGGCATCAGCATTTTCGTTAAGCTGGCAACCACAGATAAAAAATTAGGTCGGAATTGCTTATAAGCGTAATTTGAGATGTAGTCAAGAGTCAAAAGCTAAAATGGGGTGTTATTTGCATTTGTATAAGAGCAAATCTGGAGACTTTGAAAGCGTAGGTCAAGAGTCACAACTAAGTTGCTCTAGACTTAGAACTTTTTCACCTAGACATCCCATAGTGGCTTGATATGTTTTCAACCTCATACCCACTTAAAAAAAAGATAAAAATGGCAAACAACGAAGAATCACGTGGTTTAAAGTCTCTGGTAGATTGGTTTGCAAATCGAAGGAAATCAGGATCTACCCACTTAGAACCCCAAGAACGAGAAATTGCTGATGGACTGTGGCATAAGTGTCCCAAATGTGGGGTATTAACCTATACAAAAGACCTGAAAGCTAACCAGATGGTCTGCGTTGAATGTGGACATCATAATCGGGTGGATAGCGATGAGCGTATCCGCCAGTTGATAGATATCAATACCTGGAAACCCATAGATGAGCATCTGCGCCCCACAGATCCCCTGCAATTTCGCGATCGCAAACCCTATAGCGATCGCCTGCGGGAAATGGAAGATAAACTGGGTTTAGTAGACGCAGTTAAAACCGGTTTGGGTCAAATCAACGGTTTACCCATAGCCCTGGGCGTGATGGACTTCCGCTTTATGGGCGGTAGTATGGGTTCAGTGGTTGGTGAAAAACTTACCCGCTTAATTGAACAAGCAACTCAACGACGCTATCCCGTAGTCATTATTTGTACCTCTGGTGGAGCGAGAATGCAAGAAGGAATGCTTTCCTTAATGCAGATGGCTAAAATCTCCGCAGCCTTAGAACGCCATCGTCAAGCCAAATTACTGTACATTCCCATCTTGACAAATCCCACCACAGGCGGCGTTACCGCTAGTTTTGCCATGTTGGGAGATATTATCATTGCAGAACCCAAAGCAACCATTGGTTTTGCAGGTCGGCGAGTGATTGAGCAAACCCTGCGCGAAAAACTACCAGAAGATTTCCAAACCGCAGAAGATTTGTTAAAGCATGGATTTGTAGATGATATCGTATCCCGCACGCAATTAAAGAACACCCTAACCCAGCTAATTGCATTGCACCAACCTCTACCAACTACACACCCTATGGTGCTGTGGGAAACCATGAGCTTAACTTCTACAGTCGCTGAATAGAAGGGAGTAGGGAGTGGGGAGTAGGGAGTGGGGAATAGGAATTTTAGATTTTAGATTGAAGTTTAATCTAAAATACTCACGGCGCTAACGCGAATCCAAAATCCAAAATTGATTTACCCAGTCCCTAACCCCCCCCCTAAAAGATATAAAGCATAGGGTTAATTTAAGGCGAAATTATCGGAAAAACAGCCAATCAAACCATCAAATATCTTAATTTATCGGCGTTCATCGGCGTACCCTTCAAGAAGCCAGCTACATCGGCGGTTAAATATTCTCAAATCAACCATCTGGATTTTCCCCTCAATTATTTTATTTAGGTGTATGATGATACTGGTTTTTGAATCAAATAACCTATGCCAGCGAATTCCTGGCTCGAAGACGATTATTACGACGAGCTTGACCAACTTAACTCCCTATTATCCGACCCATCGGCAGATGAGGAGGAGTCAGTGGTAGAGGTAGATCCCATGTCTCTGCCATCCCGGTTTCAAGGACGTAGACGCAAAGCTGCTCTGGTTTTAACTGTAGTTTGGAGCGGTACTATCGCTCTGCATTTAGCGTCTTGGGGTTCAATATTTATTCTCGGACTGACTACTCTCCTAGGATTTCACGCTTTAGTGGTGGTATTTGCTAGACCCAGGCGCTATAGCAAAGAAATGCAGGGAGATTTTCCCTCTGTATCTGTGTTAGTAGCAGCAAAAAACGAAGAAGCAGTTATCGGTAAATTAGTCAAGAATCTTTGTAGTCTAGAATATCCAGATGGGCAGTTTGAAGTCTGGATAATTGACGATAACAGCACCGATCAGACACCGCAGTTATTAGCGGAACTAGCCCAAGAATATGACCAACTCAAGGTTCTCAGGCGTTCTCCAGAAGCTAGTGGCGGCAAATCAGGAGCTTTGAATCAGGTATTGCCATTGACTAAGGGCGAAATTGTCGCAGTGTTTGATGCTGATGCTCAAGTAGTACCAGACTTACTGCTACAGGTAGCACCTTTATTCCAACGCGAAAAGGTGGGGGCGGTGCAGGTGCGAAAAGCCATAGCCAACGCCAAGGAAAATTTTTGGACTCAGGGTCAAATGGCTGAAATGGCTTTAGATACCTGGTTTCAGCAGCAACGTGTCTCCATCGCTGGGATTGGCGAACTGCGAGGTAATGGTCAATTTGTCCGGCGTACAGCCTTAGAAAGTTTTGGGGGATGGAATGAAGAAACCATCACCGATGATTTGGATATGACTTTGCGCCTACATCTTGACAAATGGGACATTGAGTGTACATTATACCCAGCTGTACAGGAAGAAGGTGTGACAAATGCGATCGCTCTTTGGCATCAGCGCAGTCGTTGGGCAGAAGGCGGCTATCAGCGCTATTTAGATTACTGGGATCTCATCCTCCAAAACCGCATGGGCGCGCGGAAAACCTGGGATATGCTGATATTTATGTTCACTATGTATATCCTCCCCACAGCCGCCGTTCCAGATATATTCATGGCGGTGGCTCGCCATCGTCTACCAATTTTAGGTCCGGTAACTACACTATCAGTCGGTATGTCTGTTATTGGGATGTTTGCCGGACTTAAGCGCATACGCCAAGATCAGGAATTCAATATTTCTACATCTTTTGTATTATTGTTACAAACCCTGCGTGGCTCTTTCTATATGTTGCACTGGTTGGTAGTCATGAGTGCTACCACTGCTCGGATGTCCGTCAGAGAAAAGCGCCTGAAATGGATTAAAACAGTGCATTCAGGTAGCGGTGACTAACCGACCTGCGGAAGTCAACAGTCAAAAGTCAAAAGTCAAAAATCTTAAAATTCCAAGTTCAGAATTTATTCTTAATTTGGGATTTTTTTTTGGGAGAAAAACTCGGTTAATTCAAAATTTTTCTAGTTTTATTGCCATTTTACGTACTATAGTAATCCGCTTTGATTTTTGATAGCTTGCGTGGCGTAGCCATACTTACTTGCGTAGGTGGGGAGTGGTCCGTAGGGAGTGGTCCGTGGGAAACAGCTTTTTGAGTTGTAAGCGCAAAGCGCAGGCTACGCCAACAGAAATCAAATAGGAGTCCTATATTACACAATAAAAGTCAATGATTAATCATCATCAATTTCTGGTTCATCCAAACCCTCAGATGTAGCCATAGATTCAGGCGAATCAATTCCATCGTCTGTAAAGCGGATAACCTGCCCATTGAAGAAATCCGCTAGACGCTTGGCTGCAATTGTCACTTCATCAGTTTCCCAATCAGCCAGAGGCTTTTGCATTGTTCTTGGAGGCAGGGTTTGCACTCTACTTGCACCCGTCGTTGATTCGGTTTTTGCTGGGGTTGGTGTTGGTGCTGGTGCTGGTGCTGGTGTCGCTGGAGTCGTCGGTGCTAAAGTTTGAATTTGCTGATTATAGTTATTTGCTGGTGGTTGCTGAACGGGAGTAGGATTTTGTGGTTGAGGATTTGTTCTTGTTGATTTAGAAGTAGAAGAAGTTCCTTTTTCCAGATAAACCTGGATTTCGCGCTGAAAAATCTGTTGGAAAGCATCTGTAATCACCGGCAGATCAGATTTAAGTGTGTCTAACCAAGCGCCTCTGACAGCAACACGAACCACGTTCCCGTTAAACTCTGTAATTTGACACATTTGACCCAGTAAAGCTTGCCGAGAAGGCATCTGAATATTCATACAGACTTGTTGCCAAACTTGAGTTAAGTCATACCCTGATTGTGTAGTAACTTCCTGTGGTGCTGGTTCACTATTTACAGGTGCTGGTGCTTGAGTCTGAGGTTCTGGTGTGGTTGGGGTTGGATAAACCGGATTGTGATTTGTCGGCTGAGGTGCAGATACTGGGTTAACCGTCTGATTGTGATTTGTTGGCTGAGGTGGTGCAGAAGCAACTGGGTAATAATTGGGAGCTACAGCAGGCGTATTTACTCGCTGAGGTATGCTTGCAGCTTGGGTTTGAATATTTGCACTCGGCAATAATCCTAGTAGTGTTACTTCCAACCATAAGCGGGGCTGGGTGGTATTTTTTATTTGCACTTCTGCTGTGCGTAGGTGTTGCTGTCCTTGCAAAATTGTACTCATATCGAGTTTTTGGGACAATTCAACCAACGCTGTCCAGGTTTGCTGAGTACAAGTAACTAAATCTTGACGATTAGATGCAGTTTGTGCTATTAGCAAATCTCTGTATAAAGCGGCGAGATTTTGCAGAATAATTAGCGGTTCCCGTCCACTATCGAGAATTTTCCGGCTACAATCTAAAACTCCTTCGGCTCGATTTTGTGCGATCGCATTCAATAAGGCAATTAAGTCTTGTTCACTCACCGAACCGACCAAATCCCAAACTTTGTCAGGTGTCACTTCACCCACAGTCAAAGCTAATTGATCCAGTAAACTTTCTGCATCTCGCAATCCTCCCTGAGCAATTTGACCGATTAAGGTGACAGCATCAGAAGTAATATTAATATTTTCTTTAGAGGCGATCGCACTTAAATGATTAACCATCGCCTCTAACTGAATACGTCTAAAATCAAATCTTTGGCAGCGTGAAATAATCGTTGGTAAGACTCGCTGCGGGTCTGTTGTCGCTAAAACAAAAACTACGTGCTTCGGTGGTTCTTCTAATGTCTTTAATAACGCATTGAATGCCGCCGTACTGAGCATATGGCATTCATCGACTACATAAACCTTGTAGCGACACTGTACAGGGGCAAACTGTGCCTTTTCAATTAACTCACGGATATTATCAACACCAGTGTTACTGGCAGCATCAATTTCTATCACATCGAGGGAATAGCCCTTGGTGATGCCTTGACAAACATCACACACTCCACAGGGTTCAGCAGTGGGCTGGTCACTGTTGAGACAATTTAAAGATTTAGCGAGAATGCGGGCGCTAGAAGTCTTTCCCGTGCCTCTGGGGCCTGTGAATAAATAGGCTGGGGCAATTTTAGCAGTGCGAATCGCGTTGGTGAGGGTAGTAGCGATCGCCTCTTGTCCCACCAGTTCAGCAAAACTCTTTGGGCGATACTTATGGTGGAGGGGTTCGTAAGACATGGATGGAAGACTTCAGTGCCTTTCTACTTTGGTTAGCAGCACCCAGTCGAGTTGGGGATGCAACTATTTTAAACTTTTGTACATGGGTTATGTATGTGTCATCAAAAAAAATGGGTCTGAAACCCCATCCTTTCATGACGGCTTGACAATTGTTTTACTATCGCCTTGGGGTTGAGATACTCGGTGTGCTTTTGTATTGCACTCTCGGCAGGACAATTACTGCTTCAAGTTTTCCAACCCTGTACGCATAGTAAGTTGCTCTAAAAGAGCCTCCCTTTCGGGGTAATGTTAGCCTCGCCAAAGTTTTAAGAGCTTGTTAGGCTAGAAGCACTGTCTCAGTGACCTTAAGACTGTTTAACCACTAGCGATAGAGCGGAAGACTGGCTACGTATCCTCCGGTATCGTGACTCAAAAAACATAGCACTTGAAGTGCTGAGGCTGGTCAGAACGGCTTGCTAGATTTCTCTTTCAAGCCTCATGCCTTTAGACTGAGGTTTCTGACACCCTAGAACAAACACAAGACTTCCAGTCTACACATTTTAGTCAACAATACTCAATGGTGCAGAACAATGCTCAGGCGGCTAATTCAATGGTTCAAACGTCTTTTTCGCAGCTTATTTGGAGGACAACCCACCTCTTCCAATATCCGGGATCATGTGCCAGACAAACCAGCACCCCCCCTAACCAACACTGATTTAGAATTTCTCTTCAACGAACTGCTAGAAGGGGTGCATCAGGCCAGAGGCAAAGATTGGGCGCAAAAGTGGCTAGATAATATTGAACATCGCGTTTCTACTCAACGCTGGGTAGAATGGTTACGGCGCTTTGGCGAAAGATTGCTAGCATCACCTACACCTAACAATGAATTAGCTGCTCGCTTCGTGCAACTGGGTAATCTGGGCCTTGGTCAAGTTGGAGATGTTGCTTATGAAATTGGAATGCAGGTGCTGACACGTAATCAAGGCGAACCAATATGGGAATATGACGGACCTGATGCAGTCAATACAACTTTACCTTCTCCAGACAATGACCCAGTAGAAGAAAAAGTCAGTCAGGAAGAAAATTCGCCCACCGAGGGAGCAACCCAAACTGTTACCCTAGATCAGCTGTTGATTATGTTGCAGCAGGATCAGAATTTACGCCAGCAAATTGCCCAGCAACTGTCAATTGAGACAGATGATCCACAACTGATTGTCCAGGAACTAATCAATCAATATAATGCTCCCAGTCAATCAAATACAGATCAGACTTAAGCGGGTATTGGGAAACGAGGGAGATCAGGGCGTGGGAAGACACAAATTTTAGATTTTAGATTTTAGATTTTAGATTTTGGAGAACTGTCATCTAAAATACTGGCGGCGCTTCGCAAATCCCCAATCCCCAATCCCCAATCCCCAATCCTGAAATAAAAAAGTTTTGTATATATTTTATAGCCAGATCCAAAAAAACCTGTTTAATTGCACTGGGTTTTACGTAATTACTGATTTTTGTTGACACAACGATCGCTACAATTTAGGAGAGACAAAATCCAAGAGTATGCCAGATGCTCACGCAGCTATTGCAGTCGCTTAACAAATTTTTTAACAACCCCGTTGATCATCAGCAGAGTCGTTCTATTAAAGCTGCGAGGGGCTTGGAGGTGACACAACCCCTACCTGAGCTAACTAATGCGGATCTGGAGGTGTTATTTACCCAGTTATTGGAAGGCGTACAGCAAGGACGAGGACAACAATGGGCTATCCAGTATCTCCAACGGATGGATGATCGCATCAGTGTTGATCGCTGGATAGATTGGCTGCTGATATTTGCCGAAAAATTGCTTTTATCACCAGCGCCCAATTATCAGTTAGCAGAACAAATGATGCAATTAGGCGAACTGGGAATTGGTAAGGTTGGTGAACTGTCTTACGATATTGGTATCCGCTTGTTGACAGGAGAATTGGGCGAGCCTGAGACAGAAAGTGACACCACAACCTCAAAAATGTTAGATCACACTCTAGACTCTCCAACACAGGAGTTGATACCTAATTTCAGCGAATCTTTATGGGAGTCGGAAAACCCAGAGTTTGAAACTACAGCAGCAATACCCGCAATTGATTATCCTTCAGGAATATTGACTGAGAATACAGAATATGCAGTTGAAGCCGAGGAAAATATAGCACCATCCCTCGTCACAGCGCCTGAGCAAGATGTGATGGACAATTTCAGGGAAATGTTGGGGGAGTCGGAAGCACAAAAAACTGAGATTCCCAAATCAGAACCTGAAACAGCAATAGGAGCTTCTTTGGGGAGGTGGGATGAAAGTGCTAATTTAGTCCCACAGCTAGGGGCTAATCTTTCAACTTTGAACCCGCTCCCAGTTATTACTGCTGATCAACCTGATGTTCAAGCGCAAGATTGGTTTTATCAAGGTCTTCAGCAAGCCAAAACAGGTGATTTGCTCGGAGCGATCGCTTCTTATAATCAAGCTATAGAAATCAATCCTGATTCTTCGGAATATTGGTTTAATCACGGTTTAACTTTATTTCATTTAAAATATTTTGCCGATGCGATCGCCTCTTATGACCAAGCCATTGCACTCAAACCCCATCACTACAAATCTTGGTATAATCGGGGTGCAACTTTAGGTGAGTTAGGACAATTTGAAGAAGCGATCGCCTGTTTTGATCAAGCCATCGCCATTGGTCCCCAGAATCCAGAAGCTTTCTCTAGCAAGGGTTTAGCCCTGTTTAAATTAGGACAAATTCCCGAAGCAATTGCCAATTATGACCAAGCCCTAAATTTAGAACCACAAGACCCAGGAAACTGGTATTATAGAGGGTTAGCCTTGGCTGTTGAGCAATATGCAGAAGCGATCGCCTCTTACGACAAAGCCATTGAAATTCAACCAGATTTTCATGAAGTTTGGATTGACCGGGGTGTAGTATTATTTAATTTAGGAAATTGGTCCCAAGCGATCGCCTCCTGGGATCAAGCACTTGCCACCCAACCAGATTTATACTTAGCTTGGTATAACCGGGGTATAGCCTTAGAAAACTTAGGACAAAGAGAACAAGCGATCGCCTCCTACCACAACGCCATAGCCATCAAGCCCGATTTTCACTTAGCTTGGTACAACCAAGCCGTAGCGCTGTTTTATTTAGAAAGATTTGCCGATGCGATCGTTTCCTACGACAAAGCCTTAGAAATTAAACTTGACTATTGGGAAGCGTGGATTAGTCGAGGAACTGCTGCTAGCCATTTAGTTACCCCCACAACATTAAATTCTTTAACCAGCATCACCACACAAAATCCTGCCTTGCAGCAGAGCGGCTATGAGGGTAAACTAGCAAGTCTAGAAGAAGGCTTGAAACATATTCACCCAGATACCCACCCAGAAGGTTGGGGTAGATTGCATCTAGCCAAAGGCAATACATACTACGATCTAGGAAAAAAATCTCCCACACCCCGTAATTATTGGTGTCAAGCCATAGCTGAATACAATCAAGCCCTATTAACTCTCACAACAGCAGATTTTACCGAGTTGCATTTAGAAGTTTTGCAATCTCTGATTAAAACACATTTGGGAATAGGTCAAACAGCACAAGCAGAAGAATTACAGCAACGAGCCGCAGATTTACTAGCACAACTACTGACTGAATCAACTCGTTCTGATGACAGTAAAAAACAGCTAGCGCTCAAATTTGCCGGAATTGGTCAATTAGAAGTTGATTTAGCCGTAGAATACGGCGACTTAGTAGAAGCCTGGGAAATGGCAGAACAGGGCAAAAATTCCTGTTTAACTTGGCTACTATCCGATTGGCAGGAACAGATTTACTCACACTACTACAGTTCGGTTCAACAACTCCTCAATCCCCACACAGCCATAATTTATTGGCATATTAGCCCAGTAGCCTTACATACCTTCATCATTAAAGACCAAGCCCCATCACCCATTTTACTATTTACACCCATACAAGATGTCGGCACAATAGACTTAGAAGAAAACCCCCAACCTGCTGATGAACTTCCTCTACCCGAAGCTGTCAGACGCTTAATTGAATTTGAGAATTGGCTGGAAAATTGGCATCAAGAATACCAAGAATATCTTAGTGAACCCCAAGACCAACACAGCAAAAGCAATCATATTTGGCGAGTGGATATGGCAGAAAAGCTGTTACAACTGCAAAATATTCTCCAAATTTCCACAATTGCACAAGAACTCGAAGACATCACCCAACTAACATTAATTCCCCACCGCGACTTACATAGATTACCTCTCCATACTCTTTTTAATATTTCTTCGCCGTCCCACAAAGAACTACCAAATAATTTTACTATTAGCTATTTGCCCAGTGTCCAAAAAGGTTTGTCTGTAAAAACTGAAAATATCTGGCAATTGCAACATCAAATGTTGCTGAGTATCGAGTACCCCAACAGCACAAATGATTCCCCAGGAAAATTGGCACAATTAGAATCTGAAATTATTAGCCAGATGTTCCATAATCCTCAACGCATCCAGGGAGCTAATGCTACCAAAAATCAAGTAGCAAATTCCTTGTTTGCTCCTAAAAATATTTTGCATTTTGCCGGGCGTGTGAGCAATAATTTTATTGCACCAAAAAAATCAGCATTGCTATTAGTAGATGAAGAGCAAATAACCTTAGAAGAAATCTGCCAAACAAATCTCAATAGTTACAAATTAATTACTCTTGCGGCTGGTGAAACAGCGAGAACGAAAAACCCGAATATTACTACCGAATATGTGGATTTAGCCAGTGGTTTTCTCTGTGAAGGAATACCTCATGTGGTAAGTACACTATGGAGTGTAGAATCATCTACCAGTGCTTTAGTGATGATTGAGTTCTATAGAAGACTACAGCTAAATAAATCACCAGTTACTGCTTTAGCTGAAGCCACATTATGGCTCAAAGAACTAACTGCTCTTGACCTGACAAAATGGTATGAAGACTTACTAAATCATCTCGATACTGATGAATTAACAATTAAAGCTTATTTAGCAACCTATTTATATAGAAGTAGTAAGATGGTTCCCGATAAAAAACTTTACAATCATCCTTACTACTGGGCAGCATACACAATTAAAGGTATAATTTCTGAATAATATCCCAAACTAAACTTGGTGTTGTCTCACCCATCAAACATTCCAGGCGCAGAGAAAAAGATGAAAAAAATGCAATTTTGGCATTTCATCTTCAGATTCAGCCACGCCCAAATTTTGGATATCCTGAAAAGCGGTGAACTATTTCCCAAGAGATATTAAGCACTTTGAGTCAAACTATGATTACGAACTTGGCGCTTTTGCCAAAGGATAGCTGCAAAATTAGTCAGCAAACAGGTGATTGCTAGGGACAATAATATATACGTTGGCAACATTACCACGCCAATCATAAACCAAGTAATTACATGGTATACCATCACTACGGCGAAAATACTGGCAAATCCCACAGATTTCCACACTTGATGTATGGGGCGACGCAATACGGTGAGGATAATTGTCAGCGATGAAGCAATTATGTTTGCTGGGACAAGAAATGCACAAATGCTGGTGCAATTGTTACGGGAGAATTCAGCTAAGGCGTTGAAATCAAGCATCAATTTAGTGGGATTAATGTCAACATCTGAAAAATAAGAAAAAACATATTTTTAGACATTTGAATTTACCTTAACATATACCTAAAGTAATTACTCCATTCATGTAACATAATTTAAACACTTTAAAAAATTTCTAATAATGTTTATCATAATCATCAATCTTCCCACAGAGTGAAAAAAAAATTCATATTTTCCCTCAGCCACACCAAAATTTAAATTATTATCAAACAGCTTTAAATTTTATTAAAAAAAGTTAACTATGCATAACGTGGTTAAAATCGCTTTATGATCATCCTAAGAGAATCCTGTATAAAAGAAATGTGCGATTCCTTCGGACTGCTCCGCGAACGCAGGTACGCCATCCTCGGAACTGGTGCATTAGGCGGGTTTTATGGCGCTAAATTGCAAAAAGCTGGTTTAGATGTCCACTTTTTGCTCAAAAGTGATTACGAACACGTGAGCAAATCTGGTTTATTTGTCGAGTCTAAAGACGGTGATTTTACCCTTCCCCAAGTTAACGCCTATAACGATGTCAACCAGATGCCACAATGTGATGTAGTCATAGTGGCACTGAAGACAACACAAAACCATTTACTACCAAAATTATTACCACCCGTGGTTAAAGATACTGGCGTAGTATTAGTATTGCAGAATGGATTAAATATAGAAGAAGACATAGCCCAAATTGTCAGCAATGTTCAAATTATCGGTGGTTTATGTTTTTTGTGTTCCAATAAAGTGGGAGCAGGGCATATTCATCACTTAGATTATGGAAAAATTACCTTGGGGGAATATACCCCGGAATATCAACCTCATCCGATTACAGACAAGATACAGCAGATTGCTAATGACTTTCAAAATGCTGGTATCCCCATCGAATTAGCCGCAGATTTATTGCTGGCGCGGTGGCAAAAACTGGTGTGGAATATACCCTACAATGGGCTATCTGTAATCCTCAATGCGACAACAGACGAATTAATGGCTGATGCTGACACCCGGAAATTAGTTGAACAATTGATGAACGAAGTAGCAGCTGGCGCGAAAACTTCCGGACGTATAATTCCTGACAAATTCATTCAAACCATGCTGAATTACACACTCAAAATGAAACCATACCGTACCAGCATGAAAATTGACTATGATGAACACCGCCCCTTAGAAGTAGAAGCAATTTTCGGAAACCCCTTAAAAAAAGTCCAAGCAGCAGGTGTAAACTTACCACAAATTAGCTGTATGTATCATCAACTCAAATTTCTGAATCAAAGAAATACCCTTCCTTAATTACTCTCTCTCTCTGCGCCTCTGCGCCTCTGCGTGAAACCACCATGTCCAATACACTAACCTCAGCAATTAAACCAAAAACCGAAGATAGTTTTGCCATCACCTTTGCACCATTATCCCTAGAAGAAATCTACACCAAAGCCAACGACGCAGCTAACGGTGCGGTAGTCGTAATGAGTGGAATGGTTCGCAATCAAACAAATGGACAACCTGTAATTGCCTTAGAATATCAAGCTTATGAACCAATGGCGTTAAGAGTTTTCTATCAAATTGCGGCTGATATTCGTTCCACTTGGTCTGATGTGAAGCGGGTAGTAATTTATCATCGCGTCGGGCGTTTGCAAGTAGGAGAAATCAGCGTCTTAGTAGCCGTTGGGTGTCCGCATCGTAGTGAAGCCTTTGAAGCTTGTCGTTATGCTATTGATACTCTTAAACATAATGCCCCTATTTGGAAAAAAGAACATTGGGCTGATGGTTCTAGCACCTGGGTGAGTATTGCTGCTTGTGAGCATTAGCCATATTTATTAGGTGAATTCAATCTTAGCTAACTACGTGAAAACTAATCCTGTTTTCAATTACTGTTTCTCCTATTTCGGAGAATCTCAATATGAAAATTCAATCCCTACAACTAAAATATTTTAAGAAATTCCGGTCTTCTCCAGTATTTGATTTCACAGATCAAGAAACTGGGTTGGCGCGAGATATTATTGTTCTCATCGGCATGAATGGTGCTGGAAAAACAAGTCTTTTACAAGCGATCGCGTCAACTCTCGGCACAGCAACTGGACGCTTAAAAGCACCTTCCGATTTAGAATGGGCAGGATTTAACTATGAACTGCTTGGAAGTAACTGGAGAGGATTTGAGCCAGAGGTAACTGTAAATGTGCAGTTCTCATCTGGTGAACTCCAAGCTGTGCGAGATTTTCAACAGAAATTACAAGATATGGGTCGTGATTTGCAGCCGCCTGGTGACAAGCATATTGTTACCCTAAAATGGCGAAATGGACGTGTTCAAGCAGATAGTGCGGCTGAATTATTTCAATTTAAAGGACGAGAATACGCTAAACAATTACTTCGTGCTGAAGGATTTTCAGTATTTGAACGAGTGGGTACAATTCTTTGGTACACAGAACAGAGAACTTCAACTAGCCTAACTACAGAAGATCCAGATCGCAAAGTAGAAATTACAGAAGACCTTTTGCGCGATCGCCTTTCTAAATGGCGACAATTCCATCAAGATGTAGAAACGGAGAAAATTCGGATTCTACGCCCAGGACAAAAGGATTTATACGCCGAAATTGAACGCGCTTACAAAGCAGTTTTTCCAGAACGAAGTTTTGAAGGCCCAGTTCCGCGAGAGAATGTGGACGATATCTTGAGTGAACTCTGGTTTTATTTATATGACGGTAGAAACCAGTATGAAATTTCTGAAATGTCCGGGGGTGAACGTGCTATTTTCCCGATGTTAATGGACTTTGCTAGTTGGAATATTCATAACTCTGTCATTCTTATTGATGAGATTGAGTTGCACCTACATCCACCAATGCAACAGGCATTGCTGAGAGCTTTACCCAAGTTAGGCACAAATAATCAGTTTATTATTACAACCCACTCTGATTATATAGAGCAATTAGTACCTGAAGCATATATTATCAGACTAGAGGTGTAATTGTGAGTGTTGTTAGTGGCAAAATTATTTTCTGTGAGGGCAAGCAAACTAGCTTAGATTTTAGACTACTTAACAGAGTTGTCGAAAACGTTTTAACCAATAAGCCCACAATTGTTCCTGCTGGCAGTAAATTTACCTTTTCGGTTTTTCTTCAAGGTTATTTTTCTAGAGAGGGAGCGACAAATCAACAATATATTATTTTTCGCGACCGCGATTTTGATGCTAAACCTACTGATAATATTGCATTAATACCACTCAATTCCATGATGCTTACCCATCGTGCTTGTGTCGAAAATTATCTATTAAACGCCGATTTAATTCATAACTATTGGCACACAAAATATATAGAAAAACAAGATAATCCTAATTCTAAATGGGGACATGGAGATTCACCAGGTTTGGAAGCAATTTCAGGTTGGATGGAAGAAGCTGCAATCAGCTTGCAAGATTATCAAGCAGTAAGATGGGCATTAGCTGATTTATTACAATCAAGTACATCTCGACATCAACTCAAAACAACATGGACAGGTGGAAGTGGTAAACTCCCTTCCTCACTCGCTCTTCAATACTGTCAAAGTCAAGCTGTGGCATTAATTAACCGATTTCAAGAGGCTGTTGAAACTGTCACTCCAGATAGATTTGAACAAAGCCTTGCTATATATCAGCAGCAGTTTTCTCAAGAGGAATTTTGGACACAGAAGCAGTATTTGATCTGGTTTCATGGTAAGGATATTCAAAAAGCAATGCAGCGACAAAAATCTCAATATATTGCTCTAGACAAATTTTTTGATTGGGCGTTGAATCAACTTGATGTTAATCAGTATCCCGATTTGATTGAGTTACAAAACAGAATTAGTTCTCTTCAATAGTCATTTTTTATTTCAAAGGGAAAACAAAGTATTATTTGATACAAATAATTATTTTTAGCATTATAAGTTGCCTAGACTTGCTTTACAAAAGTATTTAATTTAAATTAAAAATTATTAAAATTATTCAACTTAATCTGACTCAAACTTTCGTTGCATTACTTAAAGTTAATTGCAGTGATATATTGCAGTTTGTAAATATTTTTGGGGGATAGGGAGAATATTCCTTTAGACTGAATCTCAACGGGAAAGTATTGGATCAACGCAAATGCATTCAATGAATTTAATGTGCCACGAATTTGTAGTTGCTGTATCCTTTGTTGCTTGTATTGCTGGTCTGCTATTACTTTGCGATCGCAAACAGCCAAAAGGTAATCTAGAAGAAACAGAGAAAATTCTCTTTAGAATGAGCTTCTCTTACTGGCTGGTTTACTGTTTGGCTTTTGGTCTAGAAAAGTTGATTTTACCGGACTGGGAAACTGTACTCATGTCTGTGAAAATGACGATAGCTTTGTCATATTTCTTAACTTTTTCTTGCGTCCTTAGTTTGCCATTACACAAATTTTCAGTCCGCCAAGTGGAAGAATAGCCAATAGTCAACAAGTGATGCACGATGGACAATAGACTATTAGGCTGATTTTATCTTCATGGCGATCGCAATAGTATCTTTAAATTTATCCTGATCTAAAGTGGTCAGGATAAAAACCTCTTGTACAGTCTTACCCTGACGCGCTATGACTTTATAACCACCTCGAATCGGTACAGATACACGCAGTTGCATTTTTGGACAATGGCCTTTAGCCCGCCCTAAAACACCTGGGGTGACAGTTTGAATCCCATCCTGCTGACAGAGACGTTCTAAAATTGGGATGAGACCAGAAAGATGAGTTGAGTGATTCCAGACTAATCTGCCATCTTTGCCAGAAGCGTCTTTTGCGGGTTTGCCCATGATAATTAAGCCGCTTCTAAAGGAGCCATTGTTAAACCAGCTCGACGCAGCTGTTGATGATACAGTTCCGCCATTTCTTGGGGGCCAACCCAGACAATAGCTTGCCCTTCATAATGTATCTGATTAGTCAAATCCCAAGCTCTATCACCAGTCATCCCCGGAATATACTTCATCAAACACTCAGACACGTGTTGAAAAGTATTAAAGTCATCGTTTAAAACAATCACTTTGTAATTCGGATAAGTCTTGCGGACAACTTCAGTAGTCTTTCCAGGAGTGACAGTTGGTGCTGTACCCGCTCCATATACAGCTGCTGAAAGTCTTGTAACCATAAAACAGTAAGCCAACAGAATTTTACAAAACTACACTACAAATAACTAGTCTAGTCTAAGTAGGTAAACAAAAAAAATTAAAGGTGTGTAAAGATAAGTAAATACGGAAAAACATATATTAGGGTGATGTAAATATGGGGTCAAGGTTAAGGATATTCCTGACAAAAAAACAAGATAGAGAGTTGTTTGACCTGAGAACAGCGAAAGTACCGCAGAAAGTAAAAGATAGAGCTGAAGTAATCAGATTAAATGCAGATGGTTGGTATGTGGAAAAAATAGCGGCTCACTTTGATTGGGGAGAGCAAACAGTAAGAGTCGTGTTGAATAAGTGGGAAAAAGAAGGAATAGAAGGACTCCATGAGTTACCAGGTCGAGGGAGAAAGCCAAAATTGGTGGAAGCTGACATTGAATATTTAGAAAAATGCTTGAAAGAAGAAGCACAAACTTATAACAGTAAGCAATTAGCAGAAAAACTGGATAAAGAGCGTGGGATAAAAGTAAGTACCAACACAATCAGACGGGGACTAAAAAAAAAGGGGTGATTTGGAAGCGGATAAGAATAAGTCATCAAGCAAAACAAGATCCAGTGACTCGTGCAAATAAACAAGCAGATATGGATATGTTAGAACTGGCTGCGGCTAGTGGAGAAATAGACCTAAAATATTTGGATGAATCAGGATTTTCAGCTTGGAGTGATTCAGGTTATACATACTATCAAAAAGGAGAACAAAAAAAGCTCGAACAAACAAAAAGACGTGGACGCAGAATCAGTATTATTGGGCTATTTCAGCCATTAATTAGCTTTATTTATGGTCTAGTAATTGGAGGAGTTAAGCGCAGTTCTTACATCAAAATGATGGAACAAGAGGCGCAAGAAGCATCTGAAAGTAAACGAATGAGAGTCATAGTTCAAGATAATGGACCAATACATTGTTGTAAAGAAGTTCAGGCATTATGGACAAAGTGGGAACAAATGGGTTTATATATGTTTTTCCTTCCTAAATATTGCTCGGAAATGAATCCAATTGAATTAGAATGGCAACATCTTAAACGAGATGAAATTGCTGGAAAAATGTTTGAGGATGAATTAGAACTAGCGTATGCAGTTATGGATGGTGTTGAAACCAGAGGTAAAAAAGGAAAACACCGGACAGAACGTACTAAATTTAACAAAGCCAATTAGGTTAACTTTTCTTTACA